>CP136571.1:1663055-1979166 GCA_035192965.1 Fuscovulum sp. | reverse complement strand
TGCTCGCGCTTCTGGAGCATTGGTTCATGGTTTTGCCGCTCCCCGACCAGAAGCTCTGGCGCTGGATGATGCCATCCAACCGCGCCGCCCTGACACCAGCAAATGCATCGGGCAAACCGAGACCCGAAAAGCCACTGACAGTGAGGAAGTGACAACATGGACTTCGACGCAATCTTCAAGGGCCAGCTTGAAACGCTCAAGACGGAAGGCAATTACCGTGTCTTCGCCGATCTTGAGCGCCGCTGCGGTTCCTTCCCGCGCGCCGACAACCACAAGGACGGCGCGGTGCGCGAGGTCACTGTCTGGTGCTCGAACGATTATCTGGGGATGGGACAGAACCAGACCGTGGTGAACGCCATGGTCGATGCGGTCCTGACCTGCGGCACTGGGGCGGGTGGCACCCGCAACATTTCGGGCACCAATCACCATCACCTGATCCTGGAGCGCGATCTTGCGCAGCTGCATGGCAAAGAGGCGGCGCTTCTGTTCACCTCGGGCTATGTATCGAACTGGGCCGCGCTGTCGACGCTGGGGTCGCGCATCCCGAATGCGGTGATCCTGTCGGATGAAAAGAACCATGCCAGCATGATCGAAGGCATCCGCCATTCCCGCGCCGACAAGGTGTTGTGGAAGCATAATGACTGGCGCGATCTGGACCGCAAACTGCATGCCGTGGGCGACAGGCCCAAGATTGTGGCGTTTGAATCCGTCTACAGCATGGATGGCGACATCGCCCCGATCCGCGAGATCGTCGAGGTTTGCGAAGCGCATGGCGCGCTGTCCTATATCGACGAAGTACATGCGGTGGGCATGTATGGCCCCCATGGCGGTGGCGTGACGGAAGAACTGGGTCTGGCCCATCGCATCAGCCTGATAGAAGGCACGCTGGGCAAGGCCTTTGGCTGTGTCGGCGGATATATCACCGGATCGGCCGCGCTATGCGATTTCATCCGCAGTTTTGCGTCGGGCTTCATCTTCACCACTGCCCTGCCCCCGGCGGTTGCGGCGGCGGCCTCGGCCTCGATCCGGCACCTGCGGCAGTCGGACGCAGAGCGCAGCGCCCAGCGGGCCAATGTCGCCAAGCTGCGCGCGCGTCTGACGCGGGCGGGCATTCCGCATATGCACAATGAAAGCCACATCATTCCGGTGATGATCGGCGATCCGGTCAAATGCCGAATGATTTCCAACATCCTGATGGATGACTGGGGCATCTATGTGCAGCCGATCAATTATCCCACCGTCCCCAAGGGGACCGAGAGGCTGCGGATCACCCCCGGGCCGCTGCATTCGGATGCCGATATCGACCATCTGGTGACGGCGCTTGCCTCGCTCTGGCAACGCTGCGCCGTGGCGCATGCGGTGGCTTAGGCAAAAATATTCACTGCCTTGTAACGAAGACTTGCCTGACAAAGCCTTCGGACCACATTAAGGTGTGCCAAGAAAACTGGAGGAAGCCCTCGATGAAGACCAAACTCACTGCCCTTGCCGTTCTGTCGTCGGTTCTTGCTGCACCCGCGTTTGCCGCCGGCGATGCCGAAGCGGGCGCCAAGGTGTTCAACAAGTGCCAGACCTGCCACGTCGTGCAGAACGAAGCTGGCGAAACCCTGGCGGGCAAGAACGCCAAGACCGGCCCGAACCTTTACGGCATCGTCGGCCGTGCTGCGGGCACCTACCCGGAATTCAAGTACGGCGAGTCGATCGTCGCACTTGGCGCGTCGGGCTTTACCTGGACCGAAGCCGATCTGGTGACCTATGTCGCCGATCCGGCCAAGTTCCTGAAGGAAAAGTCGGGCGACAGCAAAGCCAAATCGAAGATGGTCTTCAAGCTGACCAACGAAACCGAAGCGGCGAACGTCGCGGCCTTCCTCGCCACCTTCTCGGCCGCACCGGCCGCTGCCGAGGGTGAAGCCGCCCCGGCTGAGGGTGAAGCGACCAACTGATCCGGCATCTGCCGAACCGACGAAGGGCCGTCCCATGGGGGCGGCCCTTTCGTTTTGTTAAACGGATTCAGACAGATACGGTCGCACGTAAGGTATCTTGCGACAGATCGGTCTTGCTGCCCTGCAGGGCGACGGCCCCGCGTTTGAGCACATAGAACTGATCCGCCAGCCCATAGGCGAAATCGAAATACTGCTCGACCAAAATGATGGCCATGTCGCCTTTGCCGCGCAGATAGCTGATCACGCGTCCGATCTGCTGGATGATGTTGGGCTGGATGCCTTCGGTCGGTTCGTCCAGAAGCAGGACCTTGGGCTTCATGATCATGGCCCGCGCGATGGCGAGTTGTTGCTGCTGCCCGCCTGACAGATCCCCCCCGCGGCGGTGACCCATATCCTTGAGCACCGGGAAGAGATCATAAATCTCCTCCGGGATGCGGTGTTCCGATTTTGGCAGCAGGGCAAAGGCGGTTTCCATGTTTTCGGTCACCGTCAGCAGGGGAAAGATCATCCGCCCCTGCGGCACCACGGCCAGCCCGCGCTTGGCCATGCCCTGCGGCGGCACGCGTGGCACATCCTCGCCATCCAGAATCACCTTGCCGCCCGACCGGGGATGCGTGCCCGCCAGCGCCTTCAGCAGGCTTGTCTTGCCTACGCCATTGGTGCCCATGATGCAGGTGACCTCGCCCGCCCGCGCCTCCATGTCGATGCCATAGAGGATCTGCGATCCGCCATAATGCAGGGTCAGCCCTTCGGTTTTCAGCATCTCAGCCCCGCCCCAGATAGACTTCGATGACTTGCTGGTTCTTGGTGACGTGATCCAGCGATCCTTCGGCCAGCACTGCACCTTCGTGCAGCACGGTCACCTTGCAGTTCAGCCGACGGACGAATTCCATGTCATGCTCCACCACCACCACGGCGCGCGTCTTGGCCATTTCCACCAGCAGTGCGGTTGTGTGTTCGCGTTCGGCCAGTGTCATGCCTGCGGCAGGTTCATCCACCAGCAGCAGGCGCGGTTCCTGCGCGAGCAGCATCCCGATTTCGAGCCATTGCTTTTGCCCATGGCTCAATTCGCCAGACTTGCGTTCAAGGTGATCGGCAAGGCCCACTTCGGCAGCGAGGTCCTGCACCCGTGCACGGTCGGCAGGCCCTTCTTTCCAGAACAGAACCCGCCAGGGCGCGCGCGCTGCTTTCAGCGCCATGGTCAGGTTATCGGCCACTGACTGATCTTCGAACACGGTGGGGCGCTGGAACTTGCGGCCGACGCCGGCCCGCGCAATCTCGGCTTCGGAGAGTGACAGAAGCGATATGGAGCGTTCGCCGAAGGTCACCGAACCACTGTCGGGCCGCGTTTTTCCGGTGACAATATCCATGAAGGTGGTCTTGCCCGCCCCGTTCGGCCCGATGATTGCGCGCAGTTCCTGTGCGTCGATGGAAAAGGACAGGTTGTTGATGGCGCGGAACCCGTCAAAGGTGACCGACACGCCCGACACTTCCAGAAGCGCGGTCATTTCAAAGCCTCCTTTTCTTGAAGCGAACTGTCATCCGGGCCCAGCGCCGCGCCCTTGCGATCCGGACTGCGCAGGCCCTGCCAGAGGTCGAACAGACCGCCGATCCCCTTGGGCGCAAAGAGCGTGACGGCCACGAAAGACAGGCCCAGCAGCACCAGCCACCAATCCACCCAGTTGATCGTGTAAAAGCCCAGCGGGATAGAGGGCGCGCGGCCCCCGGTGAACCAAGACGACAGCAGCGAGACAAAGGCCGCGCCGATCACCGCCCCGTAAAGCCGCCCGCGCCCGCCAATGGCAACCCAGACCGCCAGATAGATGCTGGCGATGGGGGCGAGTTCCGCCGGGTTGATAATGCCCGCCTGCGGATAGTACAGCGCCCCAGCAATGGCGGCGATCACCGCCGTCAGGGTGAAAACGAAAAGCTTGTAACCTTCGACCGAGTAGCCAAGGAAGCGGACGCGCTGTTCATCATCGCGGATGGCGCGGATCACCGATCCGAACTTACCCGACACCACCCATGTCAGCAGCACATAGGTCACCCCCAGCGCGAAGGCCGAGGCCCAAAAGAACCAGATTGACAGCGCATCCTGCGACGCATCGCCAAGACCGGGGATGTTCTGCAACCCAGACAGGCCGTTATTGCCGCGCAGGCCGGAATCGTTCTGGAACAGATAGAGCGCCAGGGCGAGCGTCATGGCCTGTGTCAGGATCGACAGATAGACCCCCGTGACGCGGCTGCGGAAGGCGAGCCAGCCGAAGACCAGCGCCAGCACACCCGGAACGGCCACCACCAGAAGCAGTTGGCCCCAGAAGGAATGGGCGAGGAACCAGATCGGCGGGAACTCAGACGCGCCGACCACGCCGAAGATCTGCGTGGCGATGCCTTGTCGCACTTCTTCCGGCGTTGCAGGCAAACCGCCCTGTGCGAGGGCCGCGACGACGATCTCTTCGGTCCGGGCATACATCAGCCACATTCCCAGCATGTAGCCGCCGATGGCGAAGAACGCCATGTGGCCAAGCGAGAGGATGCCCGCATAGCCCCAGATCAGATCCATCGCCAGCGCAACGAGGCAGAGGCAAAGCGTCTTGCCCAGCGTCTTGACGAAGGAGGTGGAGATGAAGGCCACGCCATACGCCTCGGACAGGATCGTCACGCCGAGGGTGAAGATCGCGAGGATCAGGATGAACCAGAGGACGGAGGGGTTCTTGGCAAGGAAACTGCGGCTCATGCTGCGGCCTGTCGCTTTAGGAAACGAACGGACCGGGGGCCAGCCCCCGGACCGCCGGGATATTTTTCCAGAGAAGATGTACAGAGACGGTAGGCATTGCTGCGCATCCTCAATCCCCCGCCGCGCGGCCCTTGAGGGCGATGATCCCCCGCGGGCGGAACTGGATGAAGAGGATGATGAAAAGGATCATGTAGGTCTGCGCCGCCAGCGTGTTGGACGGGTTGAGCCATTCGATCCCCTTCTGCAGCGAACCGATGAGGAAGGCCCCGGCCAGTGTGCCCCAGATGTTGCCCACGCCGCCCACAACCACCGTCATGAAGCTTTGCACGATATAATCAGACCCAAGCTCGGACGTGACCTTAGCGAACAGGCCAATGGCCACACCCGCGATACCCGCAATGCCCGAGCCGAGGCCGAAAGTGAGCATGTTGATCCGGTCCGGGTTGATGCCCATCGAGGCTGCCATGGAGGGGTTCTGCGTAACCGCCCGCACCTCAAGCCCCAGCCGCGTGCGTTTCATCAGCCAGAGGAAGAACAGCAGAAACACCATGGCCAGCACGAAAATGGCGATGCGGATATAGCTGATCGACACCACATCGTTGAAGGTCAACGCGCCATCAAGCCAGCCCGGCGCTGTCAGTGGGCGAGCCTGCGTGCCGAAGATGTTCTTGGCAATCTGTTGGAGGGCGATCGAGATGCCGAAAGTGGCAAGCAGCGTTTCCAGCGGGCGCTTGTAGAGGTGGCGGATCACCAACCGCTCCATCGCCACACCGGCGGCGAAAGTGACGGCAAAGGCCAAAGGCAACGCCACGATGATCGACAGGGTGTAATTGGTGATGAACAGCTGCACCACATACCCCGTATAGGCCCCCATCATGATGAATTCGCCATGGGCCATATTGATCACCCGCATGACACCGAAGGTGATCGCGAGGCCGATGGCCGCCAGGAAGTAGATCGAAGCAAGCGAGATGGCATCCAGCGCAAGGTCTGCCGTCTGCATCGCACCGACGGTCCTGCCGATCCGGTCCAGCGCCGCGCGGGCGGCGGAAGTGACTGCCGGGTCGGGTTCGGCGTAAACTTCGGCGAAGCGGTGTTCTGCGATAGCGGCGGCGACCTCGGCATCGGTTGCGGCGGGGGGCACGGTTCCGGCGGCCTCCAACGCAGTATAGGCTTGGTCGCGGGCGGCTTGCGTGCCCAGGTCAGCCACAGGAATTCCTGCCACTGCACCATCCACGATATTGGCCAGAAGCGCAGCACGCGATTCCTCGACCGTCAGGCGGGCGGGTGCCATATCGGCGGCGACCAGCAGATCGTAAGCCTCCACCGCTGTAAGATCGCTGCCCGGTTCAAGTTCGCGGGCAAGGTTCATGTCTGCAGGCAGGTCGCCGACAAAGGCAATTTGCCGCGTGGCGACCAAGGGGTTAAGCGCGCCGCGCAGATCAAGCCCGAGATCGGAGCCGAAGCTTTCGATGGCGGCCACGCGGGCGGCGCTGTCGGGATCAAAGCGCAGGGTCAGCAGCCGTTCGAGCCGCTCTTTCTGGGCCTTCAGCGCAGGGTCAGCCTCTGAAGCCAGCGAGGCGCGCAGCGGTTCAAGATGGGCGGCTTCGGGATCGCGGGCAATGGATTGCAGCGCGTCAGCACGCTTGGCAGGATCCGGGTCTGACAGGGTGAATTGCACCAGCGCGGTGGAAATCATCCCGCGCACCCCGGCATTGGGACGCAGTTCAGTGATATCGGATTTCGCGGCAGTCCCGGCATCGGCCCCTGCAAGATCGCGCAGTGCCCAACCCTCGGACGTGGTTTCGATCAGGAAGAAGGCACCGTCAGCCTTGCGCACACCCAAGCCACGGTTCACCCAGGCCCCCAGCACCGTTGCCGCCAACGGGTCGCCACTTTCGGCGAGGGCGGCGATCACCGGGGTGATCGTGGCCCGTGTGGGCTTTTCGATCAGCGCGCGGTTCGCGGTCAGGATGTCGGTGGCCGACTGCTCCTGCGCAAGGCCGGGTAAGGCCAGCAGCAAGACGGCGGCAAGGGAAAGGAGGATGCGGCGCATGGGATCCTGCATACAAGAAAGGGGGGCCAGGACATCCGGCCCCCCGATACTTCGGTCAGATCAGTAGTTCGATTTGATCTGCACGCAGGTCTTGGTTTCGGTGTTGTACATGCCGCAGTCCAGTTCGGCCCAGTCGGATTCCAGCACCGCCGATTCTGGCAGGAAGTCGGTCCAGGCATCACCGGCAACCGGTTCAGTCTGACTGATGATGTCGAACTGGCCATCCGCCCGGATTTCGCCGATCAGAACCGGCTTGGTCAGGTGGTGGTTCGGCAGCATCTTAGCAACGCCGCCCGTCAGGTTCGGCACTTCAAGGCCATACATCGCCTCGCGCACGGCATCGACATCAGTCGTGCCTGCCTTTTCAACGGCCTGCACCCACATGTTGAAGCCGATGACATGGGCTTCCATCGGGTCATTCGTCACACGCTCGGGGCCAGCGAAGGCCTTCCACTTTTCAATGAACGCGGCGTTTTCGGGGGTGTCAGCGGTTTGGAAATAGTTCCACGCCGCGAGGTGACCCACGAGGTTCGACGTATCCAGACCCGACAGTTCCTCTTCGCCAACCGAGAAGGCGACGACGGGGATTTCATCGGCAGAGACGCCAGCGGCGGCGAGTTCCTTGTAGAAGCCGATATTGGCATCACCGTTGATGGTGGAGATCACGCCAACCTTTTTGCCGTCAGCACCCAGTGCGACGACATCGGCAACGATCTTGGACCAGTCCGAATGGCCGAAGGGGGTGTAGTTCACGAAGATGTCTTCCTTCGCGATGCCCTTGGAGACCAGATAGGATTCCAGGATGTTGTTCGTGGTGCGCGGATAGACATAGTCCGTGCCGAGCAGGGCGAATTTCTCGACCCCCAGTTCTTCGAGGAAGTAATCCGTGGCCGGGATCGCCTGCTGGTTCGGGGCGGCGCCGGTGTAGAAGACGTTCTTGGACGATTCCTCGCCTTCATACTGCACCGGGTAGAACAGCAAGCCGTTCAGTTCCTCGATCACCGGCAGAACCGATTTGCGCGACACCGACGTCCAGCAGCCGAACATTACGTCGACATTCGAAACGGTCAGCAGTTCGCGGGCCTTTTCGGCAAACAGCGGCCAGTCAGAGGCCGGATCTACGACCACCGCCTCAAGCTGCTTGCCCAGCAGGCCGCCCTTGGCGTTCTGCTCTTCAATCAGCATCAGCATGGTGTCTTTCAGCGTCGTTTCCGAGATCGCCATCGTTCCCGACAGCGAGTGCAGGACGCCGACCTTGATCGTTTCCTCCTGCGCCAGCGCGGCACCGGCGAAGGCCATGCCCATCGCGCCGCCCAGCATCATCCCCTTGATCTTGTTCATTAGGTAATCCTCTTTCGAGACCGCCCGAAGCCTGCCCTTCCCTTTCCAGGATGGGGTCACTATCTTCGAGAGGCAACTCAGGTTGCACCCCGTGCGGTGGGGGCGGACTTCCACATCGAAACCCCTGCCGCACATCTTTTCTTTCGCGGCGGCCGCAGCGGCCCCGCCAGAGGCAGAAGACCGCCATCGCCGCAGCGCGGCAACTTTCACCGACGAAAGTCTCAAAGTGGTATGCCAAACTCGTGATATACGCTTAAAACTTCCGCAGCAGCGCGGCATACGCTGATTTTTTCATCGCGCGCAAAGCCGGAATCAGGCGACTCAGGGCGATTTCTGGCAGCGAAACGTCGCAAACTGCCGGGAATGGAAACAGTCCGTTCGCCCGGCGGAGAAGGGGGCTGGACGCCGCGCAGAGCGCGCAGATACCGTTGGCAGCGGCGTAGTGAAAGGTGAACCCGTGTTGAAAACCGCCCTTGGCCTGAGTGCCGCCCTGTTCCTGACCGCTTGCTATCCAAGCGTTCCCATCAACCCAGACGGCAGCCGCCAATATGGCGCGACGCGACAGTTCATTCTGCCCACGGGCATGGGCCTGAACGTGACGCGCGAAGGCAATATGGCAGAGGTCGCCTTCCCGGTGGAATACCCGCTGACCGATGCCGAGGCAGCAGATTACATCATTCGCGGCACGGGCTGCCGTCCTGTGGCAATCGTTTCCAGCCAGTCCACGCTGTATAATGGCGCGATCAACCGCACCTATGCACTGGACTGCGGCAGCGTTTGAGATGGGCGCGTGCGGCTAGTTCGCCAGTGCCAGACCGCCCTCGCGTTCCAGAAAGGCCACGATCGCCTCGATCCCCACGCCCTGCCGCAGCCGCGCCATCACATAGGGGCGGCTGCCGCGGGCGCGTTGCGTGTCTGATTCAAGCAAGGCGATATCCACCCCGACATGGGGGGCGAGGTCGGTCTTGTTGACCACCAGAAGATCGGACCGCGTCACCCCTGGCCCGCGTTTGCGCGGAATGTCCTGCCCGGCAGCGGTGTCGATCACATAAATGGTGATGTCAGCCAGTTCCGGGCTGTAGGTCGCGGCCAGATTGTCGCCTCCGCTTTCGATAAGGATCAGGTCGAGGTCGGGGAAGGCCCCGCGGAGATCAGCCACCGCCGCCAGATTGATCGATGCATCCTCACGGATCGCGGTATGGGGGCAGCCGCCGGTTTCCACGCCCCGGATACGTTCCACCGGTAGAACCTGCGCACGCATCAGGTATTCGGCATCCTCGCGGGTATAGATGTCGTTGGTGATGACGGCCATCGAACAGCGATGCGCAAGTGCACGGCAGAGCTGTTCTGTCAGCGTCGTCTTGCCCACGCCCACCGGCCCGCCGATCCCGACGCGCAAAGGTCCATGTCCCGTCATGTCTTGAAAATCCTTACGTCCATTCCTTCATGCCGCATGGCGGCCAGATCGGCCCCGAAGGCCGCGCTTTCGATGGCGTCCACCCCCTGCCCCGCCGCCGTATCCGCAATTGACTGGATCAGCGGGTGCAGCGCAGCCAGCGCCGCCTGCCCCTCATTCTGGCCCAGCGGCACAAAGCGGACGGCCACCGAGATGAGGTTGGATGTGAAGGCATGCAGATACAGCGCAATCACCTGCGATTTCTCGAGCCCCAGCCCCTGCGCAGCCGAACCGACGGCCACTGGCAACGGATACGATGCCATCTCTTGCCCGGTCAGCGCAGAAACGGCGCGGGCAAAGGCCGCTCCCTGATCCGCCGTTTCCCGCAACCGTTCGGCGGAGGGTTGAAGTGCGACGGCAAGTGCGCCCAGCGCGGCATGATCCGCCCCGGGTTCCAGCGCAGCGGATAACAGGATTGCGTCCTGCTTGCCCGCGCCGAACCGCAGTACATCGGCCAGCCATGCCTCCAGATCAGCGCCCGAGGCGATGCCGCCGTCGTGGATGACCTGTTCCATCCCGTGCGAATAGGCAAAGCCGCCCGTTGGAAAGGCGGGCGAGAGCCACTGGACGAGGGTCATCAATCCGGCGGCGGTCATTCGTCGGGCTGATCCGGTTCATCGGCATCCACCCGGTGCGACGCACGGTGCTGCACCTGCATCGCGCCATGGGGATGGGACAGGGTAAAGACATGGGGCACATGGCCCTGTGCGTGGCCGTGATCGTGGCCCATCGTGCGGCCATGACCATAGGCCCCGCCTTCGGGCGTGAAGGGTTCCATCGCGTGGGTCACGGTGCCGCCCAACTGCACCAGCATTGCCTTGAGCACATGGTCATCGCGGATGACCAGCCGGTCATCTTCGATCTGGCAGGGGGTGTGGCGGTTGCCGATATGCCAGGCAAGACGCGGAAGATCGCCCTTGATGATCAGCACCGGTTCCGCCGCCGCGACCACGGCGATCAGGCGGCCATCCATCAGTTCAAAGCAATCTCCCGCTTCGGCGCTGGTGGTTTCGGGCAGGTCGATCATCACGCCGCGATCCGCTGCCGTCATCAGACGTTTGCGGCGCAGGAACCGTTCGTCATAGCCCAGCACGACCTGATCAACCGGGTCGCGCCCCCCGACGGCGGCCCGGCGGATCAATGCATGGGCAAGCGGATAGTCAGTCATCGGTCAGCGCCCCTTTGCCGTTTGGTCACCCGGATTGCAGTTTATCATCTCAGCCCCGTCGCGTCGTCATGGCTTGTTAATCCCTCAACCCCATCCTTGGCCTGCACAGAGGGAGAAGACCATGCATCACCTGTCCCCCGTCGATGAACTTGCCGAAATCCGGGCGGAAATCGCCCGCTTGAAACAGCGCGAAGCGGCATTGCGCGACGTGATCCTGACTGCGCCATCCACAAGCCTGACCGGGCGTTGGCACCGGGTCGAGGTGACCGAACATCGCGTCCGCATGTTCGATCCGGCGCTTTTGCCCGATGTTATCCGCGAAAACCCGGCCTACTGGCGAGAACGCGTGCAAACCCGCGTCAGCACGCTTGCGCTGCAAACCCGCCTTCCGCGCCCGGGTTGGCCCATCCGGCGGGGCGATGATCATGCGGCCATGCATTGACCAGGACTGACTGTCGCGCATGGCAGTTTTGCCCGGTCAGAACAGGAAATACCGTTGGGCCAGCGGCAGTTCGGTCGCCGGCTCGCAGGTCAGCAACACACCATCGGCGCGCACTTCGTAGGTTTCAGGATCAACCTCGATCTGCGGGGTGGCATCGTTCAGGCGCATGTCGCGCTTGCCAATGCCACGGCATCCTTCCACCGCCAGCGTTTCCTTGGCGAGTCCGTATTGCCCCCGAACATCGGCCTCTTGCCCCGCCTGGCTGACAAAAACCACCGCGTTGCGCTCCACGCTGCGGCCAAAGGCCCCGAACATGGGCCGCGTATGCACCGGCTGCGGCGTGGGAATGGATGCGTTGGGATCGCCCATCTGTGCCACGACGATACAGCCGCCGATCAGCACCATTTCCGGCTTGGCCCCGAAAAACGCGGGCGACCAGAGAACCAGATCGGCGCGCTTCCCTTCTTCCACGCTGCCGATATGGCGCGACAGGCCATGCGCCACGGCAGGGTTGATCGTGTATTTGGCGATGTAGCGGCGGACACGCAGATTGTCATTCGCGCCCATCTCACCCTCTAGTCGGCCGCGTTGCACCTTCATCTTGTGCGCGGTCTGCCATGTGCGGGTGATCACCTCGCCCACCCGGCCCATCGCCTGACTGTCCGACGATATCACCGAAAACGCCCCCAGATCGTGCAGGATATCCTCGGCCGCGATGGTTTCGCGCCGGATGCGGCTTTCGGCAAAGGCCACATCTTCCGGCACCTTGCGATCAAGGTGGTGGCACACCATCAGCATGTCGAGGTGTTCCTCGATCGTGTTCACGGTGTAGGGCATCGTGGGGTTGGTGGAGGAAGGCAGCACATTCTGGCTGCTGACCACCTTGATGATGTCGGGCGCATGGCCGCCGCCCGCGCCTTCGGTGTGGAAGGCGTGGATCGTCCGGCCCCGGATGGCGGCGAGGGTGTTTTCCACGAAACCGGATTCGTTGAGCGTATCGGTGTGGATCATCACCTGCACGTCCATCGCATCGGCCACAGTCAGGCAGCAATCAATGGCGGCGGGGGTCGTTCCCCAATCCTCGTGCAGTTTCAACGCGCAGGCACCGGCGCGGATCTGTTCCTCCAACGCGGCAGGAAGTGAGGCGTTGCCCTTGCCTGCAAAGGCCAGGTTCATCGGAAAGGCATCCGCCGCCTGCATCATCCGCGCGATATGCCACGGCCCCGGCGTGCAGGTTGTGGCAAGTGTGCCATGGGCGGGGCCGGTGCCGCCGCCTAGCATGGTGGTGATCCCGGAATGGAGCGCATCGTCGATCTGCTGCGGCGCGATGAAATGGATATGCGCGTCCATCGCGCCCGCCGTCAGGATGCGGCCTTCGCCGGCGATGATCTCGGTCCCTGGCCCGATGATCACATCCACCCCCGGCTGGGTGTCGGGGTTGCCTGCCTTGCCGATCTTGGCGATCCGGCCATCCCGCAGGCCGACATCGGCCTTGTAGATGCCCGTCCAATCCACGATCAGCGCATTGGTGATGACGGTATCCATCGCGCCCGCTGCACGGGTGATCTGGCTTTGTCCCATCCCGTCGCGGATGACCTTGCCGCCGCCGAACTTGACCTCTTCGCCGTAGCGCAGCGCGTTGGCCCCTTGCGAGGAGCGCTCGGCGATCAGATCACGCTCTACCTCGATGATCAGGTCGGTGTCGCCAAGGCGGACCTTGTCGCCCACAGTGGGGCCGTACATGTCGGCATAGGCGGCGCGGGTCATCGCATAGGGCATCGGGTCACTCCTCGGATCGGGTCATGCTGGCGCCGCGTCCTGCGTCTGCGTGTCGACCATGAAACGATCATCGACAGGCACTTGCAGCGCAGTGGCCAGCGCATTGGTCTGGGCGGCCATGGCGATAACGGCCATCAACTCGCCATGCTGGGCATCAGTCATGCCCTTGGCGCGGGCCGCCGCCGTGTGGGAATGGATGCAATAGCTGCACCCATTGGTCACCGACACGGCCACATAGATCATCTCTTTCACCAGCGGGTCGAGATGGCCGGGCCCCATCACGACCTGCAACCTTTCCCAGGTTGCACGCAAAAGGGCCGGGTCGGCGGCCAGCGCGCGCCAGAAGTTGTTGACGTAGTCGGTGTTCCGCTTGGCCCGGATGTCATCGAACACGGCGAGGGCTTCTGCCCCCGCCGCCTTGTCCGAAAGGATCGGCGCAACCGCCATCAGACCACCGCCATCACGCGTGCCGGGCCGCCTGTGCCCGTCTTGTGTTTGGGCGCACCGATGAAGACTGTCGCCCCGGCGGCGGGAAGCCCGTCCAACCCGGCGAGGTTTTCGATCCCGAAGCGCCCGCCCGGCAGCCAGCTGAAATGCACGGCGAAATCGGCGGAATTGCCGGGGTCGAGCGACAGGGTATCCACCCCGATGCAAGCCGCATCAAGGCCAGCCAGCATGTCGGTCGCTGCTTTGGAGAAGCCGGGGAAAGCGAACTTGCCCTCCGGATCGTTGCGATAGGAAGGATCACCCACCTTGGCAGCCCAGCCCGAATTCATCGCGACGCAGGCCCCGGCGGGAATGTCACCATTTGCGCTGACCCAAGCCTCAATATCGGCAGGTTCGACCATGGCGTTGGGGTCTTCCGCCGCTTTCGCCTTTATGTCGATGATACAGAGCGGGCACATCAGCCGTTCCGGTGCAAGATCGGCGACCGACGTGCCATCTTCGGTGAAGTGCAGCGGTGCGTCGATATGCGTGCCGGTATGTTCAAAGATCGTCAGCTTCCACAGTTGATAACCGGAATCGGCGAACTTGACGGCCGGTTCGTAAATGATGCCGGGATTGCCATCGAATGTCGGGAAAGCCCCGTCATAGGCGTGGGTCAGATCGACCACGCGCCCCGCAGCCTGCGCCAATGCCGGGCGGGCCGTCGTCAGGCCAGATGCCATGACCGCTGCCGTCGTTGCGGCGGCGCCGGTGAAAAGAGCGCGGCGCGACAGCATGGATTGCTTGACCGACTCGATAAGGCAGGTGTCACACATGGTAGCCTCCTTGTTTTCCTGGTCTTTCCCCGCAGCCCCGGCTGCATGGGCAGGCCGGTATCCGGCACAGGGGTTCAGCCTTTCATCCGGCTTGCCCCTGCGTCAAGCGCGGTCAAAGCGGCCCCATCACCTTGCCGTTGAAACCATAGACGGTGCGCCCGCCGCTGAGCGGAACAAGACCCACTTCGCGGCTTTGCCCCGGTTCAAACCGCACGGCGGTGCCCGCGGGAATATCCAGCCGCATCCCACGCGCGGCGGCGCGGTCAAAGGACAGGCCGGGATTGGTTTCGGCGAAATGGTAATGGCTTCCCACCTGAACCGGGCGGTCGCCGGTATTGGCGACCATCAGGGTGATCTGGGCCGCTTCGGCGTTGAGGATGATCTCACCCTCTGCCGGGAAGATTTCACCGGGGATCATTTCCGCCCCCGCAGCCAGGCAAGGGCAAAGCCGCCTGCCGCCGCCGCAACAACCGCGATGATCCAGCCATACTGGATGCCGTGCGGGTGGGGATGAAAGCCGTCATGCGCCAAGGCGGGCAAGGCGAGGGTCGTCAGAACGGGGGCCAACATGCGAACCATGGGATACCTTTCAGCGGATGGGGTGGTGAACGGTGACAAGCTTGGTGCCGTCGGGGAAGGTCGCCTCAACCTGCACGGAATGGATCATCTCGGGGATGCCATCCATGCATTGCTCGCGCGTGATGACATGGGCGCCCGCCTCCATCAGATCGGCAACGGAACGGCCGTCGCGAGCGCCTTCCACCACGAAATCGGTGATCAAGGCGATGGCTTCGGGGTGGTTCAGCTTTACGCCGCGCGCCAGCCTGCCGCGCGCCACCATGGCGGCGAGGCTGACCAGCAGCTTGTCCTTTTCACGCGGGGTCAGGTTCATGCCGTCTTCTCCTGAAACTGCCAGACGCGCGGCAGCACCGCCCCGCGCCGCAAAACCGATAGTGCGCGCACGATCTGGCGGCGCAGGGGCCAGCCGTCCTGTGCCACGGCGCGCAGCGTCAACCGCCCGTCAAATGCCGAGGCGGCAGCAACGACCCCTGGCTCATCCAGCACGCGGCGCAGCGGGCCGATCGCATCCTCCAGCCCCGGCGCGACCATCACAAGGCTGGCAAAGGCCCGCGCGCCGCCCAGCACCGCTTGCCCGGCGTCCAGCGCCGCATCGGTCAAGGCCAGTGGTTCAATGTGGATCGGGCGGTCACCGTCCCAGATTTCGCGGCGGTCGCGGAACCTTAAACTGGCCACGTGCTCCCCCATGGCGGCCCGGCCCAGCACCACGGTTTCCAGTGCGAGGCAACCCGCACCAGGGGCAAGGTCGATGCGGGTGCGACGGTCCAGCGCGGCAGCGTCGAAAAGGATGGTTTCCTGTGGCAGCCAGTCCAGCCAGCCGCCTGCCCCGACCCGCAGGTCAACCTCTACCCGCGCTACACCGGTACCCGCGCGATAGGCGCGCTCGGCGGTCTGGGTGGTGGCGGTGGCGCAAAGGGCGCCGTCCAGCGTGACGGCATAGGACAGCCTGTCGCCGCCCGTGAGCCCGCCGGAGGTGTTTAGGAAAACGATCTCGGGGACAGCCCCGACCCGTGGCAGGATCGCCTTGGCCGATCCGATCTGGCGCAGGTTGACCAACCGCGCGCGCGCGCCATCAAGGCGCAGACAAACGGAAGCCTCGCCACGGCTGCGCTGATGAATGTGAAGGGGGGTTTGGTCTGTCATGCGCGCTCCTCGCCCTATCCAATGGGCGCGGCTGGCGCGGCTTCAACGCGGCTTTGTCGTGCCGCGTGGCGGCCCGTGGCGAAGCGCCTAGTGATGCACAAGATTTGTGCGGTTCGCCCAAGGAACCGCCGACCCAAGAAACGTCCGCCTATTCATCCGGTCATTGGATATTTGTGGATCACGGGGCAAACGCGGGGGATAAATCCGCCGCGCTGGCATCTGGGTTATCGCAGCGACCCGGCATTCACATACATTAACGAGATTGCAAAGACATTGTTCTGAAATCGGAGACAGTTGGATGACGGCCCGCTTGAGCATGAAGGAATTTCCCAAGACTGCGATGAACCGCAAGGCGAGCGAGGTTTATGAGGCTGCCGCCACCAAGCCGGTCAGCCTGTCAGAACATGGAAAATCCCGCTTTGTGATCATGTCGCGCCGGTTCTTTGACGAACATTTCGACACGAGCGTATCGTTAGCCGATCAAGCGGCTGCAAAGGCAGATCGCCTTTAGATCGCTGCCCACGATCAGGGCGGGGCCTGTTGTCAGCCCCGCAGATAATCGGCCAGCACAGCCCGCGCGCCGCGCGCGCCCAGATCGGATAGGAACCCGGCAAAGCAGGCGATGACCTGCGGGTCGCGGCCCAGCGCGCCGTAGATATCTTCCATCGCCAGCCATGCCGCTGGATCGGTGGCTGCGCTACGGGCCGTGGCTTGCAGCCTGTCCCAGTTGGGATCGTTGGGTTCGATCACCCGGCCCTGATCCGAAATGCCCATGCAATAACGGCACCACAGCGCGCTTTCCAGGATCAGCCCGCGCGGCAGATGCCCCCGCGCCAGATTATCGGCGATCGAGGGGATGATGAACTTTGGCTGGCGGTTTGATCCATCCAGACAGAGGCGGCGTTCGGTATCGGCCACTTCCGGGTTGGAGAACCGGGCGCGGATCAGGTCGAAATAGGCGTTCAGATCGGTGCCGGGAACGGGGGGAACGATGGGGATGATTTCTTCGCGTTCGACCTTGTTCAGAAAGCCCGCGATCAGGGGTTCGGCCATCGCCTCATGCACATATTCGATATCCATCAGCCCGCCGGGATAGGCAATGATGGCGTGGCCGCCGTTCAGGATGCGGATCTTCATCGCCTCATAGGCGTGGACATGGGGGGTGAAGGTGACGCCCACCTTTTCCAGCGGCGGGCGTCCGGCGGGGAAGTGATCCTCCAGCACCCATTGGCGAAAAGGTTCGCAGGTGACGGGGACAGGATCATCAGCCAGACCGAAAGACGCTGCCATCGCGCGTTCGCGCGGGCCGGTGGCGGGGGTGATGCGGTCCACCATGCCGTTGGGAAAGGCGACGTTGGCGGCAATCCAATCGGCCAGCGCCAGATCGGACAGTTGCGCAAGGCCGATGACGGCGGCACGGGTCACTTCGCCATTTCCGGGAAGGTTGTCGCAGGACATCACGGTGAAGGGCACCACGCCTGCCGCGCGCCGGGACCGCAGCGCCGCCACGATGGCCCCGAAGGCGGTGGCGGGGCGGTCGGGGGTGCGGGCGTCTGCCACGATATCGGCATGGCTCGGGTCAAAGCGGCCGGTGGCAGGATCGACATAATACCCCCCCTCGGTCACCGTAAGGGACACGATGCGGATTTCCGGCCGCGACATGGCGGCGATCAGGGGGGCGTTGTCGGGCGAAACGGGCAGGAAATCCACCATCGCGCCGATGCGGCGGGCGGTCTTTCCAGCGGGGTCAAGTTCGATGACCGATGACAGGCAATCCTGCGCCATCAAGGCGTCGCGCATCCGGGCATCCGGTGCCCGCACCCCGGCCCCAATGATGGCCCAATCCATCCCCTCGCCCAGCGCGAACAGGTCATCCAGATAGACGGCCATATGCGCCCGGTGAAAATTGCCAAGGCCGATATGCACGATGCCGGGGGTCAGGCGGCTGCGGTCATAGGCGGGAAGGCTGGCACGGGGATGGTGGGTCATCTTTGGCCTCAAAGGGAGAGAGGGAACACAGTATCGGCACGGTCGCAGAATGGGTCAGGGGGCCATGATGTCAGGCCATCCAATTGCCGCCATCGACGCCAAAGCATTGGGCGACGATGTAGCGGGCCTCGGGCGTGGCGAGAAAGATCGCCATACCCGTCAGATCGGCGGCGGTGCCCATGCGACCAAAGGGGACCGCCGCCCCGACTTCGCGCTTTTTCTGGCCCGGAGCCTTGCCTTCGTATTTGGCGAAGAAGGCATCGACACCATCCCAGTGTTCGCCATCCACCACTCCCGGCGCGATGGCATTGACGTTGATGCCGTGCTGGATGAGGTTGAGCCCAGCGGATTGCGTCAGGCTGATCACAGCGGCCTTGGTGGCGCAGTAGACGGCGACAAGCCCCTCGCCCCGGCGACCCGCTTGCGAGGCCATGTTGATGATCGTGCCCCCCTGCCCCCGTGCGATCATGTGGCGGGCGGCGGCTTGCAGGCAGAACAGGGTGCCCGCGACATTGACGGCAAAGAGCTTGTCATAATCGGCGCGGGTGATTTCGGCGATGGGGGCGGCGGTGAAGAGGGCCGCGTTGTTGATCAGGATATCCAGATGGCCCATCTGCGCCACCGCCGCATCAAAGCCCGCATCGATGCTGTCTTGCCGTGTCACATCCATCTGCACGGCCATCGCCTGCGGGCCAAGGCTGGCTGCGGCCTTGGCAACCGCATCAGCATTGATATCGGCCAGTGCCACCCGCGCGCCTTCGGCGATGTAGGCGCGGGCGAATTCCAGCCCGATGCCCCGCGCGGCCCCTGTGACAAGGGCGGTTTTTCCCTGCAACCTCATGCCAGTGCCTTTCCGTCAGCGCCGAAGCGGTGGATCTTTCCTGCCTGCGGGGACAGGGCGATGCGGTCGCCGTGGCGCAGCGCGACCTCGCCGCTGGCGCGGACGGTGATGGTTTCGCCACTGTCCAACACCACCTTGAGGAAGGTGTCCGATCCCAGATGTTCGGTCAGGCCCACGACCCCGCGCCATGGCCCGCCATCGCCGATATCGAGATGTTCGGGGCGGACGCCGATGGTCGTGGCGCCGTGCTTTTCGGCCTCGGCCCCCGCGATCAGGTTCATCTTGGGGCTGCCGATGAAACCTGCGACGAACAGGTTTGCGGGGCGGTGGTACAACTCCAGCGGGGAGCCCACTTGTTCAATATTGCCCGCGTTCAGGACGACGATCTTGTCGGCCATTGTCATGGCCTCTACCTGGTCATGGGTGACATAGATCATCGTGGTCTTCAGCGTCTGGTGCAGTTCCGTGATTTCCTGCCGCATGGTCACGCGAAGCGCGGCATCAAGGTTTGACAGCGGTTCATCAAACAGAAAGGCCGCCGGTTCGCGCACGATGGCACGTCCGATGGCGACGCGCTGGCGCTGGCCGCCGGACAATTGGCCCGGGCGGCGATCAAGATAGTTGGTCAGGTTCAGGATGCGCGCGGCGTTCTGAACCTTTTTCTCCTGCTCATCCTCTGACAATCCCGCCATTTTCAGCGGGAAGGCGATGTTCTTTCGCACGGTCATGTGGGGGTAAAGCGCATAGCTTTGGAACACCATGGCCAGTCCGCGCTTGGCGGGTGGAAGATAGGTGGCATCCGTGCCGTCAATGTCGATCTGGCCCGAGGTTACATCTTCCAACCCAGCGATCAGGCGGAGCAGAGTGGATTTGCCACAGCCCGAGGGGCCGACGAAGACCACGAATTCCCCATCCTCGATGGTGAGGTTGATATCGGGGATGACCGCGACCTCGCCAAAGGATTTGTTGACGTGTTTGAGTGTTATCTTGCCCATGGGGTCCTCACTTCACCGCGCCGAAGGTCAGGCCCCGGACGAGTTGTTTCTGGCTGAACCAGCCAAGGATCAGGATCGGCGCGATGGCCATGGTGCTGGCGGCGCTGAGTTTTGCGTAGAACAGGCCTTGGGGTGCCGAAAAGCTGGCGATGAAGGCCGACAGGGGGGCCGCTTTGGTGGTGGTCAGGACAATGGTCCAGAACGCCTCATTCCAGGCAAGGATCACGTTCAGCAGCAGGGTCGAGGCAATGCCGGGCAACGCGATGGGCGTCAGGACATAAAGGATTTCCTTCATCAGCCCTGCCCCGTCCATCCGGGCGGCTTCAAGGATTTCGCCGGGGATTTCCTTGAAATAGGTGTAGAGCATCCAAACGATGATCGGCAGATTCATCAGCATCAGCGCAAGGACAAGGCCGATGCGGGTGTCGATCAGGCCCAACTGCAAAAACAGCAGATAAAGCGGGATCATCACGGCGACGGCGGGCATCATCTTGGTAGACAACATCCACATCAGCAGATCCTTGGTCCGCCGACCGGGGACAAATGCCATGGCCCAGGCTGCAGGGATGGCAATGGCAAGGCCAAGAAGCGTGGAGCCGAGCGAGATCACCACCGAATTCCAGAAAAAGCGCGGGTAATCAGACCGCGACCAGACCTCGACGTAATTCTCCATCGTCCAATCCGCGCCGAGCAATTCGGGCGGGGAGGCGACGGCCGAGGCTTCGGTTTTGAAGCTGGTCAGGATCATCCACAACACGGGGAAGAAGATGATCAGCGCAACCGACCATGCGGCGATGGTGGTGAGCGTCTTGCGGCGGGGGGAAACGGCGCGGGCCATGGGATACCTCAGGCGTCGAGATGGCGGCCAATGCCGCGCATCAGGAAATAAGCGACGATATTGGCAAGGATCACGGCGATGATCCCCCCGGCGGCGGCGCGGCCTATGTCTTTGGCGGCAATGGCTTGCTTGAAGATCATGTAGGGCAGCGTGGTGGAGGCCGATCCAGGACCGCCCTGCGTTGTGGTGAAAATCTCGCCGAAGATGCCCAGAAGGAAGATGGTCTGGATCAGGATCACCACGGTGATCGCGCGGGTCATGTGCGGCAGGATGATGAAGCGCAGGCGATTGAGGGCCGAGGCACCGTCCATCTCGGCCGCTTCCAACTGTTCGGAGGACAGCGATTGCAGGGATGTCAGCAGGATCAGCGCGGCGAAGGGCAGCCATTCCCAGGACACGATCCCGATGACAGACAGAAGCGGGTATTCCTCAAGGAACAGAATGGGTTGGGTGCCAAAGCCCCGCGCGACGGCGGCGAACAGGCCGTTTTGCGGGTGCATGAACAGGTTTTCCCAGATGGAGGCGGCGACCGGCGGCATCACGAAGAAGGGCGCGATCACAAGGATGCGCAGCATCCCCTGCCCCTTCACCGGCTGGTCGATCAGCAGCGCAATCAGGATACCCAGCACCACCGTGATGATCAGCACGCCCCCCACCAGCGCCAGTGTGTTCCACAGGGCCAGCCAGAAATCGGGGGAGTTGAAGAACCAAAGATAGTTGGTGAAACCGACCCAACCCGTCCGGTCGGGTGACAGCAGGCGATAGAGACGGAACGAATAATATAACGTCATGGCCAGCGGAACGGCCATCCAGATGAACAAAAGCACCACCGACGGGGCCACCATCACACGTGCGGCAAGACGGCTGGACTGTGTGGACATGGGGGATCGCCTTCGGATCGGGGCCGGGATGCGGCGCGACAGTTCGGAAGAAGGAAGGAAAGGCCGCCTGCGCAGAAAGGTTGCGCAGGCAGGCCGATTGCAGGGCCGGTGGGAGGCCGGCCCCGCAAGGGTGTGGTTACTGGATGTAGCCTGCGGCCTTCATCTCGTCGGCGACGGCGGTCTGGGCCTCGGCCAGCGCTTCATCCGCGGTTTTCTGCCCGGCCAATGCCGCCGAGAAGATTTCGCCCACGGTCGTACCCAGCCCCTGGAATTCCGGGATGGCCACGAATTGCACGCCGACATAGGGCACCGGCTTCACAGTCGGGGCGTTCGGATCGGCCGAGTTGATGCTGTCCAGCGTCATCTTGGCGAACGGCACCTTCTGGTATTCCGGGTTTTCATAGAGCGAGGTCCGCGTTCCCGGAGGCACGTTTGCCCAGCCTTCCTTGGAGGCGACGAGTTCCAGATATTCCTTGCTGGTCGCCCAGTTCACGAAGGTCTTCGCTGCATCCTGTGCGTCCGAAGACGACGGAATTGCCAGCGACCAAGCCCAGAGCCAGTTGCCGCGCTTGCCCAGGCCATTGTCGGGGGCGAGTGCAAAACCGACCTTGTCGGCAACGGTGCTGTCCTTGCCGGTCACGAAGGAGGCCGCAACCGTGGCGTCGATCCACATGCCGCACTTGCCCTGATTGAACAGCGTCAGGTTTTCGTTGAAGCCGTTGTTCGAGGCACCCGGAGGGCCGTACTGGTTCATCAGGTTCAGGTAGAAATCGAGCGTCGCCTTCCATTCCGGCTGGTCGAACTGGGGGTTCCAGTTTTCATCGAACCAGCGCGCGCCGAAGGAGTTGGACATGGCGGTCAGGAAGGCCATGTTTTCGCCCCAGCCGGCCTTGCCGCGCAGGCAGACGCCGTTGATTTCGGCATCACGGTTGGTCATCGCGGCGGCGGCCTTTTCGATATCGGCCCAGGTCGGCGCGTCAGGCATGGTGAGGCCTGCGGCTTCCATCAGGTCCTTGCGATACATGACCATCGAGGATTCGCCGTAGAAGGGCGCGGCGAAAAGGTTGCCGTCAACGGTCAGACCGCCGCGGATGGCGGGGAGCAGGTCGTCCACGTCATATTCGGCAGGTAGGTCGTTGAGCGAAACAAGCCAGCCCTGCTTGCCCCAGATCGGAACCTCATAGGTGCCGATGGTGAGCACGTCATACTGACCGCCGCCGGTGGCGATGTCGGTGGTGACGTTCTGGCGCAGGACGTTTTCTTCCAGCGTCACCCATTCGACCTTGATGTCGGGATGCTTGGCATAGAAGTCGTCCATCAGACCCTGCATGCGGATCATGTCGCCATTGTTCACGGTGGCCACGGTGATGGTGGTTTCGGCCATCGCAGCCCCGGTCAGGGCAAGCGCAGCCGTCGCGCCAAGAAGCGCGCGCAGCGAGATGTTCATTGGTATCCTCCCATAGAAGCGACTGAGCATTTTATCGCTTAGTGAGCAATTACCCATAAATTGACCTGATCCGTCAAGCCTGATGTTGCGCAGTTATTCGCCGCATGAGCAAAAACTCTGCTCAAACATTCATCTTTCGGTAAACAAAGGAGAACCGCCGCCCGTCGATCCGCCCCGTGGGTTTGGGGGCGGGAAAACCCGGCCCCGATGCTGCGCCGCGGCATTAACCGAGGGCGAGAATCGCGCGCGCGGATGATTCGTCGGTGACGATTCCATTCAGGATCCCGGCCTTCAGCGCGGCATGAATGGCGGGCAGTTTCGATGGCCCTGCCGCCACGCCGATGGCCGGGCGGGCGAGGCGCGGCTCCACCCGGACGCCGCCGTGGCGGGTGGTTTCGGGCTTTTCCAGAAAGCGGCCTTCGGCATCGAAGACCCAACCCGCCACCTCGCCCACCGCGCCGCGCTTTTGCAGGGCGGCCAGTTCGGCGCGGGTGATGAACCCGTCGGCCAGCAGGGGGGCGTCATCGCCCATCTGGCCCACGCCCACGAAGATGACATCCGCGCGTTCGGCCAGTTCGCGCACCCGGCGCACCGGGCCCAGCGATTTGAAGGCAGCGAATTCCTCGACCGTGGCGGAAATCACCGGCATGGCCATCGGATAATGCGGGGCGCGGACCTTGTCGGCGATGCGCATGATGACATCGAAGAATGAGGCCGAGCCGTCGGGGGCGATGTTGCCGATCATCGACACGAGGCGGTGCTGGGGGGCATCCATCGTGGTCATCGCATCCACCATGCCGCGCAGCGCGCGACCGGTACCAAGGGCGATCACCAGCGGATCGGGCATGGCGAGGAAGCGTTCAAGCTCTTGCGCGGCGGCGGGGGCGATGGCGCGGATGGGGTCTGCCCCTGCCCCCAATCCCGGCGCGACGCGACAGCGGGTTAGGGAGAAACGGTCAGTAAGTGCTTGTTCCAGTTCAAGACAAGCGGCGATGGGGTGTTCGATGCGGACATGGACCAAGCCCTCCGTCATGGCGCGGCTGACAAGTCGTTGGGCGCGTTGGCGGCTGACGCCGAGTTCGCGGGCGATCTGATCCTGCGTCATGCCTGCCACGTAATAGAGCCACCCTGCCCGCGCGGCATCGTCGCTTTGGCTCGGTTCGGGATCGGGCGGGAGGGACATGTCAGGTTACGCTTTCGGACAGGAACAGGGCAGGATGGGCAGCGCGCAGGGCTGGAAAATCGTGATAGGTTGCCTCTGGAATGGCATCGTCAGGCGGGGTCAGGTCAAGCCCTTTCAGATGGCTGCCCCCAGCAAAGCGCCAGACGCGCATGCCTGCGGCAAGGCCCGCGCGGACACCGTTCAGGCTGTCTTCGATCACCACGCAGGCGGCAGGATCGACGCCCATCCTTGCGGCGGCGTGAAGGAAGAGATCGGGCGCGGGCTTGCCGCGCGCCACCTCGGATGCGGTGAAGCAACGATCTGAAAACACGGAGGAAAGCCCGGTGATCTGAAGCGAGCGGCGCATCCGTTCCGGGCTGGAGGAGGTGGCCAGGCAATAGGGCAGACGCAGGGCAGTGATGAGAGATTGCACCCCCGGCATCACCTGAAGATCGCGTTCAAAGGCGGCCAGAAGGCGGGCGCGATAATCGGCTTCGAACCGGTCGGGCAGTTGCACGCCCCAGCGATCGCGCACCTCTTGCAGCACAACTGGGTAGGACCGGCCAAGGAAATGGCGGCTGACGAAGGCCATGTCCATGTCGACGCCATAGCCACTGAGTTCATGGATGAGCTGGCGGGCGCTGATCACCTCGGAATCGATCAGCACGCCATCGCAATCGAAGATGATGAGTTGAGGGTCGGTCATGGGGGGCGAGAGTGCGGTGGCGGGGGATGGCTGTCAACTGGGGGGCGGAGTTGGTTAGATCGGGGCGTAAGTCATTGCGGGCGCTTGCTTAATCTTCGAAGGGAGGTGCTTTTGGCGATGCAGCGCCCGGTGCAGATGGCGGTGCAGACGGCTGTGCATACGCACGGTGGGGTATGGGCGCGTTAACCATGCGGGTGAGCGGTGAGTCGCAAAGGCCGCAAGGCCAAGGCGACGGGGCGGCAGGCCAGGATGGGCTGTCGGGGGGCGGGTCTTGGGGGAGGCGGAATTTGACGCAAATTCCGCGACGGTTTTTGCACGCAAAAACCGGGGATATAGGGGGGAACGCGGCGGGACGCCGCGCGGAATTTGCGTCAAATTCCGGCGCGGTTTTTGCGTCAAAAACCGCTACCGCTGCGCGGCGAGAAGGGCATCGATCTCGGCCCGGGCGGGCATGGCGGGGGCGGTGCCGGGGCGGGTGACAGAGATGCCTGCGGTGGCGCAGCCAAAACGGACGGCCTCGGTCATCGAGCGGCCCTCGGTCAGGGCGACGGCGAAGCCGCCGTTAAAGGCATCCCCTGCCCCGGTGGTATCCACCACCTTGCCCGCGCTGATCACCGGGACATGCACCGATTGCGTCCGGTCGCGGTAAAGCGCGCCGCGTTCGCCCAGCGTGATGATGCAGGCCCCGACCCCGCGCGCGAGCAGCGCATCAGCGGCGACCTCGGCCTCGGCCAGGGTGGTGACGGGCAGGCCCGTCAGGCTTTCGGTTTCAGATTCGTTGGGGGTGATGAAATCGCACAGCGCGAGAAGGTCATCGTCCAAGGGTGCCGCGGGTGCGGGGTTGAGGATGGTTTTCACCCCGGCAGCACGGGCGATTTGCAGCGCGCGGCGGGCGGCGGGGATCGGCTGTTCCAGTTGGGTGATGAAAACCTTGGCGCCTTCGATCAGGGCGCGGTTGGACTCGACATCCGAGACGTCGATCCGGCCTGCGGCCCCGGCGGCGACGATGATCGCGTTATTGCCGGTGGCGTTTTCAAGGAAGATGTAGGCCGCACCCGTGTAGCTTTCGGCGTCTTCGGTCACATGGGGATGGACGCCCGCCTTGGCCCAAGTGGCGCGTGCGATATCGGCAAAGGCATCCTTGCCCAGACGGGTGATGATGCTGGTCTTGCCCCCGGCCATCGCAGCGGCGACGGATTGGTTGGACCCCTTCCCCCCCGGCCCCAAGGCGAAAGAGGTGCCGAGGATGGTTTCGCCCATCTTCGGCTGGCGGTCGGCGCGATAGGCGGTGTCGGCGACGAAAATGCCGAGGATGACGATATCGGACATGGGATGAACCTTTGGATCAGGCGTCGGGATCAGGCGTCAGACTCTGGCCGCAGGATCAGGCATCCGGCGGGATGACGCCCTTGCGGAACATGAAGCAGCCGTAGAAGCGACGCTCGCCCGTCTGGATGACGGCATAGGATTGGCGGGCCATGTCGTAGAAGGCGAAGCGTTCGATGGAGGTCATCGGACGCGGGCGGCCCTCGGCGCGGTCAATCTCGGCCTGGACTTCCTGCTGCACGGGCGGGATTTCGGAGGGGTTGCCCACGACCTCCATCCGGCCGGCGAAATCATCGACGAAGGTGTCGAGCGGCAGGACCGACAGGATGGCGTTCACCGCTTCGGCGCAGGTGAGGTTTTCCATTCGGAGAAGCTCGCCGGTCACCGTGTCGCGGGCGACCGAGTCCGACGGGAAATTGGTGTCGGCCACGATCAGCACGTCGCCGTGACCCATGGCGCGCAAGACGCGCAGCACATCGGCGTTCAGCCGGTTGTCGATCCCTTTGAGCATCAGATCCTCCCTTGCGGGCTGCGCCCGCGATCCTTTGGGCCAAGCTGCCGTGCCGAAGCGGCAGGGTCAAGCGGTGGTCAGAAGCGCGATCAGAAACGGGCGCCGCTGGCTTTGTCGAAGATGTGCACCTCGGATGCTTCCAGCGGGGCCAGCGTGATGGCATCGCCGGGGCGGTGGGTCACGCGGTCGCGGAAGACGGCGACGAGTTCGCGGCCCGCGATGCGGATGACGACATGGGTTTCCGACCCCGTGGGTTCCACCACGGCGATGGTGCCGGAAATGCCGTTAGGCGTGACAGCCAGATTTTCGGGGCGGACACCATAGATCACTTCGCGCCCGTCGGAGACTTTCATCCCCGGCGGCAGGGGCAGCGTTGCGCCCCCGGCCAGAACGGCACCTTTCTGAACCACGCCGTCGATCATGTTCATCGAGGGCGAGCCGATGAAGGAGGCGACAAAGATGTTGGCGGGGCGGTCGTAAAGTTCCAGCGGGGCGCCGATCTGTTCGATGCGGCCGCCCTGCATGACGACGATCTTGTCGGCCATGGTCATGGCTTCGATCTGGTCATGCGTCACGTAGACGGTGGTGGTCTTCAGGCGCTGATGCAGTTCGCGGATTTCGGTCCGCATCTGGACGCGAAGTTTGGCGTCGAGGTTCGACAGCGGTTCATCAAAGAGAAACACCTGCGGGTCGCGCACGATGGCGCGGCCCATGGCGACGCGCTGGCGCTGCCCGCCCGACAGGGCGCGTGGGTAGCGGTCAAGATAGGGGGTGAGACCGAGGACTTCAGCGGCGCGGTTGACACGGCTGTCAATCTCGGCCTTGTCCATGCCGCGCATTTTCAGGGCAAAGCCCATGTTGGCGGCCACGGTCTTGTGGGGGTAGAGCGCGTAGTTCTGAAACACCATCGCGATGTCGCGTTCCGAGGGCGGCAGGTTGTTCACCCGCCGCTCGCCGATGCGGATATCGCCGGAGGTCACTTCTTCCAGCCCTGCGATCATGCGCAGGAGCGTGGACTTGCCGCAGCCCGAGGGACCGACCAGCACGACGAATTCGCCATCGGCGATGTCGATATCCAGACCGTGGACGACCTGAAGCCCGCCATAGTTCTTTTTCAGCGCGCGGATCGTGACTTCGGCCATGCCACCCCTCCCAAGGATTTCCCTTTTGGTAGCGGGTGAGACCGGGGCTGTCCACGCACTAATCATACTAACATGTTAGAATCTTGACAGGTGGCCTCCCCCGCGCCAAGGTTCCCGTTAGGGAGTGCTGCTGCATGGGGTTGGGAGGCCCCTTCTGCGCGGGTGAGGGTCGTGTCGCACGGCCTTGGGCATTCCAGACGCCACAGGACATCATAAGGGCCGGGGTCTGCGGGGCCACCGGTCCCATCTCAGGGAGGAGACCCAAGTGAAAGTTGGAACGTACGAAGTGATGCAGGCGCGGATGAGCCGCCGCCGCATGTTGCAGGGTGCAACCGCGCTGGGCGCGATGACGGCGGTGACGGGCGGGATGGGCTTTCGCCCGGCCATGGCGCAAGAGGGCAATGTCCGCGCCGAGATCCTGAAGATCCCCGGCGTGGGGATGGGCAGCCCGACCGATGCTGATTGGCAGAAGGTGGGCGAGCTGTGCCTCGGCGCAACCAAGGCCAATGTGGCCGAGGGCGAGTTTGCGGGCGTGGAGCTGACGTTCCTGGGCCTGAACAACCAGAACCTGCACAATTTCCTGTTCCGTGGCTTCCTGAAGCCGTGGGAGGCCTATACCGGGGCCAAGATCAACTGGATCGACCTTGCGCAGGCCGATTACAACTCGCGTCTGCAGCAATCCATCGCGACGGGGACGGTCGATTTCGACATCATCGAAATGGGCGCACCGTTCGAGGGCGACACGGCCGGCCGTGGCCTGCTGGACGAGATGCCCGATTGGGTGAAGACGCAGATCGAGGCGGATGACCTTGTGGGTTACCTTCAGGCACCCGTCGGCACCTGGGATGGCAAGACTTATCGCATCACCATTGATGGCGACTGCCACACCTTTGCCTATCGGACCGACTATTTCGGCGAAGGCGCCATTGGCGGCGCGAGCGTGCCGACGACCTGGCAGCAGGTCAACGAAGTGTCGAAGGCGCTGGTCGGGCAGACCGATCCGCTGACCGGGCAATCGGCGCATGGCTATCTGGACCCGCTGAAGGGCTGGGGCGGGTTCGGCTTCTACTTCATCGAGAACCGCGCTGCGGCCTATGTGAAGCATCCCGACGATCCGGCATGGCTGTTCGACCCCGACACGATGAAGCCGCGCGTCAACAATCCGGGCTGGGTGCAGGCCATCCAGGACGTGATGGATCTGATCGCGGTCGAGGGTGCCTACCCTGCCGACCAGATCAACGCCGATCCGGGCACCACCGGGTTCAGCCAGTTCCTCGCTGGCACGGGTTCGATGCTGATGTGGTGGGGTGATATCGGGTCTTCGGCCCGCACCTCGGACACGTCGGTTGTCGGCGATGTGGTGGGCTTTGGCATCAACCCCGGATCGTCGCGCCGCTACAACTCGGCGGCCGGTGCCTGGGAAGAAACCGCCAACGAGGCGCCTGTCATGGCCTATATCGGCTGGGGCATCTATGTGACCAGCCGCGTGTCGGGCGATGAGAAGAAGCGCAAGGCAGCCTGGTCGGCGGCGGCCCATCTGGGCGGCAAGGACCTGTCGCTGTGGACGGCGGCCTATCCTTCGGGCTTCCAGCCCTATCGTAACTCGCACTTCCAGTACGAAGAGTGGGAAGCGGCAGGCTATGACCGGGCCTATATCGAGGATTACCTCGGGTCGAACCTCGACAGCTACAACCACCCGAACGCCGCCATCGAGCCGCGTATTCCCGGCATCTTCCAGTACTACTCGGTCGCCGAGGATGAACTGGCCAAGGGCTTTGCCGGACAATACGCAAGCGCGCAGGAAACGGCAGACGCGATTGCAGCCGCCTGGGAGAAGATCACCGACCAGATCGGCCGCGACAGCCAGATCGCGCTGTACAAGGCGTCGCTGGGGATGTGAGGCAAGGGCGGCGCGCGACGGTGTTGCGCGCCGCACCCCCACGAAAAGCAAAAGGCGCGCGGGTGGCCGCGCGCCTTTTGGTTTGGGGAAGCGGAGCTCAGATCTTGGTGAAGAGGTCGCGTGAGGGCCAGTCGCGGATGATTGTGGGCAGGCCGAAGAGGGATGAGAGCTGCCAGTCGCCGCGGATTGCCGAGGTCCGTTCCTTGGGGGCCGAGAGCAGTTTGCCGGGCCAGAACTTTGTCGACATATAGGCCCCGCCCCGGATGGCCGAGGTGCGGGGTTTGCTGGGCAGGACCGGGTTGGAGCCGAACACATGGCCGTGGCCGGTCGCGCGGTAGGGGTTGGACATGAAGAAGACCTTGCCCTGCAGGATCTTGCCCGAGGTTTCGACCTTCGGATCCTCGCGCAGGTAGACATCTTCCTTGGCCAGTCCGACCGAAATCCCCGGATAGCGGTTGACCACCATGATCGCGTGGCGCGCCGTGCCGATCGGGGCGAAGGGCGCGGTGACCACGAGAAGGGAGCAGCCCTCGGCGATGGAGGGTGCATAGGCCATGGCCGAAGCCGCCGGCACACGGGCCGCGCGCATCCGGTCTGTGGCCGGGAGGGGGCCGTCGCGCGTGATGACGTCAATGGTGGCGGGTCTGTGCCCGCTGTTGACAAGTGCCGTGACGACAGCCTGCGCCGCGGTCACGTCCGCGTAAAGTCTGGTGATGATCGTTGTCATGTCCTACCCTTTTGCTGAACGGCCCTTGGGCGTTTTTTACGTCATGGTCTGGTTTCGGCAACGCTGTCCTGTCGGGTTGCGATGCCTGTCGGAGGGGAAGTAGCAGTGCTTTGCCGCGTGTCGATATCTTGCCGCCGCAGAGGCCATGCCACGATGAGGGCCAGAAGCAGCAGCCCCGCCTCCAACCCGAAAACGGGCAGATAGGGGGCCGCGGCGGCGGGCCCGGCAAGGGCGGTTGCGCCTTGCCCGGCATCGGGGGAAAGAAGCAGGATGTCGCGGATCACGCCGCCCGTGGCGACAGCGATGCCCGCCGCCGTGGTCTGGAGCGCGCCCCATGCGCCGAGGGACAGGCCGATATGTTCGCGCGGGGCGGCGCGCATCGTGGCGGTCAGGGTGCCATGGCCGAACAGGCCCGCGCCAAAGCCAGCGCTGAGCGTGGCGGCGATCAGCAGCGGCACGGTGAGGAAGGCCGCCGAGATCATGAGGATCAGGAAGGCCGGCACGCCGATCAGGGTGCCGAGGCAGGCCACCGTCATCGGCTGCCATCCATCGCGGCCCAGCAGGCGCGAGGCGAGCGCGAAGCCCACAAGGCTGCCGCAGGCCAGAACCACCGTGAGCCGGGTGGTTTGCGCCACGGTCATCGCAAGCACCTGCGCGCCGAAGGGTTCGAGCAGAACATCGGCCATGCCAAACCCGGCCGTGCCCAGCGCTATGACCGCCAGAAGGCGCAGCATGCCGGGCTGTGCCGACAGGTGCCGCAGGGCGGTTGTGAAGGCGATCTCAACCCGGGGGGCAAGGGCGCGGCTGCGGTTGCGCGCCTCTTGTTTCCACATCGCAAGGCCGTTGAGGAAGATGGTGACGACGGCGGTGCCCTGGATCACCTGGATCAGGCGTCCGGGGGTGTACGTCGTCAGGAGCGCGCCATAGACGAGAGCGCTGAGGATCATGCCGAGAAGGAGCATGACATACATCAGGCCCACGACCTTTGGCTGATCTTCGGGCGGGACCAGATCGGTGGCGAGGGCAAGGCCGACGGTCTGCACGATGTGCATTCCGGCCCCCACCAGCAGGAAGGACAACGCCGCCGCCGACAGGCCGATCCAACGGGGGGCATCGACCGCCTCGCCATAGCCGGACAGCACCAAGAGGGCGAAGGGCATGATGGCGAAGCCGCCGAATTGGTACATCGTGCCTTTGAAGATCCAAGGCAGGCGGCGCAGGCCGAGGGCCGATTTGAACGTATCCGATTTGAAGCCGATCAGGGCGCGGAAGGGTGCAAAGACCAAAGGCAGGGCCAGCATGAGCGCCACCAGCGTGGCCGGAACATGAAGTTCAACGATCATGACGCGGTTCAGCGTGCCCACCATCAGCACGAGCGCCATCCCGACCGTCATCTGAAAGAGCGACAGGCGCAAAAGGCGCGACAGCGGCACCTCGGCCGAGGCGGCATCGGCAAAGGGCAGGTATTGCGGCGCGATGGCCGCAAGGCGCCCGAGTGCGAAACGTCTGTAGTCGAACATCGTCGACACACCCATATTCTGATCCGGCCACCTTCTACAGGCCGGTTGCGGGGGCAGGATGAGGCCCACCTGCCGGAGGACAGGGGGCCTCATGCCCGATCATTCGCAGCGCGCAAGTCACGCCCGACCTGCACGCGCTTAGGCTATTCGAGCGCTGCCATCGTTTCGGATGTCTGCAACACGGCGCGGGCCGTGGTGCCATCCGGCATGGTGATCAGCACCTCTTGCGCTCCGCCGGGGATATAGGCCGCTTTCGCGACCCCATCTTCCGGCAGCACGAGCGCGGCGGCAGCCGTGCCCGTTCCAAGGGATTTGCCCGAGAGGAAATCCGCCACCCATGACGTGTTGCTGAGCACGGCGACATGGACGGCGAAAGACCCGACGGCAACGGCCGAAAGGAACAGCGGAACCCCAACGGTCGGCTTGACGACAAGCCACATCTTTGCGTTGTTCATGCTTTTCCCCTCAGCCGAGCCAGGGCGTGGTGACGGCGACAAGAATATGCGCGAGAAGGGCGATGACCCCGAACACGCGCGTGCCGTCGATGAGGTAACTGTGGACTTCTTCGGCTTCTCTCAAGGTCAGACCAGTCGGCCATACCTTGTCAGGATCGTTGGACATTTCTGCTCCTCCGTGCCCTCGTCGTCGTGGGTACTTGGGTGAGTTGACGACATTCCGCTCACCTTTCCGTGCTTCCAGTGGAAAAAACTTCCAACAGACATTGGGTCCCGTGAGGAATTTGTCATCTTTTGTTGACATTTTCAACTGTAACAAAAAGTTTACACCTGGATAGTGAAAGTCCGGGCGGCGGCCACAGGCACCGCCAAATAACAAATTCAAATGTTTAATATTTTTGCCATCCGGCGCTGAATGGGCCGGTCGGGCCGACTGGCGGGGTTCGGAAATCGAGCGTGCAGTTTTCGGTGAGAATTGCGCGCCCGGGCCTTTCGGGTTGACCCATTTCCCCGCTGATTCCAGCGCAGATTCGCGCCCTGGAATCTCGTCCTGTGCTGGGCGGGGAAAGGTACTTTCCAGACGGGTTGCGGCAAGCTAACATGCTAGCATGAGCAATGGTGATCTTCTTCATGTCGTCACGAACGACAACATCTCGGACCGGCGCAAGCTGTTCGGGCGCGCGCTGATCTGGGGTACGGCGGGGCTTACGCTTGTCGTCGCCATGTTGCAGGTGATGCAGGTCACGGGGCGGGGCGATTTCGGCTTTACCAACTGGCGACCGACGCTTTACGCCTTTTGTACCTGGGCGGTGGCCCTGTGCTGGGGGCAGGTGCTGATCCGGGGCGAGCATGGCAAGCGGACGCTGTTCGTGCTGCCGGCGGCGATCTTCGTGGCGGCGCTGACGATCTTTCCGCTGCTGTTCGGCCTGATCATCGCGTTTTCGGACTGGAACCTGTCCAGCCCCACGGGGCGGCAGTTCAACGGGCTGGATAACCTGCGGCAGATGTGGACCGACCCGTTCTATTGGAACGCGCTATGGAACATGGTGCTGTATTCGCTGGCGATCCTTGTGGAATATGCCATCGCCTTTGGCCTTGCGCTGTTGCTGAACGCGCAGATCCGGGCGCGGAAGTTCTTTCGTGTGGCGTTCCTGCTGCCGCTGATGCTGTCGCCTGTGGCCGTATCCTGGATGATCGGCAAGTCGATGCTGGAGGCGCGCTATGGCCCGCTGTCGCGGCTGGCGAAGTTCTTTGGGGTAGAGAACCCGTCCTTCTTTGGCTCGCCTGAAATTGCGCGGGCGACGATCATGGTGATGGATGCCTGGACCTATATCCCCTTCATGATGATCATGATTCTGGCGGGCTTGCAGGCGATCCCGAAGGAGTTGAACGAGGCGGCCAAGGTGGATGGCGCGAACGGGTGGCGCAATTTCTGGGAAGTGACTTTCCCCCTGATGCTGCCCGTGTCGATCACCGCGATCCTGATCCGGATCATCTTCAAGCTGAAGCTGGCCGATATCGTGATCAACGTCACCTCGGGTGGTCCCGGGGGCGCGACCGATACGGTCACGAGTTTCATCTTCCGTGAGTATCGAGAGCGGTCGAATGTGGGCTATGGCACGCTGTTGGCCTTTGTCTATCTGGTGATCATCGTCATCGCGATGACCTTGCTCATGAAACTCGCTGATCGCTGGACGAGGCCCCGGACATGACCGCATCTACCCAGATTTTCCGGGATTCCGAGGCGGATCGCCGCCACCGCGCGAAGTGGTGGACAAGCCGGATCGCGATTTACGGCGTGTTGATCCTGTGGACCATCATCTGCCTGTTCCCGATCTATTGGACCATCACCACCAGCTTCAAGATGGCGCCCAATGTGATGAAGGGGAACATGATCCCTTGGGTGGATTATCAGCCCGCATGGCTGGGCTGGCGGTCGCTGGGCCTGTCGCCGGATACGATCGGCGAGGAAAGCACCGTGCGGTCTGAATTCATGAAGCGGTTCATGAATTCGGCGATCATTTCGGTGACGTCTTCAGCGCTGGCGGTGGCTTTGGGCAGTCTGGCGGCCTATGGCCTGTCGCGGTTCAGCTATCGCTTTGGCTATATGAAGAACTCGGACATCAGCTTTTTCTTCCTGTCGCAGCTGATCCTGCCGCCGGTGGTTTTGGCCCTGCCCTTTCTGGTGCTGTACCGGGAATTGGCGCTCTTGGACACGCGGGTGGGGTTGATCCTGCTCTATACGCTGTCGGTGCTGCCCATCGTGATCTGGATCATGCGCGATCAGTTCGGATCGATCCCGACGGAGCTGGAGGAGGCGGCGCTGGTGGACGGGCTGTCGATCTGGGGCGCGTTTGCGACGATCATCCTGCCCATCGCCCTGCCGGGAATGGTGGCGGCGTTTATCCTGTCGCTGGTTCTGACATGGAACGAGTATTTCTTTGCGGCGCTGCTGACATCCACCTATGCCAATACGCTGCCGGTGATGGTGGCAAGCCAGACGGGTTCGCAGGGGATATCGTGGTGGTCCATGGCGGCGCTGTCCTTTGCGGCGATCCTGCCTTTGATCGTGATCGGGGTGGTGTTGGAGAAGTACATCATCAAGGGGATGGCTGCGGGGGCGGTGAAGTGAGCGCCTGCGGGGCAACGATTTTTCTGCGAAAAATCAGCCCCGCTTGGCCTGAATTTTCGCAGAAAATTTGTTGGCCATAGGGGGGCGGCGATGCTGAAGGGGATCGATCCGCGCCTGTCGGCGGAGATCGTGCAGGTGCTGATGCTCATGGGGCACGGTGATGATCTGGTGATCTGCGATGTGAACCATCCTGCGGCGACCATTGCGGCGGAAACCACCTATGGGCGGCTGATCGACATGGCGGGATGCGACATTCCCACGGCGGCGCGGGCGATCCTGTCGCTGATGCCGCTGGATACGTTTGTGCCCGCCCCGGTGGCGCGGATGCAGGTGGTGGGGGATGCTGGCGCGCAGATGCCAGTCTTTGGCCGGATGCAGGCGGTGATAGACGCCGCCGAGGGGCGGGCGGTTCAGATGCAGGCCTTGGAGCGGTTCGCCTTCTACGAGGCCGCCAAGCGGGCCTTTGCCATCATCCGCACGGCCGATAGCGGGCCTTACGGGTGTTTCATCTTGAAAAAGGGTGTGGTGAACCTGCCGGAACTGGTCTGATCCTAGGCCAGCCCGAGCACCCGGCGCAGATGGGTGAGGGCGAGTTGGACGCCCGCCTCTCCCTTTTCCACGGTGGCGCGGGGCGCGGTTTCGGTCCACCAGGGGGCGCCCTCCGCCACCCGGTTCATATCCACCGTATCGGGGGCGAGGGCCAGCATGAGCGAGGTTTCGCCCTCGCCTGCATGATCGAAGGGAAAGACCTCGTTCTTTGGGAACAAGGGATGCAGGCGGATCCAGTTGAAGGGATCGGTGCCCGCGTCATGGCTGGCATAGTAATCCTGCATGTCGCGGCTGCCCCACCAGCCGGGGCCGCGTTCGGCTTCAAGATACCGGAAGATCGCGTTGCGCGCGGCAAGGCGGAAGGCGAGGTCAGTGGGCATGCCTTGGGCGATATTCTCCGACTGGTGGTGAATGATGGCGTGCAGGTTGCGAAAGCCCGCGCGCAGGAGGGAGGTGCACAGCGCCTCGAACAGTGGGACGAGGGCGGAGGCGTCGATATGCAGCGTGGTGCCGTGTTCCGGGCCCGCCACGGCATGGCTGGCCGCGCCATAGGCGAAGGGGGGCAGCGTGACGATCTGATCCCCCAGCCGGTTCAGGATTTCCGTCACCACCAGCAGGTCCACCCCGGCGGGGAGGTGGCCGCCGTGATGTTCCATCACCCCCAAGGGCAGCACAACGGGGGTGTTCGCGGCGATGGCCGCCTGCACCTGCTGCGGGCGCATGCGATCATAGCGCATCAGGCGGACCCTGCCTCTTGGCCCAGTTCATGGGCAATATCGCGGGTCTGCGTGTAGAGGCGTTTGAACAACGGGTATTGGCGCGCATAGGCGGGAACAGCCTCGGCCCGCACGGTGCGGGCGACGGGGTTCCATTCGACGATTTCATCCGGCATCGCCTTGCCCACCGCAGTGGCGGCCAGGAAGGCATCGCCATAGCTGGCCCCCACCGTTTTCTCGCACACGATCTGGCCTGCGCCGGAAATATCGGATGTGGCCTGCAGCCAGACGGCATTCTTGGTGCCACCGCCCACGGCGAGGATGCGGTGGGGAAAGGCATCCAGCTCGCGATAGGTGTCAAGCACATGGGCGGTGCCGCTGGCGATGCCTTCCAGCACGGCACGAAACAGGTCACCACGCGTATGGGTCAGGTCGAGGCCGAAGAACGCGCCCTTGGCCTGCGCATCATGGATCGGCGTGCGTTCACCGCTGAAATACGGCAGGCAGAGCAGGCCCTTGGCGCCCTTGGGCGAGGCCGCCGCCTCGGCCGCCAGGTCGCCGAAGCTTGCGTCGCGGGCGAACTGGTCACGGAACCAATGGGTCAGCGTGCCGGATGTGGCCAGCCCCGCCATGGAGGCATGCATACCGGGCCAGAGCCAGGGCGCGTACCACAGGCGCGGGTCGCGGACGGGGTCGGACGTGACCTGAATGATGAAGATGGTGGAGCCATACATCATCATCATCTCGCCCGGGCGCTGCACACCGACGGACACGGCCTCGGCGGCGGCGTCGATGGTGCCGCAGGTGACGGGGGTTCCCTCTGCCAGCCCCGTCTCGGCGGCGGCGGCGGCGGTGACATGGCCGGCGATGTCGGTGGACCACAGCAGTTTGGGCAGCTTGTCCAGGGCCAGGATGTCGGGGGCAAGCGCGTCGGTCCAGGCCAGTGCGTTGACATCATAGAGGGGCGAGAAATTGGCCGCGGTGTAATGGTCGATCACATAGGCGCCGGTCAGTTTCCAGGTGATGTAGCTGGTGGAGTTCAGCACCTTGGCCGTGCGGGCATAAAGATCGGGGTGGTTGTTTTTCAGCCAGAGGATCTTTGGCCCCACCGATTGCGAGGTCAGCGCATTGCCGCAGGTGGCCATGATGCGATCTGCGCCGATGCGGGCGGTTAGATCGTCGATCTCAACCGCCGCGCGGGTGTCGACGCCGTAAAGGACGCCGTTCATCAGGGGTTTGCCATCCGCATCGACGGGCTGCATGCAGGGGCCGATGGCCGAGGCGGCGATGGCGGCAATGGCCTTGGGATCGATGCCCGACTCCGCCAGCAGGGCGCGGGTGATATGGACGAAATCGCCCCACCAATCCTCATCCGCGCGGTGTTCGGCCCAGCCGGGGCGCGGGACCAGCATCTTGTGCGGGCGGCTGGCCTGCGCCACGATCCGCCCTGCCCCATCGACCAGAACGCCCTTGGATTCAAAGGTGCCGATGTCAATGCCCAGCGTGTAATGCGGTGTTTGGGTCATGGCGGCCCTAGCGGATCAGGTTGAAGCCGGGGGTGATGCGGGCCAGCGCGGCCTGCAAAAGGGTAACCATCTGCGCCACATCGGCGGGATCGACCACCTCCAGCGCGGAATGGGTGTAACGCATGGGAAAACCCACATCGAGGCAGGCGACACCCTCTTCGCCCATGAACTGGATATAGGACAGATCAGTCAGTGCGCCGGTATGGGCGGAGCGTTGCAGCGGCAGGCCTTCTGCCTCGGCCACCTCTTCCATCAGCGTCACCAGCGCGGGATGCGGGATGACCCCGTTCAGCGTGCCGCGCCCGTGGAAGGAATACAGGCTGATGCCGGGGCCACCACCCAGCGTCACCTCGCCGCGCGCGGTCATGTCGGGTGTGTCGCAGGCCAGAAGCAGGTCGATCTGAAAGGCGATGTCGGGTTTGGCGGCAGTGGCGGCGGGCAGGACGCCGCGCAGATTGTATTCCTCCTGTACCGACCAGACGAGGTGGACGGTGGGGCCAGTCGTGCGATCCTTCAGCCGCGCGGCAAGATCGATCAGCGCGGCGCATCCGGCGCGGTCATCGGCGCTGGTCCCGGCCATACGGCCATTGGCAAGATCCATCACATGCGGGCGATAAACCACCGGGTCGCCAATGCGCAGACCCGCGGCATGGGCCTGTTCCTTGGAGGTGAAGCCCGCGTCGACGTAAAGCTCGGCATAGGGGACGACGCGGTACTTCTCCTCGGGCGTGGTGGCATGGTGGCTCTTGTTGGCGATCAGCGCGGGGATATCGCCCTTGCGGGTGCAGATCAGCACCGCCTGCGCGGCCAGCGCGCGTTCCGGTACGCCGCCCAACCGTTCCAGCCGGATCAGGCCGTTGGGTTCGATCTTGCGCAGGATGAAACCCAGCTGGTCCATATGGGTAAAGACCAGAACCGAGGGCGCGGCGGGGTCGCCTTCCAGCGTGGCCGACAGATTGCCAAGGCGGTCGGTGCGATTGGGAATTCCAAGCCGGTCCAGATCGGCGGCAATGCGGGCGCGGATGCGGTCTTCATGGCCCGCAAGGCCCGGGATCAGCATGTAGTCGCGGATCAGATCACGCAGGTTCATGTCCAACTTCCCTTGCACTGCCCTGTCCCATTCTTCTCTGCCCAAATATCCACAGGGGGTGAATTGGCACGCCGCAGGCGGGACAAGAGGGGGCGCGTGCGCCCCCTGAACGCAGAGCCGGAGCGCGCAGGCGCGGAGGCGACGAAAGAGGCTTGCGCGTCAGCGCTCCGGTTGGCTGGCATCAATAGCCCCTCGCGGCGCGGGCCTTGTCCATGAAATCCTTGGCGCGGTCGGGGTCGACGGCGGCCCAGGTGTCGCCGCCCAGCTTGAGCGCGGAGCCGACGATGCAGCCATCGGCCACGCGCAGCACATCGGCGATGGTGGCATGTTTCACGCCGGTATTGGCAAGGACGGGGGTTTTCGGCAGCACGCGCTTGACCGCCTCCAGATCGCGCATCTCCGCCGCCTCGCCGGTGATGGCGCCCGAGACGAGGACCGCGTCAGGGATGGAGGAAAACACCGCCGAGCGGGCACGGTCCGGCAATGAGCGGGGATCGAGGCTGCCCGCAAATTCCGCCGAGACGTTGTAGAGGAGTGCGCAGCCTGTATTGCCAAGGCGGTGCTGATAGCGCTGTGCCGCGCCTGCGTCGGGGGCCCAGATGCCCATGTCGCTGGCATAGGTGCCCGTGAAAATCTCACGCAGGAAGGCCGCGCCCGTGGCGGCGGCAAGCGCGATGGAGGCCATGGGATCCCATAGCACGTTCACGCCGAAGGGCAGGGTGATGCGGTCGCGCAGGCGGCCGATGACATAGGCCATGGTGGCAGTGGAGGCGGTATCGACCTTCAGCTCATAGGGGCGGTCGTTTTCATTGCCGAACATCACGGCGTCAACGCCTGCGGCCTGCAGCGCGGCAAGGTCTTTTGCGGCGCCCGCGATTATGCCCTCTACCCCGCCGGCCGCATCATGCAGCGGCGTGCCGGGCAGCGCGCCCAGATGGACCATGGCGATGACGGGCTTCTTCCCCGCACCGAAGACCTTTTCGAACCGTGACATGCTGTTTTCCCAGACGGGCCTCCCAAGATGGGGGAAGGCTAGACGGAAAGGGATTGGACCGGAAGGGGGAACATACTAGCATGTCAGTTAAGACGGGGGGACGGACATGCAGGAAAAGCGGCATTGGGACAGGCTCGGCAACGGGGGGCTGGATTTTACCACGCTGGGCTTTGGGTCGGCCCCGATCGGCAACCTGTTCCGCGCGATTTCCGACGATGACGCCCATGCGGTGCTGGAGGCGGCCTGGGCGGGAGGTGTCCGCTATTTCGACACCGCGCCGCTTTATGGGCTGGGCCTGTCGGAGACGCGGCTGAACCGGTTTCTGCGGGGCAAGCCGCGCGGCGAATACGTGATTTCATCCAAGATCGGGCGGTTGTTCCGGGTGACGACACCGGACAGGCGGGACGGGTTCGGCAAGTGGTTCGACGTTCCGTCGCGCAATGAGGTTTATGATTACGGATATGATGCGGTGTTCCGGTCGGTGGAATTTTCGTTGGAGCGGTTGGGTCTGGACCGGATCGACATTCTGTATGCCCATGATCTGGACATCTTCAACCACGGCTCGCAGGCGGCGCTGGATGCGCGGCTGGCAGAGTTCATGGCGGGCGGATACCGCGCCTTGGTGCAGTTGCGCGACGAGGGCGTGATCCGGGCCTTTGGCGCGGGGGTGAATGAATGGGAGCCCTGCGCCTGGATGATGGCGCGGGGGGATTTCGACATTTTCCTGATGGCGGGGGAATATTCGCTGCTGCGGACCGAGGCGCTGGAGGGGTTCATGAACCCCGCAGCCGCGCGGGGTGTGGGGGTGGTGGTGGGCGGCCCCTACAATTCCGGCATTCTGGCCACCGGGCCGCGACCGGGGGCGCAGTATCGCTATGAGGATGCGCCGGATTGGGCGATGGCGAAGGCCGGGCAATTGCAAGAGCTCTGCACCGCGCATGGCGTGCGGCTGGTGGATGCGGCGTTCCAGTTCTGCGCGCGGCATCCCGCTGTGGTGTCGGTGATCCCAGGCGGGCAGAGCCTGTTCGAGATGGAAAGCAATCTGGCGGCGGCGCGGGCGGTGATCCCGGCGGCGCTGTGGGCAGAGATGAAGGCCGAGGGGTTGATCCACCCCGACGCGCCCGTTTGAGCGGAGAACCCCATGCAGATCGACGCGCATCAGCATTTCTGGCACCCCGGACGGGGCGATTACGGCTGGATGCCAGCGGATGACCCGGTGCTGTCGCGCCCCTATGGGCCGGCGGACCTTTGGCCGCAATTGCAGGCGGCCGGGGTGGAGGGGACGATCCTTGTCCAGGCCGCACCCACGGTGGCCGAGACCGAATACATGTTGGGGATCGCGGATGCCGTGCCTTGGGTGTTGGGTGTGGTGGGCTGGGTGGATTTCGAGACGCCTGCCGATCTGGCGCAGATGAAGCGGCTGGCGGGGCATCCGAAGTTCAAGGGCGTGCGTCCGATGATCCAGGACCTTCCCGATGATGGCTGGATGCTGCGCGATGATGTGCAATGGGCGTTTCGGGCGCTGTGCGACCTTGGCCTGCGCTTTGACGCGCTGGGATTTCCGCGCCATCTGGGGAATTTCCTGACGATCCTGAAGCGATACCCGACACTGCCGGTGGTGGTGGACCATTGCATGAAGCCGCAGATACGCGAGAAATCCGACGCGCATTTCCGGCTTTGGGCGGATGGAATGGCGCGGATCGCCGATGAGACGGCGGCGGTGGTGAAATTTTCCGCCCTGATTACTGAGGCCGATGCGGATTGGACGGTCGAGGACTTGCGGCCCTATGTGGACCATGTGTTCCGGGTGTTCGGGCCGGAGCGGGTGATGTGGGGATCGGATTGGCCGGTCTGCCGGTTGCGCGGCGAATATGCCGATTGGCGAGCGGCGGCGCTGAGCCTGACCGAAGGGTTGGACGATGTGGACCGGGCGCTGATCTATGGCGGCACGGCGGCGGGGTTCTACGGCATATGAAATGGAGCGCCGCCCTGACGGGCGACGCAATCCTTTTGCCTCGCCTGCGCGCCTGCGCGCTTCGGCTCAGGAGTGGGGGCGCTTCGCCCCCCACACCCCCCGAGGATATTTGGGCAGAGAAGAATGAGGGAACCCGTCGCGGAGCGTGTCAGGCCCCGTAGAGGGCGCGGGCGATGATCCGGGTGGAGGCGGCGGCGTCTTGCCGTGCCATGGCGGCGGTGAGGTGTGAGTCACCGCGCAGGCCAGCCGCGACCGAGCGCAGACGTTCGGTAAGGGCGAGGTTGGCGCGGGATTCCTCGACCGGGTCCATCCCGCCATGGTCGGGGAAGGTGTCGAAATAGATCACGCCGTCATAGCCCATCTGATCCAGCACCCAGAAGAGTTCCACCGTCTGGATCGGGTGGACGGTGCCGGCAATCAGGCCATCGTCGCGCTTGGCGTATCCGTCATTCAGATGCACGCCCATGATACGGCAGTAGCGGGCGGCAAGCAGGGCGGATTTGGCGGGCATTTCCCCTGCGAAAAGCATGTGGCAGAAATCGAGCGTGACACCGAGATTGGGGCGCGCGACATCGCGGATGGCGTGCAGGGTGGTGGCCATGTCAGGCAGGACCGACCAGGAGCGCGGTTCGTTGGGTTTGTATTCGATGGAGATGTCGAGCGCGGGGTTGTGATCGCAAACCTCGGCCAGACCGGCGAGCGTGTCCTCCCATATCCGGGCATAGTCGCCCTGAAAGCTGTAATCAAAGCCGTCTTGCCCCAGCCAGACCGTCATCACCGTGCCACCCATCTGGGCCAGCGCATCGAGGCCGCGCTTGGTGATGTCGATGGCGGCGCGGCGGACCGCGGCGTCTGGATGGGTAAAGGCCCCCAGACGGAAGCCGGGATCGGTGTAATAGCGCATGGCGAGGCCGTTCAGCGCCATACCGCTTTGTTGCAAGATTTTGGTCAGTTCTGCCGGGGTGTGATGGTCGAAATGATCGGGAAAGTTCAAATCGGCGGCGTTCAGACCGCCCACAGTTCCGGCGCGGGCGATCATGTCGGCCACGGTGTCGCCCTTGCGTTTGAAGGCATTCAGGCGCGTGGCATAGCGCGGGCGGTTCGGGATGGTCATGGGGGGAAGGCCTTTCAGGCGGGATCAAAGAGATCGGGCCGCTCACGTTCCAGCGGTTCGAGATAGGTGAGCAACTGGCGCAGATGATGGCGCGTTGCAAGGCGCGCGGCGGCGGGATCGCGCGCCTCGAGCGCGGCGAGGATGGCGCGATGTTCGTCGAGCGTGGCGCTGATGCGGCCCGGTACGGGCAGGATCAACTGACGCGCGCGGTTCACATGCAGCCAGGCCGTTTCGCTGACCTGCGCGAGGCGGCGAAAGCCGGTATAGGACAGGATAAGCTCATGCATCGCGGCATCCATCTGGTAAAAGCCCGGCACATCGCCATCGGCGATCAATGCGGCCTGTACCGTGAGGTTGCGGCGAAGTTGGGTGAGCTGCTCTTCGGTGATCGTCTCGGTCACGCGTTCGATGGCGGCGACCTCGATCGCCTCACGCAGGAAGGCGCCTTCGCGAATCTCTTCCATCGAGAAGCGGGCGACGAAGGTGCCGGCCTGCGGGACCACATCGACCAACCCTTCGGTTGCAAGCCGGGCCACGGCATCGGCGACGGGGCTGCGCGAGACGCCCAGCGCCTCGCATATCTCGGGCTTACGCAGAATCTCACCGGGGCGATAGGCGAGCGACAGGATCGCCTCGCGCAGGGTTTGATAGACGCGCTGACCGAGCGAGCCGGAAAACCGCTCCAGCGGGGTGAGCCGGGCTTCGGAAGGCTCTTGTGGGGAGGGTTCGGGCGGCTGTAACATGCTAACATGTTAGACACGCGCGGCGGCCTGTCAAGGAATCCGCGCAAAGTGCGGGGAGAGCGGGAATGGCAGGGCAGAACGGCGGGGTGATCCGGCTGCATGGTGCGGATAATGTGGTGATCGCGCTGGAGGACCTGCCGAAAGGGGCCGAGGTGGCAGGGCTGGCCCTGCCACAACCCGTGCCGCGCGGCCACAAGATCGCGGCCGGGGCGATTGTGCAGGGGCAGAACGTACTGCGCTATGGCCAGATCATCGGACAGGCGACAGCGGACATCGCGGCAGGCGCGCATGTGCATTCGCACAATCTGGGCATGGCGCCGCACAGCGACGACTATGCCATCGGCAGCGAAAGCCGCCCCCTGCCCGCACTGCCGCCGCGCGAGTTCATGGGCTATCACCGTGCCGATGGGCAGGTCGGAACGCGGAATTACATCGGGATCCTGACATCGGTGAACTGCTCGGGCTCTGTCGCGCGCTTCATCGCCGAGGCGGCGGAAAAGGACCCGGTGCTGAGTTCCCTGCCCAATGTCGACGGCTTCGTTCCCATCGTGCATCAGACGGGTTGCGGCATGTCTGGTACGAATGAAGGGTACCAGACCCTGATGCGCACGCTGAAAGGCTATGCCCGCAATGCCAATTTCGGGGGTATCCTGCTGGTGGGGCTGGGATGCGAGGTGATGCAGGTGCCCGATCTGGTGGGTCAGGGGCGGCTGCGGCCGGATGGCAATTTCCGCTATATGACGATTCAGGGCACGGGCGGCACGCGGGCGACGATTGCCAAGGCGCTGGAGGTGTTGCGCGGGATGGCCGAGGTGGCGTCACAGGTGGAGCGCCGCCCTGCCCCGGTGTCGAAGCTGATCATCGGGCTGCAATGCGGGGGGTCGGACGGCTATTCCGGGATCACCGCCAACCCGGCGCTGGGCCATGCGAGCGATCTGCTGGTGCGGATGGGGGGGACGACGATCCTGTCGGAAACGCCCGAGATTTACGGCGCCGAACATCTGCTCACCCGCCGCGCGGTATCGGCCGAGGTGGGGGAGCGGCTGATCGAACGAATCCGCTGGTGGGAGGATTACACCGCGCGGAACGAGGGGGAGATGGACAACAACCCCAGCCCCGGCAACAAGAAGGGCGGGTTGACCACGATCCTTGAGAAATCGCTGGGCGCGGTGGCCAAGGGCGGCACGGCGCCGCTGGCGGGGGTCTACAAATTCGCCGAACCCATCACGACGCCCGGTTTCACCTATATGGACAGCCCCGGCTATGACCCTTGTTCGGTGACAGGGCAGATCGCATCGGGGGCGACGATGATCGTCTTCACCACCGGGCGCGGGTCGGTTTCGGGATACAAGCCAAGCCCCTGCATCAAGCTGGCGACCAATTCGGAAATGTATGCCCGCATGGCCGAGGACATGGACATCAACTGCGGTGACATCCTGACCGAAGGGGTGAGCATCGAGGCAAAGGGGGAGGAGATTTTGGACAAGATCATCGCCGTCGCCTCGGGCCAACAGACATTGTCCGAGGAGCTGGGCTTTGGCGGCGCGGAGTTCGTGCCCTGGCAGATCGGCGCTGTGATGTAAGGATCCGGCTGCCCTGCCCCTTTCTTCTCTGTGAAAATATCCTCGGGGGTTGGCCATCGCGCCCGCCATCGGTTCAAGGGCCTATGGCTGACGGGGCAGACAGCCCCCGGGAGCTGTGCCGGGTGTGGCGTCAGGAGAACAGCGCGCTGATCTCGGCCACGGCCTGATCCACAAGATCGGGACGGGCGCGGGATTCGACGTTCAGGCGCAAAAGCGGTTCGGTGTTTGAACCGCGCAGATTCATCCGCCAGGTACCGAAATCGAGCGACAGGCCATCGGTATCGTCGCGGCTGATGGCTTTTGGCGCATAGGCGGCCTCGGCCTGCGCGATGGCGGCTTTCACGTCGGGGACGCGAAAGTTGATCTCGCCCGAGGAGGGGAAGGCGGCGCGGCGGTCGGCAAGAAGGGTGGCAAGCGGTTGGCCGGTACGGCCCATAAGTTCGGCCACCAGAAGCCAGGGGATCATGCCGCTGTCGCAGGCAAAGAAATCGCGGAAATAGTGATGGGCAGACATTTCGCCGCCATAGACCGCGCCCGTATCGCGCAGGGCCTGTTTGAGGAAAGCATGTCCCGTGCGGGCCATGACCGCCCTGCCCCCGGCGGCGGCAACCGCGGCCTGGGTGGCAAGGATCACCCGTGGATCGTGGACGATGGCGGCACCGGGTTCCTTGGCGAGGAAGGTTTCGGCCAGCAGGCCAACGACATATTCGCCGGGAACGAAGGCGCCTTGATGATCGAAAAAGAAGCAACGGTCGAAATCGCCGTCGAAGGCCACGGCCATATCGGCCCCAGCGGCCACCACGGCCTGCGCGGTGACGGGCTGGTTCTCGGGCAGCAGCGGGTTCGGGATGCCATTGGGGAAGGTGCCATCGGGATCGTGGTGCAGGCGGGTGAAGCGCAAGGGCGCGCCACGGGCGGAGAGGGCGGCGGCGATGGCATCGAACGTCGGCCCTGCTGCGCCGTTGCCCGCATTGATCAGGATATGCAGCGGGCGCAGGGCGGACAGGTCGACAAAGGACAGCACGCGATCGACATAGGCGGCGCGGGTGGCCGAGGCATCGGTGATGCGCCCGCCGGGTTTGGGCGCTGCGAAAGCCTGCGATTCCGCCAATGCCTTGATCGCGGCAAGGCCGGTGGCGGCATCCAGCGGCGCAGAACCTGCGCGGACCATCTTCATCCCGTTGTAATCCATCGGGTTGTGCGAGGCGGTGACGCAGATACCGCCATCCGCGCCCAGATGGCCGGTGGCGAAATAGACTTCCTCGGTCCCGCAAAGGCCCAGATCGAGCACCTCTGCCCCGGCCGCCATCAAACCGTCGGCCACGGCATCGGCCAGTTCTTGCGATGAGGCGCGAATGTCGCGGCCCAGAACGACGCGGCGGGTGCCCAGCACCTCGGCAAAGGCGCGGCCGACGCGGGTGGCGATGCCTGTATCCAGATCATGGCCAAGGCGGCCGCGGATATCATAGGCCTTGAAACAGGTGAGGCTGGCGTTGGTCATGATGTCGTCCCTACTCGCATCATGCTTGGTTAGCAGGGGTCGGCCCGCGCGAAAAGGGTTTGGGGCATCGCTTTGGCCGGGAAAAAGCGACAGGGCAGAATCAGCTTTACATTTCCGACTGTTTTGCTAGGTTTCTTTCACACCCCCAGCCAACCCCTGCGGTCAGCCCGGCGCCCCCCTGAATTGAGAGATGGCGAGATGACCCGGATGATTTGGAATTTTCTTCTATCGGACCCGCTTCCCCTGTCGCCCGCGACAGAAACTGCGGATCTGTTCCGGCTGGCCTTGACGGGCTGGACCCCGGCCAGTGCGGGAACCGGGCTTGAGGCCCTGTTCGACCGGATGGAGGCAGGACGATGAACATGCGCCCCGATCCGATGCGGCTGGATATCCCCGTGGCACGGCCCGCGACGACCCGGACCGTGATTGCCCCGGCCGAGGGCGCACCGCTGCATGATGCGCGGGCGCTGACCAAGGGCGGCGTGCAGGCGCGCATCGCGCTGGATGGGCAGGTCTATGCGCTGCGCATCACACGTGCAGGCAAGTTGATCCTGACAAAGTGACCCGTCGCGGGCGGTGAAGTGACAGCACCCGCGTGGCGGTGTATGGGGACGGGCATGACAGAACCCGGACTTCCCCAGACACCGCTGGCACCGCCGCAGATGCCGCCTGACTCGGCTCTGCTGGGCGTCTGGCTGGCCGTGACGCAGATCATCTCGCCTTTTGGGCCTGCGATCCTGCGCAAACGTCTGGCGCGGGGGAAGGAAGACCCGGCGCGCTGGACGGAAAAGCTGGGCCAGATCAGCACGGCGCGGCCAGAAGGGCGGGTGATCTGGCTGCATGCCGTGAGCGTGGGGGAAGGGCTGTCCGTGCTGACCCTGCTGAAGGCGCTGACCGCGCAGACGGGGGTGACAGTCCTGCTGACCTGCACCACCGTCACGGCGATGGGGTTGATGCAGGCGCGGGTACCGGAGCGGGTGATCGTGCAGTTCCTGCCGCTGGATCTGCCCGGCCCGGTGGCGCGGTTTCTGGATCATTGGCGGCCCGATGTGGCGGTGATGGTGGAAAGCGAGTTCTGGCCACGCCTGATCCATGCCACCCACGCGCGGGGGATTCCGCTGATTTTGGCCAATGCGCGCATGTCGGACCGGTCTGCCCGGCGTTGGGGGCGGATGGGCGGTCTGGCACGGGCGATTCTGGGGCGGTTCACGTTGCTGGCGGCCCCTGATGCGGCGATGGGCGAGAGGCTGGTCTTACTCGGGGCCGAGAGCGCGCGCGTGCAGGTCACGGGCAGCCTGAAACGGGCGGCAGAGCGGTTGCCGGTGGATCCCGGCGCGCTGGCGCAGCTTAAGGGACTGATCGCGGGACGTCCTGTGTGGCTGGCGGCATCAACCCATGCCGGGGAAGAGGCGGCGGTCGCTGACGCGCACCGCCTCTTGTGCCAGACACACCCGGATGCGCTTTTGATCCTTGCGCCGCGTCATCCGGCGCGGGCGGAGGAAATCGGGGAGATATTGGCGGCGCAGGGACTGAGCCAAGGGTGGCGCAGCCGGGGAGACGCGCCGGGGGCGCAGGTCTATCTGGCCGACACGTTGGGCGAGATGGGGCTGTGGTTCGATCTGTGCCCGGTGAGCTTTGTCGGCGGGTCGCTGGTGCCGGGGATCGGGGGGCACAATGCCTATGAACCCGCGCTGCACGGATCGGCCATTCTGCATGGCCCGCATGTGGGCAATTTCGCCGATCTTTATGCCCGGCTGGATGCGGCTGGCGCGGCGCAGCCGGTGACGGATGCGGCGTCGATGGCGGCAGTGCTGGGCCGGGTGCTGGGCGATGCGGGCGGACGGCGGGCACTGACCGAGGCGGCAAGCGGGGTGCTGGCGGCAGAGGCGGACGGGGTGGCGGCAACGGCGGCGCTTATTCTGGCGCAATTGCCCCAAGGGTGACGGGTCAGGCGGTACGGCTGCCCATCTTCCAACGGCGGTGTGTCCAAAGCCATTGATCCATATGGGCGCGGACCTGGACCTCGAGGCTGTCATTCAGGGCCTGGGTCATCTGTTCGGCGGTCGTATGCGGGATCGGCGCTTCGACGATCATGTCGAAGCCACCATCGGGGCGGCGGATGCCATAGGTGGGCAGGATCAATGCGTCGTAACGAAGGGCCATTTCGGCGGGCGAGAGGGATGTCAGCGCAGGCTGACCGAAGAAGCGCAGCATCGCGCCGTCGCCCATCGCCTGATCCAGCACGACGCCCACCATGCCGCCGCTTTTGAGAAAGCGCAGCATGTCGGCCAGACCCTTGCGTCCGCGCGGGAACAGGGGCGTGCCGATGCGCGAGATGGCGGCGACGTAGTGTTGGTTGAAAAAGGCGTTGTCCATCGGGCGGTAGAGGCCGCCCACACGGTAACCGCGCGCGATCAGCCCGCCACGGATGGCATCGTAATTGCCCAGATGCCCCGTCACCAAGAGGACGGGGCGGCCGGTGCGATGCGCCTGTTCCAGTGCGGCGACGCCTGCGCCTTGCAGCGGTTCACGGGCGACGCGGGCGATCAGGTCGGGGCCGGAGTAAAGCTCGGCCAGCGTGCGGCCGATGCTGCGGGGGACGGCGAGTTCCATCTGCCGGATTTCGGCCGCGGTCAGATCGGGGCGGATCAGGGCGAGGTTTTCGCGGATGCGGGCGCGATAGCCGCCCAAGGGGGCGACGACACGCGTCATCAGGAAGGCGCCGAGCTTGCGCCGTGCATCGAAGGGCAGGCGCAGCATCAGCCAGATCGCCCCCCGGATGAGGCAATCCGTCAGCCAATGGCCGAGCCGCGTGGTTCTGCTTTCTCTGGTGGCCATGCCTGCCTGCAGCATCGGGGACAAACCCCTGAGAGGGAGGGATATATCCCGCCGCGCGCAGGGGAACAAGGATGGGCCGGTGGCGGGTGTGACGGGGGGACGCAACGGCACGGCCACGTTGACAGGGCCGCATCGGGCGGGGTCTATGGGGCGCGCAGCAGAGGGACGCCGCATGGCCGATAACCGCAGGGATGATGGGGCCGCCGAGGTTTACGTCACCAACCTCAATCCCCGGTTCACCGGGGTATCGGCCACCGCTGCCGCTGTGCTGGCCGCGCAAGGGCGCGATCTGAGGGCAGTGTTGGTGGGCCATCCCCTGCCCGGCTGCCCTGCGCCGGTGACCCGTCGGCAGGCGCTGGCCTTGGCGCGGGTGCCGCCTGCGGGGCGGGCGTTTTCCATCTGGCATGTGCGGCGCAACCCGGAAATGCAGCTGGCGCTGTTTGCGCGGGATGTGCTGCGGTTGCCGGTGCGGATTGTGTTTACATCCGCCGCGCAAAGGCGGCATTCGGCTTGGCCGCGCTGGTTGATTTCCCGGATGGATGCGGTGATCGCCACGACCGAGGCGGCGGCGGGGTTTGTGCCGGGGGTGCGCGCGGTGGTGCCCCATGGGGTGGATGTGGCGCGGTTTGTGCCGGCTGCTGACCGCGCGGCCGCATGGGCGGCGACGGGATATCCGGGGGAATACGGTATCCTGACGGTGGGGCGGGTCCGCAGCGAAAAGGGGACGGACCTGTTCGTGCAGGCGATGATCCGCGCCCTGCCCCGGTTGCCGGGGGCCGTGGCGGTGGTGGTGGGGTTGGCCAAAGGCGGGGATGAGGCATTTCTGGCGCGGCTGAAGGGCGAGGTGGCCGCGGCGGGATTGGAACGCCGCATCCTGTTTCCGGGCGAGGTGGCAGCAGAGCGGATGCCCGCGCTGATGCAGGGATCCCGGCTGCTGATGGCCCTGCCCCGCTATGAAGGCTATGGCGTGACGCCGATTGAGGCGATGGCCTGCGGCGTGCCGATCATTGCAAGCCAGACCGGGCATTTCGCCGAGTTTGCAGGCCGGGCGGAGGGAAATGATCAGGCGGGGATCATCGTGCCGCTGGAGGATGCCGAATGCGCGGCAGAGGCGGCGGTAGCCCTGCTGTCCGATCCGGTGCGGCATGCGGCCTTTTCCTTGGCGGCGCGGGAGCGCGCCGTGCGCCTGTTCAGCGTGGAGCGCGAAGTGGCGGGCATCCGCGCCGTCTATGACGCGCTATGGGCGGAGCGCTGAGGGTGGGGACCGGGTCCCGGGCTTTACCCGGGACCGATGTTTGCTGTGGGCGGGGTTCCCCTTCGCAGGGTGTCAGCCCTTTGCCCCCTGGCCACGGGCGTAGACGTCTTCGTAGCGGATGATGTCATCCTCGCCCAGATAAGTGCCGGTTTGCACCTCGATCAGTACCATGGGCACCTTGCCGGGGTTTTCCATCCGGTGCTTTGCGCCCAGCGGGATGTAGACCGACTGGTTTTCACCCACCAGTTTGACCATGTCATCCACTGTCACGCGGGCGGTACCAGAGACGACGATCCAATGCTCGGACCGGTGCATGTGCGATTGCAGCGACAGGGCTGCGCCGGGTTTGACGACGATGCGCTTGACCTGGAACCGGTCCGACAGGGCCAGCGTTTCGAACCAGCCCCAGGGGCGGTGGTCGCGGGCGAAGGCTTCGGCCTGTTTGGCGCCTTTGGCTTGCAGCACCTCGACCGCGCGTTTGACATCCTGCGCGCGGGATTTGTCGGCCACCAGCACGGCATCGCCGGTGGCGATGGCGATGATGTTGTTCAGGCCGATGCCGACCAGTTCGACGCCCGGTTCTTCGGCGCGCAGAAGCGTGTTGTCGCAATCAATCGCCACGGCATTGCCGCCCAGCGCATTGCCGCGCGGATCAGCCCCCATCTCAGTTGCGACGGCATCCCAGCCGCCCAGATCGGACCAGCCTGCGCCAAAGGGGACGGCCACCAGATTGCCGGCGCGTTCCATCACGGCATAGTCGATCGAAATCGCCTCGGCCCCTTTCCAGGCGGCTTCGTCCAGCCGCAGGAAGCCAAGATCGGCGCGGGCGGCATCCACCGCGGCCCCGACGGGGGTAAGAAGGCCCGGCGCATGGGCGCGGAAGGCGTCGATCATCGTGGCGGCGGTGAAAAGGAAAATGCCCGCGTTCCACAGGAAGTTGCCCGAAGCGAGCATGGTTTCTGCCGCGTCGCGTTTGGGTTTTTCCACGAAGCGGGCCAGATCGACCGGCACGCCATCGGCGGCGGGGCCGGTAAGTTCCAGCCAGCCATAGCCGGTTTCCGCGCGGGTGGGGCGGATGCCGAACGTGACGATGCGCCCGGCGCGGGCGGCGGCTTCGCCGGCCTTTACGGCGGCGCGGAAGGCGGCGGCATCGGGGACAACGTGATCGGAGGGCGCGACGAGCATGAGCGCCTGCGGGTCGGATTTGGCCAGATGCAGGGCGGCGGCCAGCACGGCGGGCGCGGTGTTGCGGCCTTCGGGTTCGATCAGAACCGGGCCGGGGTCGATGCCCACGGCCTGCAATTGTTCGGTCACGATGAAGCGGTAATCCGATCCGGTGATGACCACGGGCGCGGCAAAGCCTTCGCCAGCAAGGCGGCGGGCAGAGGCCTGAAACAGGCTTTCATCCCCGATGAGCCGAGTGAACTGTTTGGGAAAGCTTTTGCGCGACAGGGGCCAAAGGCGGGTTCCCGATCCACCGCACAACAGAACCGGATTGATCATATACTCTCTCCCTGACACGGAATTTACCTGCACGGCGGCATCGTTGCCGGATTCTCTGCGCCGGGGCAAGCCTGCCGCTGTTGCCAGCACTGTTGGATAAGACAGTGGCGTGATGGGGGCGTTACAGGGGCGCGACCGGGGTAAGAAGGGGGCAGCGGGCAGCGCTGGACCGGATCAGCGCGCCGCACCGCCGGTCCATTGAACGGCGTCGCGCAGCACGGATTGCAGGGCGAGGTCAAAGCCTGCGACCACGGCGGCGCTGTCATCCGAGGCGACATTGGCCGTTGCGGCGAAGGGGCGTGCCGCGATGATCTGGCGGTCAGATTCGCGGATGACGGTCATCATCACGCCGATCCGGACGATCAGCGGTTCGGGCGTGGGGCCTGCGGGTTCGGCCTGAAAGGACTGAATTTCGGTCATCAGGGTGTAATCGGGCATCAGGCCCGCCCCGGTGCGCCCGACAAGGCGAAAGCCGCCCGCGTTCTGGAACGAGGCGACGAGCAGCGATTGCAGCAGCGCAGGTGTCGGTTCGGACCAGCGGGCATCGGGCAGGTATTGCGCCTGATACGGAAGGGGTTTGATGAGGATGCGGTCGGTCGCCAATGCGCCGCCAGAGGTGGGCAGTTCCACCACCAGATGCCGCCTGCCCCCGGCCGGGATCTGCCCCGGCGCATAGGGCGACAGCGTGTAGGCATCCAACGGGGTGCTGGCATCCGAGACGGCGCCAAGGGCACCGCAGCCCGACAGCAGGGCAAGCGACAGAAGGGCTGCGCGAAAGGGGGCCATGGTCATCAATTCCTGTATGCCGGGGTCTGGTTGCCAAGAAGAAAGCGGGCGGGGTCGCTACTGATGCGGTCGGACAGGGCGCGGATGCTGCCCACCATGGTGCGCGCCTCTTGCGCGAGGGTGCTGAACCTTGGCAGGCCGGTACGGGAGAATTCGGCCAGTCCGGCGGCAGAGCGGCGGACATCGGCCAGCGTTGCCTTGAGCGCGGCCATCAGGTCGGGGATATCCGCCCCGATGACGGTGTTGGCGCTGGCGAAGGCCTTTTCCGCCTGCACCAGCGCGGCATCGGCGCGGGTCAGGGTCGCCTCAGCCTTGGCCATGACGGTGTCGGTCTGGGCGGCCATGCTGTCGATGCGGGCGGTGGCGGTTTCTACGTTCTTTAGGATTTCCGCGATGGCGGCGCTGTTTTCCGGGGTGGTGAAGTTGCGGATGTCTTCCATCAGGGCGATGGCTTCGGCCAGCAGATCGGGGGCATCGGTGATCAGGCCTTGAACGACCGAAGGCTCAGAGGGGATGACTGGCACATCGGCGGGGGGGTCGGCCTGAAGGCGGTCTGAGTCTGCCCGCCCGCCTTCGAGCGCGACGAAGGAGACACCCGTTACGCCCTGCGAGGCGAGGGTTGCCATCGTGTCAGTGCGGATGGGGGTGGAGGCGAACACTTCGATCCGGACGCGGACAAGGGCGGGGTTGGCGCGGTCAAGCTCGATGGTCAGCACCTTGCCGACATCTACCCCGTTGTAGCGCACGGCGCTGGCCTGACCGAGCCCCGCCACGGTATCGAAGAGGATGTCGTATTGCGCGAAGGTGCGGTCAATCTCGACCTTGGCCAGCCAAAGGATAAAGCCCAGCGCGGCGAGCAAGCTGAACAGGGTGAAGGTGCCCACAAGAATGTAGCGTGCGCGTGTTTCCATCAGATCGCCCCCTGCGCCTGCAGCGCGGCATGGGCGCGGGGCCCGTGAAAATAGGAATGGACCCAAGGGTCATCGACCTGCAGCATTTCGGCCATGGTTCCGGTCACGAGCACCTTTTTTTCGGACAGCACGGCGATGCGGTCGCAGGTGGCGTGCAGCGTGTCGAGGTCATGGGTGACAAGAAACACCGTCAGGCCCAGCGCCTTTTGCAGGGCGATGATGAGGGCGTCGAATTCTGAGGCGCCAATGGGATCGAGGCCGGCAGTGGGTTCATCCAGAAACAGGATCTCCGGATCGAGCGCGAGGGCGCGGGCCAGCCCTGCCCGTTTGCGCATGCCACCCGACAGATCAGAGGGGTAGAGGTCGCCCGCCTGCGGTTTGAGCCCCACCATGGCGATGCGCAGATCGGCCAGTGCGGTGCGGGTGTCTTCGTCGATCCCCAGCAGTTCGCGCATGGGGGCGGCGACATTCTCGCGCACGGTGAGCGAGGAGAAGAGCGCGCCATCCTGAAACATCACGCCCCAGCGGTTCTGCACCGCGCGCAGGTCGCGGCCCTGTGCGGTAAGGACATCGGTGCCAAGGACGGTGATCTTGCCATCAGTCGGGGTTTGCAGGCCGACGATGGTGCGCAAGAGCACCGATTTGCCGCTGCCGGAGGCACCGACGACGCCCAGCACCTCGCCCCGGCGGACATCAAGGTCTAGGCCCTTGTGCACGACCGTCTTGCCGAAGCGGTTGGTCAGGTTGCGGACGGTGATGATCGGGGCGGGGTCCGGGTCGGCCATCACACCCCCCAGATCGCGAAGAAGATGGAAAAGAGGGCATCCACCACGATCACCAGAAAGATCGCGATGACGACCGAGCTTGAGGTGCGGCTGCCCAGCGATTCCGTGTCGCCCTTGACCTGCATCCCCTGATGGCAACCCACGACACCGATGATCAGCGCGAAGACCGGGGCCTTGGACAGGCCCACCAGCAAGTGAGAGACGTCGGTATCCATCAAAAGCTGCGTGCGGAACATGCCCGGTGAAATGCCAAGGTCCACCCAAGCCATCAGCCCGCCGCCGACCAGCCCGGCCATATTGGCGACAAAGCCCAGCAGCGGCAGCATCAGGACCAGCGCCAGAACGCGCGGCAGGACCAAGAGTTCGATCGGATCAAGGCCGAGGACGCGCATGGCATCAATCTCTTCGCGCATCTTCATTGATCCGATGGCGGCAGTGAAGGCCGAGGCGGAGCGGCCTGCGACGATGATCGCGGTCAGAAGAATGCCCAGTTCGCGTAGGATGGAGACGGCGATGAGGTTGACGACAAAGACCTCGGCCCCGAATTGCTTGAGCTGTGTCGCGCCCTGGAAGGCCAGCACGATGCCGATGAGGAAGCCCATCAGCGCCACAATGGGCAGGGCGTTCAGACCGGCCTGCTGCATGTGATGGACCAGCGCGGTCAACCGCAGGCGCGAAGGGTGCAGGATCGTGTTGCCGAGGCGCGCGATGACAAGGCCCAGAAAGCCCAGACTGCCGCCGATGACCGCGCCATAACCGCTGACAGCGGCCCCGATCCAGGCCAGTTCGTCGCCCGCACGGTGATGCACAGGGCGGCGGCGGCGCTTTTGCGGCGCGGGCAGCGCATCGGTAACGGTTTGCAGCAACAGGCCATGCGCGGCGCTGGCCCCGGTGACAGGGACCTGCGTGCCCTTGGCCGCGGTACGGGTGGCGATGAGCCAAGCCCCAGCGGTATCCAGCGCGGTCACGGCGGACAGGTCCAACGCGGAAAAGCCGGGCCTTTCATCAAGAAAGGCCCGGACTTCGGGAAGGGTTGCCAAAGTGACCGGCCCGGTCAGCGCGGCGGTGCCGCGCGGCGCGGGCGGGGTGTCAGCCGCCGACGGTGATGCCATTCAGCCCGCCAAGAAGACCGGTTCCGTTCAGGATCCAGAGGATGACGAAGATCACCACGACGACGTTGAGGATCGTTTTGATCTTTCGGTCCATCGGCAGATAGGTGTTCACGAGCCAGAGAAGAATGCCGACGACGATCAGTGTGACGACAAGGGAAACAAGGGACATGGTGGAAATCCTGTTCGGTTTGGGGTGAAGCCCGGTCCAGCGCTGTGCTGTTCTAGGGGCCGGCTGGGAATGCGGGCGGACGGCCTGCATCCGGGGGTGATCTTGCGTCCCGGTGCATGGCTTGGCGGGCAACAGGTCGTGCGGAAGGCCAGCCTGTACCGGCTGTCCTTTCCTGACCTGTCGCGCATTGCCCCGGAACGTTCATCGGCCTGATAACGCAGAGCGGCCGTCCCGGTTCCCTGACAGGGTGGATTATTCACGACGCCATGCCCCGCCCTTTTCCGGGCGGGGATCAGGTCAGGCGAGGCGGGCCAGCGATCCGCCCATGACGGCACGGGTGACCGGATCGGCGAGCGGGGCGAAGGGTTCGGCATCCTCCAGCCCCATCAGTTCGGCCAGCCGTCTGCGCGCGCGGCTGGTGCGGCTTTTCACCGTGCCGATGGCCGTGCCGATCATTTCGGCAGTTTCTTCAGTCGAGTAACCCGATGCGCCCACCAGCAGCAGCACTTCGCGGTGTTCGGCGGACAGTTGGGCAAAGGCGCGGTGGAAATCGCGGAAGGCGAGCCGTCCATCATGGGCGGGCAGTTCGAACAGGGTGGCGGCGTGCAGACCCTCGGGATCGGGCACCTCGCGGCGGTGCTTGCGGCGGCCGGAATAGAATGTGTTGCGCAGGATGGTGAAGAGCCAGGCCTGCATGTTGGTGCCGGGCTGGAACTTGTCGATGTTGCTCCAGGCTTTGAGGATGGTGTCCTGCACCAGATCATCGGCGGCCGCGCGGTTGCCTGTCAGGCTGATGCCGAAGGCGCGCAGGGGGGTAAGGTAGGCCGTCACCTCATCGCGAGGGTCAAGCTGGCCATTGGGGGCGAGGGTCGGCTTTTCGCTGGCGTCGCGGACGTAGCGGGTGCCTTGCAGCGTGACAACGTTCATGTGCCGGACTCCTTGTTTTGCAGGCGAAGGGAGAGGCGATTTCCGGGAGTGCCGATCTGGCGGACCAGACGGATGGGCAGCAGCCCGTTCTGCGACATTCTGGCAGGGACGGCCTGGGCCGCGCTTTGGAACCAATGGCGCAGCCGCCGCGTTTGGTTCCGTAGGGACAACAGGCAGGGGGAGCGTGTGAATGACAGGGTCAATTATGTCTCCTTTCTTTGGCGCAGGGAGGCACGGGTCGGACCGGGGAAGGTCTGACGGGCGTGGCTCTGGCGGATGGCGACGGCGCGCCGGGAAATGCCGTGATGAAAAAGGGGCTGGTACAAAATGCGGGTCACCCGTTCGTCGGGATCACCGCGCGTCTGAAACAAGGCGTCTTCGGGCGGGGCGCAGCGCCCGCCTGTGTGTTTTGGCGTGTGATCCCTTGGCTGTTTGCGAAGGACTGTGTGATCGCGGTGGTCAGATCGACTGGACAGGTGGTGTCAGGTCAGTGGTCTGCAGTGGGGTGGCCGGTGGCAGTTGGCGGGAATCGGGCAGGGCATGTGTTCTCCACTTCTCCCCGACCATGCGCTGTGTCAGCGTGGCCCGCATTAATCTGTGACATAGGAAGGGATGTTTTCTGATGACCATTGCCTGCGATAAATGCCCACTGCGCAAACAACCGCTGTTCGTTCCCTTCACCGAGGACGAAATCCAATTCATGATGCAGTTCAAATCGGGCGAGCTGAGCGTGGATGCGGGCACGACAGTTCTGATGGAAGGGTCGAACAGCCCGCAGATTTATACGGTCTTCAGCGGGATGGGCACGCGATACACCACTCTGGAAAACGGCCGCAGGCAGGTGATCAACTTCCTTTTCCCCGGTGATTTCATCGGCTTGCAGGCCAGCCTGATGGGCGAGATGAAGCATTCGGTTGAGGCGAGCACGCCCATGGTGCTCTGTGCCTTTCGTCGGAGCGATTTGTGGAACCTGTTCCGCGCGCAGCCCAACCGGGCCTATGACCTGACATGGATCGCGGCGGTGGAGGAGCATTTTCTGGGGGAAACCATCGCGACTTTGGGTCAGCGGGATGCCGCTCAGCGGATCGCCTGGGCGTTTTTGCGGGTGGAAAAGCGGCTGCGGGCGGTGGGACTTGGCAGTTCGGGGGCGAATACGGCCACGGTTCCCCTGCCCTTTCGGCAGCAGGATCTGGCCGATGCGCTGGGTTTGTCGCTGGTGCATACCAACAAGACGCTGGCGCGGCTGCGGTCGCTCAAGGTGGCGACGTGGAATGACGGGATGCTTTCGGTGATGGATCGCGCCGGGCTGGCCGCAATCGCGATGGTTGAGCCGGAGAAGGAAGAGAAGCGCCCGATTTTGTGAGTTGCTATGGGCCGCCGCCGGTGCACCCCGGGGGGCAGAGCGGCGGCGGGTCGATTATGAGGCTTCAGAGGGTGAAGTGATCGCCCATGTCGGGATCATCGCCGGTCAAACGCGCTTTGGCGATGTTGAACATGAAGCGGATGCCCGAGGTGGGGGTGACCCAGACTTCGCCGCCCGTCACCTGCATCGACAGAAGGCGGACATCGGGATCGTTGATCCCGCCTTCGAACCAGGTTTCAACGATGACACCCCAAAGCTCTTCGAGTTTCACACGGTCCTGCGAGATGGACAGCGTGCCCGTGACCTGCGCGAAAAGGCCTTTGCCGTTATCGGCCAGCAGATAGGTGCAGGGGGCGGGGCCGGTTTCCAGCCTGTCGGTGATATCGGTGCCCTTGGCGGTGATGAACCACAAACGGCTATCGGCGCGGTCGGCGTGATGTGACATCGGCACCCAGCGGGCGCTGCCCTCGGGTGCCAGCATCCCGGCATTGACCGTTTCGATGCGGTCCCAGAATTCGGTCTTGCTCATTGGTGTGTTCCCTTTTCGCCGGACATCTGGCCCGGACTGCCCTTGTCAACGCGACGGGCGGGTGGGGGTTCCGAAAGGGATCGTCAAAGCGGGGGAAAGTCGGCCGGGATGGCGCCAAGGCCATCCCGGCCACGATATCTGGCACCCAAGCACCAATATCCGAACGGAGGTGGGACAGGGAATTGCCTCCGTTGCCGAACCAACCCGGAGGCGGGGATTCGGTTCCCTGAATTTGCGCATTCCCTGGATGAAATCGGCGCTGGCGCTGTCAGCCTGCGGGCGGGCCCAATGTCAGGCGCAGATGCGTGACACCGGGTTTCAGGCGCAGGTGGAAGGGGCCGCCTGCATGAGGGAGCGGGCGGCGGTCCAGCGTGGCGAGCGCGATGCCGTGTCCGCCGTGGACGGGATTGATCACCTCTACCTCCACCCGCGATTGGGCGTGGCGGAGGGTCAGTGTGACGCCGGGCCAATCGGGGGGAAGGCAGGGATCGAAGATCAGCGTGTCGCCTGCCCGCGTGAGGCCGAGGATGCCTTCGATCCCGGCGCGATACATCCAGCCGGCCGAGCCGGTATACCATGACCAGCCCGCCCGCCCCGCATGTGGGGCGACGGAATAGACATCTGCGGAAATGACATAGGGTTCGGCCTTGTAGCGCAGGGCATCGGCGGGGGTGCGGCTGTGGTTGATCGGGTTGAGGAGCGCGAATAGCGCCGCCGCCTTGTCACCCTGCCCCAGTTTGGCATGGGCGAGAATGGCCCACATGGCCGCGTGGCTGTACTGGCCGCCGTTTTCGCGCAGACCCGGCGGGTAGCCTTTGATGTAGCCCGGATCGCGCGGGGTGCGGTCGAAGGGCGGGGTGAAGAGGAGCGCCAACCCCGGATCAGGGCGGATCAGGTGGTGATCGACGGATGCCATGGCCTGCGCTGCGCGGGCCGGATCGGCAGCGCCCGACAACACCGCCCAGGATTGGGCGATGGAATCGATCCGGCATTCATCGGACTGGTCGGATCCCAGCCATGATCCATCATCAAAGGTGCCGCGCCGGTACCATGCGCCGTCCCAACCCACGGCCTCGATCGCGGCGCGCAGGTCTTCGGCATGGGCGCGCCAGCGGGCGGCGCGGGCGGGGTCGCGGGTATCGGCCAGCGGGGCCATCATGCGCAGGGTGGCAATCAGCAGCCAGCCCAGCCAGAGGCTGGTGCCCCTGCCCTGTTCGCCCACGCGGTTCATCCCATCGTTCCAGTCGCCGGTGCCGATCAATGGCAGGCCATTCTCGCCCGTCAACGCGATGGCCTGATCCAGCCCGCGCGCGCAATGTTCGAACAACGTGGCAGTCTGATCCGACAGGTCGGGTTGATAGAAGGCGTCATGCTGGCCGGGGGGGACAGGCGGGCCTTCGAGGAAGGGAAGCGGTTCGTTCAGGATGCCTGCATCCCCCGTCACGGCCACATAGCGCGCAACGCCAAAGCCCAGCCAGACCCTGTCATCCGAGATATGGGTGCGCACGCCCTGCCCGGAATGGGGCAGCCACCAGTGCTGCACGTCGCCTTCGGGGAATTGGCGGGCCGCGGCGCGCAAAAGGTGTTCGCGCGTCATGTCGGGGCGGGTGAAGGTCAGCGCCATGCCATCCTGCAACTGATCGCGGAAGCCATAGGCGCCGCTGGCCTGATAAAAGCCCGCGCGCGCCCAGATGCGGCAGGCCAGCGTCTGATAGAGCAGCCAGCCGTTGAGCAGGATATCCATCGCACGGTCAGGCGTTTTCACCTGCACCGCGCCGAGGATGCCGTCCCAATGGGCGGCGATGTCGGCCTGCATCGCATCAAGGTCCGAGCTGCGGTGGCGGTGGATCAGGTCGCGGGCGGACTCGATCGTGTCGGCCTGTCCCAGAAGCAGGCGCAGTTCCACGCTCTGCCCCGGCGCAAGGGTGACCACGCATTGCTGCGCGGCACAGGGGTCAATCCCCGCCCCCAACCGCCCGGAGAGCGGCTGCCCGCGCAGGCCGCGCGGATCGGCCATGCTGCCGCCCGGGCCCATAACCTCGGCCCGGTCGCAGGTGAAGCCGGTCGCCTGCGCGCCGATATCGGCAAAGGCGACACGGCCGGGAAAAGCCATGCCATAGGGATTGCGCGCCATGAGCGCGCCTGTGTCCGGGTCGCGTTCGGTGGTGATATGGGGCGCGGTGGTGCTGCGCGCGGGGCCGAGAACCCATTCGGCGTAGGTGGTGACGGACAAGCGGCGGGGGCGGTTGCTGCGATTGTGCAGGGTGAGCCGCGTGATGCGGAGCGGGTCTTGCAGCGGAACGGTCTGCACCATCCGCGCCGCGATGCCCTGCGCGGTGTGGTCAAAGCGGGAATAGCCAAAGCCGTGACGCGCGGTATAGGTGCCGCCCCCGCGCATCGGCAGGGCGGTCGGTGTCCAGAGTGCGCCACTGTCGAGATCGCGGAGATAGACCGCCTCGCCCGGGGCATCGGTGACGGGGTCGTTGGACCAGGGGGTCAGCTGGTTCTCACGGCTGTTTTCGGCCCAGACCGGGCCGCTGCCTTCGGCCGAGGTGAGAAAGCCAAAGGCGGGGTTGGCCACCACGTTGATCCAGGGCGCGGGGGTTGTCGCGCCGTCTTTCAGGATGGTGACATATTCCCGGCCATCGGCGGCAAAGCCGCCCGTGCCGTTGAAGAATTCGAGCGCCGGGGTTGGATCACCTGCGACCTCATCCACCATCACGGCGCGCAGCGGGATCGGGGCGGGCAGCAAGGGCGGCAGCGCCTCGATCTGATGGCCGATATCGCCGCGGCCTGCCACCAGAACCACCCGCGCCACGGCAAGGAGCAGCGCCCGCGCCTCGGGTGTGATGAGATCGGTGCGCAGGGCGTGGACGGCACCCTGTGCCGAGCCAGCAGCGCGCGGACGGCTTTGCGCCATGCGCACCGCCGCCTCGATCCCGGTCTGAAGATCCTGCACGTATGAGGAAGACCGGTCATTGAGAACCACCAGATCCACCGTCAACTGACGCGCGCGCCAATATTCATGTGCGGCAAGGATTTGATGGACCTGCGCCAGATCGGCGGCATCGTCGATCAGCATCAGCACGATGGGCAGATCGCCAGATATGCCAAAGGGCCAAAGACCGGATTGCGGGCCAGCCCCTGCGATGATGCGCGAGGACCGGCTGCGCAGGCGCGGATCGGCCCGCAGCAGGAAGCCGGCGAGGGTTTGCAGATCGGCAGCCTGCGCATTCGAAATGCCAAGGTGGCGCAGTTGGACCTGCGCCTGCGTCCAGGCCAGGGTGATGGCACGGCCAAAGGCCGACGGGTCGCGGTGGCGGTCGACCATATCCAAAAGCGCGGTCGGGCTGTCTGCGACCATGGTCCAGAATGCCACGCGCACCCGCCCGCCCGGCGGCACCAGAACACGACGGCGGATGGCGAAGATCGGGTCCAGCACCGTTCCGGTGGTGCCCGACAAGGGGGCATCAGCCATGGCCGGGCGGGCCAGCGTTTGCCCCCGCCCGATGAAACGGGCGCGGTCGGTTTCCACCTGCATCGGGGCCGTCTCCTCGCCTTCGACCACGGCGATATGGGCGGCCCAGACTTCGGCCTCTGACGGGCTGCGACGGCGGCGGGTGGCGATCAGGACGCCCAGTTCGGGCATGTATTCGGAGACGACAAACAGCTTGGAAAAGGCGGGATGCGCCAGATCGGACGCCTGCGGGGCCAGCGCCAGTTCAATGTAGGAGGTCAGGTCGATCTCTCGCGCGCGGCGGCCTGTATTGGTCAGGGTGACGCGCCGCGCCTCGGCATCGTCTTCGGCGGAGACGACGATTTCGGTGGTGGTGGTGAGTGTCCGGGCGCGGCAGGTGAAGGTGGCCTGATGTTCGCTGAAGACCGTCATGTGCTGGCCGCTGCCGGCACCCAGCGGCTGAGCGCCGGAGGACCAGCTTTCCCCGGCCTGCACGTCGCGCAGATAGACGAAGGAGCCAAGCGCATCGACCGAAGGGTCGGCCCGCCAGCGGGTGATGGCCAGATCGTGCCAGCGGCTGTAGCCTGCGCCCGTCGGCGTGAGCATCACGCCATAGCGGCCGTTCGACAGCAGATGCCCGGTCGGCGTGGCCAATTGGGGCGTATCGAAGCGGCGCACCTTGGGGGCGTCGGTCGGATCGGCGGCGGTGACGCGCACCTCGCTCGCGCGGGGGCGGGCAGTGGCCACATCGCGCGGCACGCGTTCTTGTAGCAGCAGGTCAACCGCCTGCACCATGGGCACGGCGTGAAAGCGGGCGCGCAGGCGGCCTGATTGCACGGTGTTGGCGATGGCGGTGATGGTCATGCCCTGATGATGGGCCATGAAGCTGCGCACGATCACGGCGGTTGCGCCCTGCGGCACGCGGTCGGGGGTGAAATCGACCGCCTCGTAGAACCCGTAACGGCCTTCGGCCCCCATTGCGGCAAGGCGGGTGAAGTTCGCCACGGCAGCGGCAGGGTCGACCATGGCGGCAAGCCCGGTGGCATAGGGGGCAATCACGCGGTTCTGGCCCAGCCCGCGTTTGAGCCCCAACCCCGGCACGCCGAAGTTGGAATATTGGTAAGTCATCTCCAGATCGCGGGCATTGTAGGCAGATTCCGATATGCCCCAGGGAATGCCCAGCACGCGGCCATGGTCCTGTTGGCGGGCGACGATCAGCGCGTTGGTCTGGGCCAGCACCGATCCTTCAGGCGCGCGCATCACGAGCGAGGGCATCAGATATTCGAACATCGACCCCGACCATGAGATCAGTGCTGCACCGTGCCCCATCGGCGTGGCGCTGCGGCCCAGACGGAACCAGTGTTTGGTGGGCACGTCCTGTTTTGCGATGGCAAAGAGGCTGGCCAGCCGGGCCTCAGACGCGAGAAGGTCATAGCAATTCGGGTCGCGCATGTTGGTGGCAACGGAAAAGCCGATGGAGAGCAGTTCCTTTTCCGGGTCGAGCAGGAAGGCGAAGTCCATGTCCTGTGCGAAACGATCGGCCAGATCGGCCACGGCCAAAAGCCGTGCGCGACGGTCTTCGGCCATGGGTGGTGCAGCGAGACGTGCGAGAATGGCGGCGGTCCAGAGGGCGGCATCGTTTGCACCATCGGCGGACAGGCTTTCGGCATGGGCGGATTGGGCCAAGGCGGGAAGCAGTGCCTCGTCCCCCGCATCAAGCGCGGCTTGCAGGGCGATGAGGGCGGGACAGGGTTGACCTGTGCCATTCCATACGGCGCGGGCGACGGCGGCGGTGTCGCGCAGACCGTCAAGCCGGGCGGCATCGTCCGGGCCGCTTTGCGCCCAGTCGCGGCAGGCGCGCGCGACGCAGATCAGATGGCCTGCCAGATTGCCGCTGTCGACCGATGATACATAGGCCGGGTCCAGCACGCGCAGATCGGTGGTGTCGTACCAGTTGTAGAAATGGCCCCGAAAGCGCGGCATCCGGCCCATGCGTTCCAGCGTCTGTTCAAGCCTTTGCAAGGTATCTGGTTCCGATATCCAGCCCATATCGCGCGCGGCAACGGTGGAGAGGAGATAGAGTCCCATATTGGTGGGCGAGGTGCGGTGCGCCACGGCGGGGATCGGGATTTCCTGAAAGTTGTCTGGGGGAAGGAAGTTTTCCGCCTCGGTCACGAAATGCTCGAAAAAGCCCCATGTCCGGCGGGCGATGCGGCGCAGGGCCTGCGCCTCGGTCCCGGTCATGGGGGCGATGGCGCGGGGGGCGGCGGGTTGGCTGATGCGGGCGGCGATGGCCGGGGCGGCGGCCCAGAGCAGCGCAAAGAGCAGCAGGATAGGCCCTACGGCGGGGTTGATCCAGAACGCGAGGGCAAGGGTGCCAAGGCCCAGCGCGACCCCACCCGCCATGCTGCGGAACCAGCCTGTCAGGCTATGGCGGCGGGTGGCCCCGGCCTCGGCCGCCGTCATCCATTCGAGCAGGTGCCGGTGTGAAAGCGTGATGCGGAACAGGCTGCGCAGGATCGCATCGCCCATCAGCCAGGCCTGATCGGCCAGAAAGACCACGTTCAGCGCGATCTGCATGCCCGCCGTCGCCGCATCGCGGCCGAGGGCGCGGAAGTGCATAGGAAGGCTGATCCCGGTGCGGTGGGGCAAGATGGCATGGGGCAGGCCCAGCAGACGCGGCATGGCCATGATCACCAGCAGGGCCAGTGTCCAGACCGCCGCGACGGGCAGAGGCATCAGCCATCCGGCAAAGAAGGCGGCCAAAGTCAGCGGGGCCAGCAGCGAACGGCGCAGGTTGTCAATCATCTTCCAGCGCCCGATGGCGGGAATGGTCTTGTCGCGGGCAATCCAGGGCAGCAATTGCCAGTCGCCGCGCACCCAGCGGTGCTGCCGCTTGGACGCGACATCAAGCCGGGCGGGGAAATCCTCGATCACCTCGATGTCGGACACCAGCGCCGCGCGGGCAAAGATGCCTTCGAACAGGTCATGGCTGAGCATGGTGTTGTCGGGAACTCGGCCTTCCAGCGCGGCGGTGAAGGCGTCGATGTCATAGATGCCTTTGCCGGTGAAGGAGCCTTCGGCAAAGAGGTCCTGATACACGTCGGACATCGCGGCGGCATAGGGTTCGATGCCGCCGATGCTGGCATAGGTGCGGCGGTAGATGGACGCCTCATCCCCGATGGGCAGGGCGGGTGTCACGCGGGGTTGCAGGATGCCGTGGCCCTCGACCACCCGCTGGGCGGCAGGGTCAAGACGGGGGCGGTTCATCGGATGGGCCATCTTGCCGATCAGGGCGCGCAGAGTGTCGCGCGGCAGGCGGGTATCGGCATCGAGCGTGACGACAAAGCGCACGTCGCGCGGCACATCGGCGGTGCCGGTGACAAAGCCAGTGTCGGTGGCCCCGCGCAAAAGGCGGTTAAGTTCCACCAGCTTGCCGCGTTTGCGTTCCCATCCCATCCATTTGCCTTCGGACGGGTTCCAGAGGCGGCGGCGGTGCAGGAGCAGAAAGCGCGGGCCATCCTCCATCGGATAACGGCTGTTCAGATCGGCAATGGCGGATTGGGCGAGTGCGATCAGCCCGTCATCCTGTTCGGTGCGTTCGGTTTCGGCATCCGGCCCGTCGGAGAGCAGGGCGAAATGGACCGCGCCGCTGATGCTGGAGAGGTGATGGACTTCAAGCTGTTCGATCTGGTCCAGCAGGACGGATTCTTCGCTGAGCAGCACCGGAACCGCGACGAGGGTGCGCAGATCGGCGGGCACGCCACCCGCAAGCTGCATCCCCGGTAGGGGCCGCGGCGCGACAGAGCGGGTGACCACGTCATTCACGAGGGCAGTGGCAAGTTCGCTGGCCGGCCAGAGTGCAAGCAGCGCGGCGGGCAGCATGGCCCAGCCCGGCAATCCGGCGGCGAGCAGGAGGGCTGTGACCACGGCCCCGGTCAGGGCCGCGATGGCGGCGAGATAGGCGGGCAATCCCCCCTGCCCCACCAGGCGCATCAGCCGTTGGCGCAGCTTTGGCCGATAGCCCAGCGCCTGTTCCAGCGCACGACGCCCACCGCCGATGAGGGCGTGGCCGGGATCGCGCGCGCGGTCGGTGCGGCCCTCGTCAGCCATACGCAGGGCGGCGTCGGTGACGGCAAGTTCATCACCGGACGAGCCGCGCGCCAGATCCTCGATCGCGGTGCGATAGGCGTTGCGGGTGGAGAAATCCATCGCGCCGAAATCGCCGGCTTTGTTGAGGCGCGCATCGACGGGGCTGACATCTTCGAAGAAATCGGCCCAGTCGAGTTCAGAGATGATCCGCATCGATGTGACGATGTTGCGCATCGTGACGTTGGACGCCCCTTGCCGGTGCAGGACGCGTGCGACCACATCTTCGACGGATGTTTCCTGACGGCGGAGGCGATCTTCGAGCCAGCCGTGCAGCGGGGTATCCACGGGATCGAGCCCGCGCAGGCGACGCGCCACCTGTGCGGCGAAGATTTCGTCAAGCGGTGCGCTGTCATGGCCCACTACGGCCAGATGCAGCGGAACGGCAGGCCCACCGATGCCAGACACGCTGTCGACCAGCGCATCCGCCATGCTGCGCTGATGCTGGGCACCGACGATCTGCACGGCAAGGCGGCGCATGTTTTCCACCAGCACGATGCGCAGGGTGATGGCCACGGCCCAAAGCTCGCCGATCTGAAGGGGGACGACGCGCTGATAGGCCTGCACGAAACGGCGCAGGACAGGGCCAGCGATCAGGCTGTCGGTATGGGCGACATAGGCCCAGGCGAGGCCAAAGACGCGGGGGTATCCGGCGAGATGGCCTTCGGCCAGTTTCGGCAGTTGGCGGTAGTAGCCTGGGGGTAGATCTTCGGTGATCTGGCGCAGTTGCAGTTCCACGAGGTGGAAGTTGTCCAGCAGCCATTCGGCGGCCGGCGGCACGGCCTTGCCACGGCGTACCACCTCGGCGCTGTCGAGATAGACATCGAGCAACACACGGACGTTGTCGCGCAGCCGGCGATGCAGGCTGGGGACACGGAGGCCCGGCTTGCCCAACCGCTGCGCGGCGGCCAACGTTTCGGCGTGGTGTTCCAGCCGTTCGGTGCCAAAGAGATCCGACCGGATCGGGGTGGGATCGTTCCAGTCGGCTTCGGCCCAGTCCGCTTGGGACCGGTCAGACCAGTGGCCGAAGGTCAGGGCCTGCGGCCACCTCACCCTGCGACACGCGCGGCGGTTTCATCCGGCGCGCGGCCTGTGGGGATATCGGGCCGATCCTGCGGGGCGCTGTCCGGGCCGATGGTTGGGCCGATGGTTGGGCCGGGATCAAGTTGCGAACCGTCGCCGCCTGAGGGCGCGCGCGTGGTACCGCCCTGTTGCAGGCGGCGGGCCATTTCGTGCCATTTGGTTTCAATCCGGTTCCAATTCATCGACCGCTCCTGTTCTGAACTATGGGCGCAATCGCCGGGTGAATGCAGGCACGCCGCCGGACGCCCGGGCCGTGGGGCAAGGTGCGTTCGGGGCGGGTTCGGTGCATGCAGCGGGATGGGAACGCAGGCAGGGGCGGTCTGGTTCCCGCAGATCGCGCGCGGCGCGTGCGTTTGTCACATGCGGGTGATCTGGCCGCGACGCGCGGAACGATCCGGCGCATCGGACGTTGACCGGTCTCTGCACCCACCCTTGCCGGACCCCAGACCGGCCCCGCCGCAAGGCGGCCCAACTGACCGGAGCTCTGCCATGCCCATATCCATCCGCACCGTGATCATTCCCGCCGCAGGAAAAGGCAGCCGCCTGTTCCCGCTGACCAAGGTGGTGCCCAAGGAACTGTTGCCGGTGCATGACCGGCCCGTGCTGCAATTCGCGCTGGATGAGGCGGTGGCAGTTGGGGCAGAGCGGATTGTCATCGTGATCCACCCCGACAAGATGATGATCCGCGATTATGTGATGCGCGCAGAGGATACGCTGCGGGCCTTGCGCGGCGAGGGGCAGCCTGCCCCGGTGCAGGCGCGTGTTGCGGTTGGCGTGCCGGATGGGATCGAGGTGATCTTTGCCATGCAGGATGAGGCGCTGGGGCTGGGCCATGCGGTGCTGTGCGCGGCACCATTTGTTCTGCCGGGACGTGTGGGCGTGATCCTGCCCGATGACGTGATCCTTGGGGCACCCGCGCTGGCGGAAATGGCAATGGCCTATGTGGGGGGCCACATGATCGCGGCCATGAGCGTGCCTGTGGCCGAGACGCCGAAATACGGCATCTTTGTTCCTCAAGGGCCGACCGAGGGCCGATTGGTGCGCGCCTTGGGGATGGTGGAGAAGCCGGCGCTTGGACATGCGCCCTCCACGCTTGCGGCGGTGGGGCGTTATATCCTTGATCCGGCCATTCTGGCGGGGTTACGCGACACGCCCGCCGGGCGCGGGGGCGAGATCCAACTGACCGATGCCATTGCCAGCGACGCGCGCCATGTGCCGCTGATGGCCTGTCGGTTTTCAGGCGAGCGGCATGATTGCGGGTCATTCGAAGGGCTGGTCGGGGCCGGGGTGGCACAGATGCGCGCCAATGCACAGCACAGCGCACGGGGCGTGTCCGATGCCGGGCTGGCGCTGCGCCAGCGCGAAACGGCCGCCTGAAAGGGCGGCGTTGCCCCGGGCGCGGCTGGGTTGGCGATCAATCGCGCCAGCCCACCGCCGGGAACCCATCGGGACATGGTGCGTTATCCCGGCATGAACTGCGCCCGGAGGCGGCGCAGGATGTGAAGGGATTTCAAGATGAACAGCATCATTTATCTGGTCGGCCTTGTGGTCGTCGTCATGGCGGTTCTGTCGCTTATCGGCCTGCGCTGAGCAGCGGGAGAGGGACGGATCATGGAACGGACAGAGGCAATGACGCAGGCTTCGGGGCCTGCTGTGGCGATTGACGGGGCCTATATTGATTGGGCGGCCGTTCTTGGCGGTGGCGTGGTCGCAGTGGCGGTGGGGTCGGTCTTTACCGGCTTTGGCGCGGCGCTGGGACTGTCGACGATTTCGGCCGAACCGGGCGAGGGCAGTTTCAACGTGATGGTCATCGTCAGCGCGTTGTGGATCGTGCTGTCGCTGGTGGCCAGCTATGCGACGGGCGGCTACATCGCCGGGCGGATGCGGCGGCGGCTGGAGAAAGCCAGCGCCGATGAAGTGACCGCGCGGGACGGGATCAACGGGCTGGTGGTTTGGGGTCTGGGAATCGTGGCGTCGGTCTTTCTGCTGGGCGCGGCGGTATCGGCCACGGCGACGGCGGTCGGATCAGCGGCAGGTGCGGCCGGATCGGTCGTTGGCGCGGTGGCAACGACGGCCGGTTCGGTTGTGGGCGGCGTGGCCGAAGGGGCCATGGCGGCAGCCGGAGCGATGATGCCCGAGGAGATGACGCAGAACCCGGTGGATTACCTGAGCGATGCGCTGCTGCGCCCTGCACAGGTGGCGACGGGGACCGGCGATCCGGCTGATGCAGCGCGGGCGAGTGCCGCGATCCTGGGCAATGTGGCGGTGACCGGCGAAGTGACCGATGCCGAACGCGCCTATCTGATCAGCGCCGTGGTGGCCACAGCGGGCATTCCGCAGGCCGAGGCCACGACGCGGGTCGATGAGGCGATCACAGCGGCGCAGACGACGCGGACCGAGGCGATGCAGCTTGCCACCGATGCCAAGGCTGAGGCAGACCGACTGGCGCAGGAAGCCACCGATGCCGCTATTGCGGCAGCCGAGGTGGCGCGTGTTAGCACGATCCTGACCGCGTTCATCCTTGCGGCGGCGGCGCTGGTGGCCGGGGCGGCATCCTATGTCGGCGCGGTGCGCGGCGGGCGTCACCGGGATGAAGGCCGCATCTTCGGCGGCTTTGCCTATCGCGGCTAAGGCGGGCGGCACTATCTGACAAGCAAGGCGGGCCGCTGGGAACAGCGGCCCGCCTTTTCTTTTGTCCGGGATCATAAGCCCGGACATGAAAAAGGGCCGCCCCGGCAAGGGGGCGGCCCGATCCGGGGGATCGGCCGGGGAGAGCCGATCAAACCCCGATCGTCGCGCTTAGTTGCGCGCGCTCCATTCGTCGACCTGACGCTCGGCCTCTTCCTTGGCGATGCCGTACTTTTCCTGAACCTTGCCAACCAGCTGGTCCCGCTTGCCGGCCATCGTGTCCAGCTCGTCATCCGTCAGCTTGCCCCACTGCTCTTTGGCCTTGCCGCTGAGCTGCTTCCACTTGCCTTCGATCTGATCCCAATTCATGCGTCGTCTCCTTTTTCCGGCGCGGGCCGTTGTGGCCGCGCTTGATGCCCGACCATCGGCCGGGCGGAAGAGAACGGAACGCGACTGCCTGACCATTCCCTGCCGGGCATCGCGCCGTTCCCTGTTGGATATAAGGACTGGGCGCGGCCTTGGTTCCATTCGGGCGGAAATTCGCCGCACCGTCGCGGGTGCTTGCCGATTGGGAGGTTTGCATTGGCAAAGCCTTGCCGGTCGCACAGGCATGCGGTCGATATGGACGGCGGGGCGGAACCTGATCATAGTGAGGGCGTTCTTGTCTGTGTTGTTTGCGGTTTCGCCCGACACGCCCTGCCCCGCCGCGCCGTGATGCGCGCCTTCCCCGACCCGACACCTTTCCGCCTTCTCATGGCACCTGCGCCCAGCCGGGACCTGCGTTCATTGGAACGATCCGGCGCGGGCGGTGCGATGGATTTCGATCTCTCTGCCTCAGACAGGACCCTTGCCATGACCGATGATCTGCCAGCCATACGCCGAACCCTTGGTCTGATCCTGCTGGTTCTCCTGACGATGGGTTTGTATTTCGCCAAGGATGTGATCCTGCCCCTGCTGATGGGCACGCTGCTGGCGCTGACGCTGAGCCCACTGGTGCGGTACATGAACCGGTTCGGGCTGGCCCCGGTGGTGACGGCCTCGGCCCTGATCGCGCTGGTAGGGCTGATCATCGCGGGGGCGGCGCTTTTGTTCAGCGGCCCGGTGTCGGCATGGATCAGCGATGCCCCGGCGTTAGGGGCGGAGTTGAAGGCCAAGTTGCAGGGTTTTGCCAATTCGCTGGCCATCGTGCAGCAGGCCTCGAACCAGGTGGAGCAGTTCACCAATGGTGTCGCCGATCCGAATGTGCAGCGCGTGGCGATGGAATCGCCGGGGTTGCTGACCATGGCGGTCAGCAACGTGGCGTCGGTGATGGCGACGACCGTGGTTACGCTGGTGCTGGCGCTGTTCCTGCTGGCGTCGGGTGATCTGTTCTATGTGAAGCTGATCGAGGCCTTTCCCCGCTTTGGTGACAAGAAGCGGGCGCTGCGGATCGTTTACGGGATCGAGCGGAGCGTGTCGCGCTATCTGGCGGTGGTGACGGTGATCAACATGGGGTTGGGCGCTGTGGTCGGGTTGGGGATGTGGGCCATCGGGATGCCACAGCCCTTGGTCTGGGCCGTGATGACGTTTCTGGTGAACTACCTGCCCTATATCGGCCCGCTGTTCGGCGCCGGGCTGGTAACGGCAGTGGCAATTGTCAGTTTCGATCATCTGGGACAGGCGGCGCTGGCCCCGCTGGTGTTTCTGACCGCCACCACGATCGAGGGGCAGTTCGTGACGCCCGTCATCCTTGGGCGGCGGCTGGAGTTGAATACCGTTTCGGTCTTTGTGACGGTGGTGTTCTGGGCTTGGCTTTGGGGGATTGCCGGGGCGCTGATGGCGGTGCCGTTCCTCGTTTGTCTGAAGGTGATCTGCGACAATGTGGAGGCGATGAGCACGCTGGGGAACTTTCTGGGGGCCGAGGCTGTGGCACCGGTGGAGAATGGGGCGGGCAGTCAGGTCTGACGGGTTGCAATCTGGGCCAATTCATCCATATAACATCCAAGTGGATGGTATATGGAACGCAAATGCCGAAATCAGCCCTGCCCTCCCTGCCGCAGGCAGGAAAACTGCCCGAGTCGGAAAAGATCACCATCAACCTTGGTTTTGTCGATCTTGGGCAGATCGATTTGCTGGTGCGCGAGGGTTTCTATTCCAACCGCAGCGATTTCATCCGAACCGCGATCCGCAACCAGATCGACCGCCATGCCGAGACGGTGCGGCAGGTGGTGACGCGCAAGAGCGTACATCTTGGCCTGCGCCAGATCACGCGGGCAGAGCTGGAGGCGGCGCAGGCGGCGGGAGAGAGGCTTGAACTGCGCGTGCTGGGGCTGGCCGTGATGGATACGGATGTGACGGCAGAACTGGCGCGGGCGACCATTCAAGGATTGACGATCCTTGGCGCGTTTCATGCCAGCGAGGCCGTGAAGGCGGCGCTGGCCGACAGGATCGGCTGATCCCGGCAAGACCTGACACGATGCCCGGGCACCGGGATCGACCCATTCAAGGAATGCACCACATGACCACCCCCTTTCAGCGCGACATGGCCCGTGCCACCGAACTGACCCGCAGCGGAAAGTTGCAGGAGGCGACCGCCCTGATCCGCCGCTTGTTGCAGGGTGAGGGTGCATCGCCGGAGGGCACACATGCCGCGCAGATTGCGCCGGATGATGTGATCGAGGGCGCGTTCACCCGGCTGGAAGACGCGCCAGCCCCTGCGGATGCGCCAGTGACTGAAGCCGCAAAGGCCAAGCCTGCCAGGGCCAAGCGCGCCGCGCCGGTCAAGACGGGGTTGGCCGAGACGCTGCGCAAGATTGCGGCGGGCGGGATGCCTGCGCATGGGCCGCTTGCCTCTGCCCCGCCGGTGGCTGACGGCGCGGCGTTTCTGTCGCTTTCCTATCGGTCGCCGCAGGGGAGCCGTGAGTATCGGCTTTATTTGCCTGCCCATCGGCCTGCAGGCCTGATGCCGCTGGTGGTGATGCTGCATGGCTGCACGCAATCGCCCGAGGATTTTGCGCGGGGCACGGGGATGAATGCATTGGCCGAGGAATTCGGGTGCCTGATCGCCTATCCGGCGCAGCCTGCGGGGGCCAACGCGCAGAAATGCTGGAACTGGTTCCGGCCCGAGGATCAGGCACGCGGACGCGGCGAGACGGCGCTGATTGCAGGCCTGACGCGGGAGATACAGGCCAATTACCCGGCCGATCCGGCGCGGACCTATATCGCAGGACTGTCGGCGGGGGGTGCGGCGGCAGCGCTGGTGGCGGCGGCCTATCCCGATGTCTTTGCCGCCGTGGGTGTGCATTCCGGCCTGCCCGCGCAGGGTGCGCGCGACATTCCGTCGGCCTTTGCGGCGATGCGCAGCGGCACAACGGGGGCGCCCCATGCGACGGCCTTGCCGACCATCGTTTTTCACGGGCTGGCCGATGCCACGGTGCATCCCGCCAATGGCGCGGCCAGCCTTGCGCAGGCGCTGCCTGCCATGCCCGCCCTGCGCCGCAGCACGCGCAAGGGCACCTCGCCCGGCGGGCGGGCGCATCGGGTGACGGAGCACCGCCATGCCGATGGCCGCAGCTTTGCCGAACATTGGGAGATCGAGGGCGCAGGCCATGCCTGGGCGGGCGGGGACGCGGGCGGCAGCTATACCGATCCGGCAGGACCGGATGCATCGGCCCAGATGCTGCGGTTCTTCTTGCAGCACAAACGGGCCTGAGGGCGGGTTTCCCTGTCCCCTCTGGACCGCTGCCGCCATAGGCGGTTCGCCGCCCGTTGAGGGCCTTCTGTCAGAAATCCGCATCTGCGGGGGAACGTCTGCACCGGGCGGGCGTTTCCCTTGCACATGCGGAAACGACCGACAGGAGCCCATCATGGGAATTATCTGGACCATCATCATCGGCTTTGTGGCCGGGGTCATCGCCAAGTTCATCACGCCGGGCGACAATGAACCGTCGGGCTTTATCCTGACCACGTTGCTGGGTGTGATCGGGGCCTTTGTGGCCACCTATCTGGGCCAATCGCTGGGCTGGTACATGCCGGGCCAAGGCGCGGGCCTGATCGGGGCCGCTGTCGGCGCGATCATCGTGCTGTTGGTTTGGGGAATGGTGCGCAAGCGCGCCTGACCCTTTCCGAAGCCTGAGGAAAAAGGAACATCGACATGTCGAAATCAACACCATCCCTGATGGCCTTGCTGGGGCTTGTAGCCTTTGCCGGATACCAGAACCGCGCGCGCATCGCCGATATGCTGGCTGATGCGCGCCAGAACCGCGCCGGCGCCGATGGCACTACGCCCGAGCAGGGGGGCTTTCTGGCGGAGATCGGGCAGATATTCCAACCCGGCCCGTCCGGTGTAGCCACGGCTGGCACGGGTTTTTCCAGCACGGGCCTTTCTTCGGCGCTGCGCGATCTGAAGGACCGCTTCACGGCAACCGGTCAGGGCGAGGCGGCGGAAAGCTGGATCTCGACCGAGGCGAACCGTCCGCTGAATGTGGAGGCGCTGGAGGCCGCGCTTGGGCCAGAAACGCTGGACGATCTCGCCCGCAAGACCGGCATTTCGCGCGCGGAGCTGCTGCTGCGGTTGAATGTGGCCCTGCCCGAGGTCGTGGACAGCATGACACCTGAAGGCCGCCTTCCCACCGACGGCGGCACGCAATTCAACCTCTGATCCCATCAATTCCGTCCAGAAAGGACATTCCGATGAAAACCCTAGCCGAAGCGTTCCACCACACCCTGCAAGACATCTATTATGCCGAACAAGCGCTGACCAAGGCCCTGCCGAAAGTGGCAAGCGCGGCCAAGAACACCGAGTTCAAGGCGCTTGTCACCGAGCATCTGGCGGAGACCAAGGAGCAGATCAAGCTGCTGGACAAGGTCTTTGCCGCGATCGGCGAAAAGGCCGCTGGCGTGAAATGCGATGCCATGGACGGTCTGATCAAGGAAACCGATGGCATCATCAAGGACGCGTCTGGCGTGGCGCTGGATGCCAGCCTGATCGCCGCCGCGCAGGCGGTCGAGCATTACGAGATCGCCCGTTACGGCACGCTGCGCGAATGGGCAAAGGTGTTGGGTCATACCGAGGCGCATGATCTGCTGAGCCAGATCCTTGATATGGAAAAGGCCGCCAATTCAAAGCTGACGGGTCTTGCCGTGACGGCTGTGAACGTATCCAGCAAGGCGGCGTGATCGCCTGACAACGGACCGGAAAGAAGGCCGCATCCCATGGGTGCGGCCTTTTTCGTTCAGGCCGCGCGGGCAGAAGAGGGAAAGACCAAGGGTTCGGCCACCGGGCGGGTTTGCAACAGGTCGACGATCTGCGCGTCGGTCAGGTCATCGGCAAGTTTGTCGGACCAGACGCGGAACAGCGTCAGCTTATGCAGGCCAAAGGAGGTGATCATCGCCACATCCGAAGCATCCGATCCGCGCACCATCAACACGCGGCCCATGCGGGGCGTGTTGTAGCGCGCATCGAACGTGTGCCAGCGATGATCAAGATAGACCTCGAACCAGGCGCAGAAATCGCCTGGGCCGGAATAGGGGATGCCAATATCACCCAAGTATCCGCTGGCATAGCGGGCGGGGATATTCATGGCGCGGCAGAGCGCGATGGCCAGATGGGCGAAATCGCGGCAGACGCCGGTCTTTTCGCGAAACACCTCGGACGCGGTCTTGCTGGCGCGGCCGAACTGGTAGCCAAAGGTGACGTGGCGATGCACGAAATCGGTGATCGCCTGCACCCTGCCCCAGCCTTCCGGAAAGCCCGCGAACAAGGCCCAGGCCTGTTGCAAAAGGTTATCGCTGTCGCAATAGCGGCTGGGGATGAGGTGTTGCAGCACGTCATCGGGCAGGTCCGGGATCGGGTGCTGGCGCGCCTGCGGCCATTGCGGATCGGGCAGACCGTCCACCTCGATCGCGAAATCGGTCCAGAGCCGGGATTGCCCGGCGGGGGCGACGATGCGGGTGATGGCATTGCCGAACCTGTCGAGATAGCGGTGCGTGGCCGTATCGGGGGCCACGCGGACATGGTCCTGCCCGATGATGCGCCCTGCCCCATCGCCATGGCTGGACAGGGCCAGAAGCATGGGCACCGGGACGGGGCTTTCCAGTTCGATCTCGAATCCGCAGCGGATCAGCATGTCAGCAGCCCTGTCTTCATTTGTCCGGCGTGCGGCCAGTCTAACCGCATCTGCAAACGCGCGACCAGCAGGTTGCGTTCCAGCCTGCCCCTTTGCCGGGGGTGAGGGTGGGTGGCCTGCCTGCAAATGAGGCGAAAAGGGCCGGGATGGGATGCGGTAGGGCTACTGAGGTGGAAAGCGCAACCAGTCAGGTTGCATCCGCCACATCGCCAAAGCCTTGCGGGATGCGCCGGGCGGGATCGCCGGACAGGCCCGCCTCTGCCATCAGATCGCTGGCCATCAGGTCGGTGTTGGGGCCTGCGGCCATGATATGCGCCCAGATATCGCGCGCCGCCGGGGCGATGCGGGGCTGCGTCACAGCGCGGGCAGTGTGCAGCCAGACGGTCAGGCCATCGCTGCTGTCATAGGCGCGGGCTTTGCGCAGGTCGGCGATGCGCGTCTGGGCAGCAGCGATGAACCGAGTGATGGCAGCGGGTTTCCACGATGCCAGATGATGCAGGTCCTGCCCTTCGGCGAGATAGGACACCTCCCAGAACCGGGCGGTGGCAGCATAGCTGTCGCGGATATGCGGCTTGGCACCGTCCAACCGGTCGGCCATGGCGCGTGCATCATCCACCAAGGCGGCGATGGCCTTTTCCTGCTTCCAGTCGCTGAACATCGGGGCTCCTTCTGTGCGGGGCCAAGCTAGCAGGTGGTGGGGGGCAAGGCCACAGGGGGCTAATGCCGCCCGGGCGCGGGGGTGGGCGGGCCCAGCGATGCAAGTGCGGTGGCGTAGCTGGCGACGGCGCCTGCGACGGAATACTCGCGCAGGCCGATGGCGTGGCAGGTCTGGCGCAGCGCCGCGCGGGCGGGAAGGACAGTGTCGACGATCCAGGTGAGGGTCTGATCCAGTTCCCCCGGCTCGGCGGATCGGAAAACACCTTCCGCAGCAAGATCGGCCGTGTTGCCAACGCCGGGCGTGCCAATGACGGGCAAGCCCGCCAACAGGTATTCGCCCATCTTGATGGGCAGCACGGCGCGGGTGGAAAAGGCGGGCAGCCGCAGGGCAAGGCCCAGATCGCAACCGGCCAGTTCGGCGGGAACGTCTTCGGGGCGCGGCGCGCGCAGGTCGATCCAATCGGCCTGAAGCAGGCCGCGGTGGGCAAGCTCGGCCTGCACGGCATCGGTGGCCTGCGAGATCACGCGAAAGCGCAGGTCGGGGACGCGGGCGCGCAGGCGTTGGGCCACATCCAGCATGTCGGGCAGGCGGTATTGCGCGCCGATGGAGCCGCAATAGCACAGCACGGGTGCGGCATCGGGCCGGGGTGCAGCCAAGGCGTGGATGAAGGGGGCGGGGTCGACACCGTTCGACACCAGATGGCAGCGATCCGCCGTCAACCTGCCCCCGGCCCGGGCAAGCAGGATGTCGCGCGAGGCTGCGGTGCGGGTCAGAACCGTGTCTGCACGCAGCAGCATCTGCATCTCGATATCGCGCAGGAAGCGATAGGTCAGGCTGGTGGGCGAGAGGCCGGTGAAATCCACCCGCTCATCGGCATGAAGGCCATCGGCATCGAAAACGACGTTCAGCGCCGCCTGTTCTGCCGCCCGCAGCCGCAGGACGGCCAGCGCGGGTAGCAGGCTGCGCGGCATGAGCGTGTCGATCTGCCAATCTGCCACCGCGCGGCGGATTGCGCGCGATCCGAGGATGGCCGTCAAGGATGGCCCCAGCGGCCCACCCCGCCGCAGGATGATCTGCGCGCGGTAAGGCACGCCCGCCGCATGGCAGAGATCGGCCCGGTGCTGGATCAGGGCGGGTTCGCCCCAGCAGAATTGCAGGACATGCGCGCGGTAGCCCCGGTCGGCCAGACCGGCGAGAATGGGCAGAAACAGGCGTTCGAGATAGTTGGTCTGGGGACCGTCCCAGGTGATGAACAGGATGTTGCGGACCGCCGGTTTCATCGCGCCCCCTGCTTCTGTTCGCGTGCCTGAGAAAGCGCGCCATACAGCCGGTCGCAGGTCTGCATGTAGATGGCGGGGCTGAAACGCGCGCGCACGCTTTGCGATGCCGTCTCGGCAATGCGGGACAGCGCGGCTTCGCCTAAGGCGAGGGCGGATTGCACCGCCGCCGCCAGATGCGGCGCATCGGGGTGCGCCAGCAGCCAGCCGGTTTCGCCATGGTCGATGATTTCGGGGGTTCCGCCTACCGACGTGGCGATCACGGGGATGCCCGCGGACATTGCCTCGCAGATCGCAAGGCCAAAGCCTTCGGTCAGCGAAGGTTGCAGGAACAGGTGGCATCCCGCCAGCAGATCAAAGGGCTGGGGGTGGAAGCCTTCAAGAAACACACAATCCGACAGGTGCAGGTTGGCGATGCGGGCGGCCAGCGCGGGGCGCAGGCTGCCATCGCCCACCAGACGCAGGCGAAAGGCAAGACCCCGGTCGCGCAGAAGGGCCGCCGCCTCGACCACGGCCATGGGGTTCTTGACCGGCTCCAGCCGCCCGACAAAACCCAGTTCCACCCGGCCTTGCAGGGGGGGAAAGGGACGGAAGGACTGCGGCTCGAACGGGTTGTGGATCACGGTGATCGCGTCGGCGGGGGCTTCGCCCTGTTCCTGAATGGCGGCCTTGACCGCGTGCGAGATGGCGACCACCCGGTCGGCGTGGCGATAGATCGCGGCAAAGACGCGGCGCGCCTTGGGGGAATGGCGGGGGATGCCGATTTCTTCGCTGATCACGACCGGCACAGCGGCAAGGCGGGCGGCAGGGATGCCGTGGAAATTCGCCTCGGCCCCGTGCAGATGCACGATCTGCGGGCGGGTGCGGCGCAGGTGCCGCCAAAGCGCAAGCACCGCGCGGGGCGATGGGATGACCACCGGAACGCCCAGAGCATCGGCCCGGCCCGACAACGCGCGGATATCCTGCTGCACTGCCCCCCCTGCCCCGATAGCCAGAAAATCATGCGCCCATTCCGACGCAGCGGCATGGGCCGCGATCAACCGCATCTGGGATTCGACACCGCCGAAATCAAGCGCGGTCAGCACATGCAGAACGCGGCCTTTGGGATGTGGCGCGGGCTGGGTCACGGGCGGATCATGTCCTTGACCGCGCTTTGCCAGCCGGAAAAGGGCGCATAGCCCCCCTTGATCCAGAAGCGCAGGATATGGAACCAGCGGGTGCTGCGTGAGGTGGCCAGCAGGTGCAGCCTGCCGCGATAGCTGTTTTCCTCGGCCGTGATGAAATCGCCTGCCGCCTTGATGCGGGGGCCCATCCCGATGGCGCGCAGCCGGGGTTCCGTATCCGTCAGCCAGCGGCGCAGGATCGACAAGCGGATGAGGTGGGCCTCCCACGCCACAACCGGTGAGGCGAGGCCGGATTTCAGCACAAGCTGCGTGCGGCTGACGCCGTTGGGATCACTGAGCAGCCATTGGGATTCATTCGATCCGTGGCGGCGGTAGAGTTGCAGCGGTTCCGACAGGATCCGCCGCGCGCCCAGCACTTCGCAGGTGTCCCCGATCCAGCCGTCATGGGTGAACACGTCCGCCGGGAAGGGAAACAAGGTTTCCAGCATGTCACGCCGGATGGCGGCGCAGCATCCGGCGATGAAGCGCTTTTCACCAAAGCCGGTGGCGCGGATCGTGCCAAGCTGCGTCACGCCGCTGTGGTTCAGATCGCCGTCAGTGATGATCATGTCGTTGATCGTGCCCATGAGCGCGGGGTCGGCCAGAAATTCAGCCTCGACCCGGCCCAGTTTGGCGGGCAGCCAGACATCATCCTGATCGCTGAGAAAGACCACATCGCCCGAACAGAGCGACAACGCCTTTTCGAAATTGCGCACGAAGCCGAGGTTGGTTGTGTTGCGTTCGATCCGCACGGCAAAGGGGGCGGTGGCGGCGAAGGCGTGCAGGATATCCATGGTGGCATCTGACGAGCCGTCATCGCAGACCACCAGCTCATCCGGCAGCCGGTCCTGTGCGGCGAAGCTGTCCAGTTGCTGCGGCAGGAAGCGGGCGCCGTTATAGGTGGCCATCGCGATCGACAGGCGCAGGGATTGGGCCATGGTCATGCCCTTTTGCAGCGCAGCACGGGGCGAGAGCCGCCGGCAAAACGAACAGGCGCGGCGCGGTGCGGGATGCGCGAAGACGGCCTGACGGGACGAAGGGTCAGCGCGAACCTCGACACAATAACCGACACTTCCTAATAGGTGTTAACAACGCCGCACCGTTGCGGGAATCCACCAGAAAATCAAGGGCAATGTCTGGCTGTCACCATCTGGTCTAGTCGCGGTGCGGGCGAATGGGGGATGGCGTCAGGCGCGGGGGCCGCCCCCGGCGCGGATCCAGCCGAAGTAATCCTCTGTCCCCATCTGGCCGCCTTTCAGCGCAATCTCCAGCCCGTCATGCGGGCCGGTGCCATGGGCCGCACAAAGCGCCGCGCCGGGGATGGTGGGCGCGCGGGCGACAAGGGCCTGAAGGCCAAGTTGCCGCATCCCGTGGCCGGACGTATCACCGCCCGAGATCACCGCGCGGCGCAGGGCGGACTGCCGCAGGACGCGGTCAAGGATGCGACCCAGCGCCTCGCCTATGCTGCGATTGGCGGCCTCAGTGGACAGGTGGCTGGCTGAGAGGGCGGCACGGAAACGGGCGACGGCGGGATCGTCCTGCCCGGCGGCAGAGTGGATGAGCGGGCTTTGCCCGCCCGCCGCCGCCTGTAGGGCAAGGGCTGTGACACGGGTTTCTTCGGCCGCGAGGGTGGCGGAATCGGCGCAGACCGCCGCCGCATCAAAGGGGATCAGGGCAAAGCCGTTCGCCCCCGCCCAAGCCAGTTGCCGGGCAGTGACCGGCGAGACGGAGCCGGACACGGCGGCAATCTGCGCCACTGCCCCGGCAGTGGGGGCCGGGGGCGGCGCGGCGATCATCCCCGTCTCTTGCCAGTGGCGGACCAGCGCGTATTCGATGCCCTGGCTGCCCACGACCAGCCCCATCCGCTGCCGGTTCTGCCAGATCAGGCGGCCTATCGTGGCGTCGCTTTTGGCATCGACACTGTCGATCGACAGGATGCGCGCGCCTGCGGCAAGGGCAGCCTCCAGCCGCGCATCGGCATCGCCTGCCAGCGATTCAAGGTCGATCAGCGCCGAGGGCAGGTCTGTCTGCGCCGCAAGATGGCGCAAAAGATCGGCTTCTGCCATTGGCGTGACCGGGTGATGCGCCATGACAGGGTGCCGGTCGAGGCGAAAGACCCCCTCTGCCGTGCCTGCGAAAAGGTGGCCGAAGGACTGATAGCGGCGCATGGCGGGGGCGGCAGTCACCATCGGCACGGCGGCCGAGGGGCGGACGGTCAGCGCCACCTCGATCGCGCGGCCGATGCTCCCCACATGCGGTGCGGAATCGAAGGTGGAGCAGATCTTGTAATGCAGCAGCGGCGCGCCGAGGGCGTGCAGCCAGCGCAGCGGTGCGGGCAGATGGGTGGCCATCCAATCCGGCCCATGGCTGCGGGCGGTGGTGGCAATGCCAATGCCCGCCACGCCCGCAAAGCGCGCCGCAAGCGCGGGATCAGGGATATCGGTGAACAGGACAGCGGGCAGGCCGGCAAAGGCCAGCACCTCCATCACTGCTGCGGAGCCGGTGAAATCATCGCCCAGCCATGCCAGCAGAGGCGTGTTCGTGTCTGCCAAGGGCCACCTCCTGCGTGTCGACGTCGTCCTTGACTTGACCCGTATCTTATTATGAGGTCATACCAGTTGACCATCAACCCACTGCATTAGGAAAGTGCTGCGATGACAAGAATTGCGTTGTTCGGTGCGGGGGGAAAGATGGGGATGCGGCTGTCGCTTAACCTGGCGAAGACGGATTTCCATGTGTCCTATGTCGAGGTGAACCCGGCGGGGCAGCAGCGCGTGAAAGAAGCCTGGGGGGCGGATTGCGTGCCGGCCGAGGCGGCGGTGGCCGATGCGGATGCGGTGATCCTTGCGGTGCCGGACACCCATATCGGGCGTGTCGCGGCCGAGGTCGTGCCAATGCTGCGCCCGGGCACCATGGTGGTGGTTCTGGATGCGGCGGCACCCTTTGTGGGGCATCTGCCGGAGCGGGCCGATATCAGCTATTTCATCACCCATCCCTGCCACCCGCCGATCTATAACGACGAGGTGACGCCAGAAGGAAAGGCCGACCATTTCGGCGGCATCGCGGCCAAACAGGCCATCGTCAACGCCCTGATGCAGGGCCCGCGCGAGCATTACGACTTGGGTGACCGGATCGCGCGGGCGATCTATGCGCCCGTGATGCGCAGCCATGAGGTGACGGTGGCGCAAATGGCGATGCTGGAGCCGGGGCTGTCGGAGACGGTCGCGGCGTCGCTGATGACGATCATGCGCGAGGCGATGGATGAATGTGTGCGCAGGTCCGGTGTCAGCCATGACTGCGCACGCGATTTTCTGCTGGGGCATATGAACATTCTGGGCGCGGTGATCTTTGAGGAACGCGTGGGGGTGTTTTCAGACGCCTGCAACAAGGCGATCCAGTTCGGGATTCCGGTGCTGATGAAGGACGACTGGAAGCGCGTGTTTGACTGGGACGAGATTACCGAAAGCATCAAGCGCATCACCTGACGGCGGGGACAAAATGACAGTCGCGCAGCATCTGACGGCCGGGCCGATCAGCGCGGAATTGCGCGAGGGCGGGTTGGGCGCGGTGACCTTTGGCGGGGTCGAGGTGCTGCGCGGGCTGACCTATCCGGTGCGCAATGCCGATTGGGGCACGCATCTGACAACGCCCTTGTTCGAGGAAATTGGCCAAGACCACCTGACCCGCCATTTCGCCTGCCGGGAAGGGGTGTTCACGGGCAGGTTCCATGTCACGCTGACGCCTGATGCGCTGATGGCCGAGGTGGAGATTACCTTTCCCAAAGCGGCGCGCATCAACCGGGCGGGGTTCACGCTGTTGCATCCAATCCGGGGGGTGGCCGGATCGGCGCTGCATCTGCGCCATCCGGGTGGCGCGGTGACGGACACGGTCTTTCCCGCGCTGATCAGCCCCGGGCAACCGGCCCGCGACATTGCGGGGATGCGGCATGTGGTGGATGGGGTCGAAGTGGACATCGCCTTTGACGGCGAGGTGTTCGAGATGGAGGATCAACGCAACTGGTCGGATGCGTCGTTCAAGACCTATTGCCGCCCGCTGTCGCTGCCCCGGCCCTATGACGTCGCGGCAGGCGCGGTGGTTCGGCAACGGGTGACGCTGGCGCTGCGGGGCATGGGCAGCGTGCCGGTCGTAGCGGAGGCTGCGCCTGCGGTTGAGGTGCGGATGCCGCAGGTGATGCTGGCACATGAGCCGGGGCTGTCAGACAGCGCGGCGCTGGCCGCGTTTGCCGGGGTGCCGGTGCAGTTCCGGATGGAGCGGGCCACGCCTGAGGGCGACCTTCGGGCCATGGCAACGCCAGGGTTGGCGGCGCTGGAGATCGTGTTCGATGACCTGCCCGATCTTGCCGCGTTGATCGCCGCCGCGCAGGCGGCGGGTCTGCAGCCCGACCGGGTTACCGCCCTGCCCCGCCCCTATCTGAAAAGCCATCAGCCCGAGGGGCCTTGGCCCGCCGGGGCGCAGCCGCAAGACGCCCTGCCCCTTCTGCGCGCGGGGTTTCCGGGCGCGTTGGTGGGGGGTGGCAGCCTGACGAATTTCACCGAACTGAACCGGTGTAGGCCCGATCCGGCGGCGATGGATTTCGTGACATTCGGCAACACGGCCATTGTCCATGCCGCCGATGACCTGTCGGTCTGGCAGACGATCGAAGCGCTGCCCGACATCCTTGCCACGGCGCGGGCGATTGCAGGGGAGAAGCCGCTGCATCTGGGGCTGGTCTCCATCGGGATGCGCTGCAACCCCTATGGTGATGCAGTGGCACTGAACCCGGATGGTCTGCGCCTGCCCATGGCAATAGACGATCCCCGCCAGCCCACAGGATTTGCCGCTGCCTATGCCGTGGCGGCGCTGGCCGCAGCGGCGCAAGCGGGGGTGGCAAGCCTTGCGCTGGCCATGCCGGACGGGCCGCTGGGGGCGAAGGGACCGCTGGCCGATGTGATCCGGCAGGCGGCGGCTATGGCGGGTCGGATGGTGCGCATCCGCGCTATGGGCGGGGTTGTGGTGATCGAGGCGGGCGATATGGGGCTTGCCGCCAATTGTACCTCCCGGCCCGTCGCAGCAGTGCCGGGGCTTTCCCCAATACCTGCCGAAAGCGCAGTTCTGCTTGATACGCAAAGGGACGCAAGGCCATGACCGACAGATTCGAAGCCGACTACATCCTTGAGACGGCGATCCCTGTCGAAGCCGCAGCTGCGACGATTGCGGGAGAGCAGTCTTCGGGCACCTTCATGGCGGTGCCGGGTGAGACAGAGGCGCTGAAGGCGCGATCCGCCGCACGGGTGGAGCGGATCGTCGACATGGGCGATGTGGCGGGCCCCGCCCTGCCGGGGGCCGCACGGCCGGAGGCACCGCATCGGCGGGCGCGCATCACGCTGTCCTGGCCGCTGGCCAATACGGGCATGAGTTTGCCCAACATACTGGCCACAGCCGCAGGCAACCTGTTCGAGTTGAACTGCGTGGCGGGATTGCGGCTGACGGATCTACGCTTTCCGGCATCGCTTGTCGCGGCCAGCCCGCGCCCGGCCTTTGGCATCGACGGGACGCGGGAACTGTCCGGTGTGCGGGGGCGGCCGCTGATCGGGACGATCATCAAGCCGTCCATCGGGCTGACGGCGACGGAAACGGCGGCTATGGTCGATATGCTTTGTGCCGCAGGTATCGACTTCATCAAGGATGACGAGTTGCAGGCCGATGGCTCTGTGTGCCCCTTTGACGACCGGGTGCGTGCGGTGATGGCGGTCATCAACGCCCATGCCGAGCGGACGGGAAAGAAGGTGATGTATGCCTTCAACCTGACCGGTGAAGTAGACGAGATGCGGGCGCGGCATGATCTGGTGCTGCAGCACGGCGGCACCTGCGTGATGGCCAGCGCCAATTCGGTGGGGCTGACGGGGATGCTGGCGCTACGTCGGCATGCGCAACTGCCCATTCACCTGCACCGCAACGGATGGGGATACCTGTCGCGTCATCCCGCGCTGGGGTTCGACTATCCGGCCTGGTCCAAGCTGTGGCGTCTGGCGGGGGCGGACCACATGCATGTGAACGGCTTGCGCAACAAGTTCTGCGAGGGGGATGACAGCGTGCTGGCTTCGGCCCGGTCGCTGATATCGCCGCTGTCGGCGGACAATCCGGGGATCACCATGCCGGTGTTTTCATCGGGGCAGACGGCCTTGCAGGCCTTTGACACTTGGGCGGCTTTGCAAAGCCCGGATTTGATCTTTGCCGCCGGGGGCGGGATCATGGCGCATGCGGATGGGCCAGCCGGGGGCGTGCGGTCATTGCAGGATGCTTGGGCAGCGGCGATGGCGGGGCTTACACTGGCGCAGGCGGCGAAGGACAGCCCGGCACTGGCGGCGGCGCTGCGGACCTATGGCTGAACCGGGGACCTGACCGCAAGGGAACGGCGGGGCGCGCCGGGGTCAGGGCCAGGGTCAAGGTCAGGAGTCGTTGGCGATCATGTTGCGCGACCGATCCAGATGGGCGCGCATCATCTCAACCGCGCGGTCGGGGGCATTGGCGGCGATCTGGTCGACGATGCTGGCATGTTCGGCCAGCGTGATTTCTTCATTGCCGGACCAGTGCAGCAAAGCGGTGTGATATTCGAACAGCCAGCGCAGCATGGCCTGACTGGTGGCGCTGATGATCGGGTTCGCGCAGATGGCCGCGATGCGGACGTGAAAGCGGATATCGGCTTCGATGAAAGGCATCGGATCGCCCCCAAGCCGGGCTTTCTGCAGGTCCAATGCGGCGCGCAAGTCGGTGACGTCGGCAGGGGTGGCACGTTCGGCGGCGACACGGACGATCCCCAGTTCGAACATGGTCCGCACCTCTTTCAGGTGCTGGAGGTTCGACGGCGCGACGTTCAGAAGAAGCCGCGCGATATCGTTGCTTTGCTCGAAAAAAGTTCCGGCGTCGATGACATTCACCCGCGTGCGTTCACCCTGCGTGATCGACACAAGGCCCGCGTGGTTGAGCGATTGCAACGCTTCGCGGATCGCCGGGCGACCGACCTGGAACCGCTCCATCAGCACACGTTCAGAGGGCATGGCATCACCGGGCTTCAACTCGCCGCTGCGGATCATTTCGCGCAGCCGTTCCAGCACCTGATCCGAAAGCTTGCGCCGGACGATCCTGTCCGAATGTTCCCCGGACCCGCGCAGGAAGGGCATGGATGCCTCCAGTTCAACTTGTCATGTACCTAGTATAACGCCCCTGCCCCCGCAACGGTGCATCGGCAGCGGTGCGGACAGATGGGGCGCGGCGGGGCTTGAAGAAACGGCACAGGGGAGCGTTGATCCATGTTCGCAGACCAGTTGCGGCGGGATCACCGGGCACTGTCCAGCAACGATGTCAGCGCATGCAAAAGGTCCCGCTGTTTGAACGGTTTGGCGAGATGGGTGTCGAACCCGCCCATGATGTAGTCGGCAACCTGATTTGGCATCGCATTCGCCGTGACCGCAATCGCCGGGACGGGCCGACGATGTTTTTCCTCTTCCTTACCCCGGATCATCGCAAGTGCGCCCAGACCATCCAAAACAGGCATGGTGATATCCAGCAAGAGCAGATCGAAGGGCTGTTCGTCCTCAATTGCCTTGAGCCAGGTGGAAACGGCGTCTTGCCCGTTTTCCACCATGGTCAGCTTCACGCCCGTCTGAGCAAGCATCTCTGACACAACAAGGCGGTTCGTCTGGTTGTCATCGGCCACGAGAAGCCGTTTGCCCATCAGGATTGCAGCGTCAAGAACGGCTTCGGATTTCGCGACCAGCATGGAACCATCCGGTGCCTCGGGCAGCGGAATGACGACGCGAACCTCTGTGCCTTCGCCCGGGCGGCTTTTGATCGTGATCATTCCGCCCATCAGGACAACGAGTTGCCTCACGATGGAAAGGCCCAAACCCGTCCCGCCAAATCGGCGCGCCATCGAGCCGTCGGCTTGTTCAAAGCTCTCAAAAACACGCGACAGTTGCGCCTCGGTCATGCCAACGCCGGTGTCGCTGATATCGATGATGACGGGTTTTCCCGGACGGCAGGAGAGTTTCACACGGACATGGCCATGGTCCGTGAACTTGATCGCGTTGCTCAGAAGGTTGTTCAGGATCTGGACCAGCCGGTGCGGGTCACCCAAGCGCGCGTTGTCAGCGCCAGCCCTGGTGAACACCTGAAGATCCAGCCCCTTCTCTTCGGCCTTTACACGATGAAGCGCTTCCACCTGAGCCAAGATATCGGAAGGCACGAGGGGGACCGTTTCAAGTTCCATCTTTCCGGCCTCAATCTTCGACATGTCGAGGATCGAGTTCAGCACCGTCAGCAGCGTTTCCCCCGACTGTCGGATGGTCGAGACCATACGCAGCGTTTCGGGCGTGGACATATAGCCCTGCAGGATTTCGGCCATGCCCAGAACACCGTTCAAGGGCGTGCGAATTTCGTGGCTCATATTGGCAAGAAAGATCGACTTCGTCTTGCTCATCTCTTCGGCCTTTACCCGGGCCTCTTCGAGCTGTGACGAAATGCGGACGAGCCGGTGCGCCGCAAGATAAAGAAGGGTGCAGATGATGGCGAACCAGATAAGCAAGATCGGAAACAGGTGGCTGATCAGTGTCCGCCCCGGCGTATAGCCCTGCCAACTGAACCAAGTCACTGTCGCCCCGCCGGAATCCACCAGAGGCACCCCGTAGAGTTGCCCTTGGGGCGGGGTGTCCGAAAAGCCGGATTCGGATAACTCCATGGGCGCGGCAACGCGTTTTGCGAAGGACTCGTCCAGATATTGCACTGCGACATGCAAATATTCTGTCCCGGGCTCTTGAGCCAGATCGCCGGTGTCTGAAAGGATGGGGACGATGCTGATGAACGCAGGCTGGCCGCGAAGCCGACCGATTTCGGAAACGTAAAGCGCCTCTGGCCCCTCTGCCTCTTCGGTCCGATGGACGTTCGCATCAGCCAAGGCCGAATGAAGGCGGCCGATCATGGCAGGGATCGGAGAATTCGCGTCCGCCAGGACGGCAGGATCGACGGTCATCCCATTCATCGCGGCGTATATCGGCTGACCTTCAGACGTGAGAACATAGCTCTCGTCATGGCCGAAGTAGTCATGCATCCAGACGCCAAGGTTGTCTTCGATAAAGCGGATGTCGCGTGACGCCACTGCTTCAATAGCGTCATCCCAGATCGTTGCGCTTTGTTGATCGACGGCAATCTGCGTGCGTTCTGCCTCAAGCGCTTGCAACGCCAGCCGTCCCTCGCGTGCTGCCGCCTCGCTGTCGATGAGCGTCATGGCGCGGACGGCGACCCCAATACTGCCCAACATGGCAAGTATGGAAAGCCCAAACAGCACCAAGACAAGCTGAGTGGAAAAGGATGGAACTTTCCAAGCGGGTAACAATCGGGCCTCCAGTTGAGTTCGGTGCTCGCGACTAGATCGTCGATTGACCCGGCAGCTACGGGCTAGCGTCCTTCTTCACTAAAACGGCAAAGATATGACAACTTTACTGAACATGCGTGACGCCACAGGGCCCTGGCCATGCGCGCCCATGAATGACGGTACAGCGGTCGAGCCGTTCGGAACGGTCACGCGAGAGCAGACCCTAGTCTATATGGCACACCCATCGTTGACATAAGTCAACGCAGAGACTGCCGCACCGTGTTCGAGCGGCGGCGAGAATGGCCTTGCGATGGTCTTGTGACGTGAGCGTGCGCTTTAGGTCGAAATGGTTGCATGCAAAAGCGTAGACCAGAAAGGCTCCGCGCCAGCCCCCGTTGCCCAACCCGCCCAGACAGGCAAAACTCACACCCGGAGTCTCGCTCACGCTGGATAGAAGTCGGGGGCAACGTCACTTGGGGCACCCTTCTACGGGCTTCTTCCTTCATTCCTGCAACAGCGTAACGTGCTCGGAAAACTAGGGATCCTGGTGGATCCTGTCCGGCACCTCAAGCGCGTGAAAGACAATCCGGCCTTGGTTGGCGAAGGTTACGCCCCCATCGTGAAATCGCGATGCGCTGCCGGGATGTGGGGCGGTGCCGCAGTCATGGACTCGTCCACGAACCGTCTCGGCGTCTTTCCCAGAGTGCGTTTGAATGCTGCTGTGAACGCACTCTCAGACGCGTATCCGACCTCGGCCGCGGCCGCAGCCACCGTTGTACCGTCCCGATCAAGGCGCTTGGCGGCCCAAAGCATCCGCCACATCGTCATGTAGTTCATCGGGGTTTGGCCGACGCGTCGCGCGAAGCGGACAGCGAAGGCAGTGCGCGAAAGGCCCGCCTGCTTGGCCAGCGTCGCCACCGTCCACGGGTTGGAAAGGTCCTGGTGCATCGCAGTGAGGGCGCGGCGAATGAATGGGTCGGCAAGCGCTGCGCTCCATCCGATCTGGTTCTCTTGCCCTTCTTCGAGGTGAAGGCGCATCAGCTCGATAAGCAAGACATGTGACAGATGCTCAATAGAGCTGGCACAGCCGGGACGACGCTGGCGAAGCTCGGCGGCGATTCGGGTGATTGCCCAACGCACGCACTCACTGCTGGCGGCGCGGTCGTTGGCCGCGACCCGGACCACGATGGCATCGGGGAGCGTCGCCATTAGCATCTCGGCCGCCTGGCCTGACAACAGGAACCGCGCCCCTGTCATGAAGAAGTCGCCCCCGCCGCCGAGTTGCGCCGTATCCCCGTGCAACGGCGCGGAATGCACCGTCTCGGCCGCATCCCCCAGACGGGCACCGCGCGCAGAGAGGACAAAGGCCTTGCCGCGCGGCAGGATCACGCAGTCGCCCTCACACAACCAAAGCGGCGCAGGCAGGCTTTCTAGGTTCAGCCAACAGCCGCCCTTGTCGATACCAATGCATTTGAGGCCGGCGTGCGGGGCATAGCGAATGGCCCAATCGCCCCCGGCATCAAGGCCCGCAGCAACACAGTCGTGCGGCCTGAGCAAGGCCAGCACATCAGAGAGGGGATCGACGACTGAGGTGGTCATGGGCATATCCTGAACGAATGCGATATATAAGAGTATTATCTCACATAGTTCGTTCAGCAAACCCCGTCTAACTTCGGCTGGCACACAGAAGGAGTTGCAGAAATGATCAAACCCACCATCCCGAGCAATAGCGCCAAGTTAGGTATCGCCCTGCTTGTAGCATCCGTCTTCAGCGCCCAGTCCCTGCCGGCACAAGAGATCGCACCCGAGCTGCCTTTCGAGGTGATCGTGCCCGCCGCGACCGAAGATCGCGCCGCCGCCTATGAGGTCGCCGCCGCCCGTGCTGCCTGGCTGGAGGCCTTTGCGTCGCAAGACCTCGACCAGATGATGTCCTTCTACGTCGATGACATCTTCTCTTACGACCTGATGGCCGCACCGACAGACGCCGGTCTGGAAATGGCCTTCGACGGTGAAGCGATCTGGCGGCGGAACTGGGTCACCTTCTTCGGCATGTTCGCGGATGATCTGGTCATCAGCATCGAAGACCTGACTGTCTACCAGAAAGGCGATCTAGCCACAGTCTACGGCCTGACCCGTCTGGAGGGGACGATTGAGGGCGGGCCTTACGTCGACATGTGGGTCCGGGAAACCAACCTTCTGCAGCGCGTCGACGACCGCTGGCTGGTGCTTCACGACCATGTCTCGGTCCCGTTCGATTTCGCCACGGGAATGGCAATGACGGACCTCGGTCCGGTCAGCAACTGACCCGCGCTGTTCCCATACTTGTTCAAACGGAGACCGACATGATCCTTGTGACAACCCCCACTGGCGATATTGGTCGCCGCGTCCTTTCCCACCTGCGCGCGGCCGACGTGGCCGTGCGCGTCATCGCCCGCGATGCGCACAAGCTGCCGCAGGACGCAGAGCTTGACGTGATCGAAGGGTCGATGGCCGACAGCGAAACCATCAGCCGGGCGCTGCCCGGTGTGACCCGCGTATTTTGGCTGCCGCCGGGCGATCCCACGCTGCCATCGGCCACAGCGGCCTATGTAGGTGTCTCACGGGCATTCTGTGACGCCCTGCCGAAATCTGATGTCACGCATGTAGTCGGCATTTCCGCATTGGGCCGCGGATGGACCAAGCCCGCCGGGCACGTCACGGCAACGTTGGCAGTCGATGACATGATCGCGGCGACGGGCGTGCACTACCGCGCGCTCGCCTGCGCCTCGCTGATGGACAACATCGCCCGTCAGGCGGAGCCGATCAAAGCCCTTGGACAGTTTTTTCAGCCCACACCGGGTGACCTCAAGCTGCCGCATGTCGCCAAGGCGGACGTGGCCCGGATCGCCGCGGATTTGCTGATTGATCCCGCTTGGTCAGGTGTTGAGGCGCTGCCTCTTCTTGGTCCAGAAGATCTGTCTTTCAACGAGATGTCGGCGATCCTGTCGGCGGTTCTGGGCCGCGAGATCGCGGCAAAAGAACTGCCGATGGAGCATTTCCGCCGGATGATGCGCGATCTCGGCGCGAGTGACGGCATGGCGCAAGCCTATGTTGAGATGCTGACGGCCAAGAATGAAGGTATGGATCACCTTGTCACGCTGGCATCGCGGGATGATACCCCGACCAACTTCCGGATGTGGTGCAAAGACGAGTTGCTCCCGCTGGTTTCCAGGTAATCGCGCCGTCGATCTCGATGTCTGACGCGGGTGCCGAGATCACCCAGAGGGTGTTCGCGCCTCTGCATTGGGTCAGGGACTACACCACGGCCATGGCCAGAGCGACCGGAACCTTGCGATGTCCCGGTCGCGCTTTTCGCGATGCTAAGATCCAAGGATCCTTGGATTGGCCTAGACCCCGCCAGAAATGCGCGCGATCACCTTGATCTCGAAATCGAACCCAGCAAGCCAGTTTACACCGACAGCCGTCCACGTCGGGTGCGGTGCCGCTGGGAAGAACCGGTCCTTCAACGGCATGATCGTTCCGAATTGTGCCTCGGGGTCGGTGTGGAAGGTGGTCACGTCGATGATGTCATCAAAGCTCGCCCCAGCCGCCGTGAGCACGGCCTCGAGGTTCTGAAAAGCCAAGGTGACTTGTTGCGCGAAGTCCGGCTCCGGCGAGCCGTCTTCGCGGCTTCCGACCTGCCCGGAGACGAACAGAAGATCGCCAGAGCGGACGGCGGCGGAGTATCCATGCGCTTCATAAAGCGCATGTCGGTTGGCGGGGAAGATCGCAATTCGTTTTGACATGGGACGTGTCCTTTGTTGGTGCGAGGCATGAGTTTTGATTGAGTGAGTGACGGCGCGCTGCGGCGTCCTTAGCTGGTGACAAACGCCAGCAGATCGGCGTTCAGCACGTCGGCGTTCACCGTCAGCATTCCGTGCGAGAAACCGCGATAGGTCTTGAGCGTACCATTCGGCAGAAGCTTGACTGCCTTCAGGGCCGACGCGGCGATCGGGACCACCTGATCGTCCTCGCCATGCAGCACCAGGGTCGGGACGGTTATCGCCCTCAGGTCCTCCGTCTGATCGGTCTCCGAGAAGGCCTTGATGCCGTCATAGTGCGCCTTCGCACTACCCATCATGCCCTGGCGCCACCAGTTCTGGATGACGCCCTCATGCACTTGCGCGCCCTCCCGGTTGAAACCGTAGAATGGACCGGCGGGAACGTCCCGGAAGAACTGCGCGCGGTTTCCTGCAAGCGCTGCGCGGAAGCCATCAAAGACCTCCAGTGGCGTGCCCTCGGGGTTTGCGTCGGTCTGCAGCATCAGCGGCGGGATGGCGGCGACTAGGACCGCTTTGGCTACACGGCCTGCCGGTGCACCGTATCGAGCAACATAGCGCGCCACTTCGCCGCCACCAGTTGAATGGCCGATATGGACAGCGTTCCTAAGGTCCAGCGTCTCTGCCACGGCGAAAGCATCAGCGGCGTAATGGTCGATGTCATGCCCGTCGGCCACCTGGCTAGAGCGTCCGTGCCCGCGTCGGTCATGGGCGACGACGCGGTACCCCTTTTCCAGGAAAAATAGCATCTGCGCGTCCCAGTCATCCGAGCTGAGCGGCCAGCCGTGATGAAAGACTATGGGCTGGGCGTTCCTTGGGCCCCAGTCCTTGTAGAAGATCTGCACGTTATCCTCGGTGGTGATGTAACCCATGGAAGGCACTCCTTTCTGCAGGTCGAGAGTTGTCGGTTCATTGGCTTGTGAGGGGCCCAACGGAAGGCCGGCGGTCAACGCCAGCGCCGATGCCGCGACCAGTGCGTTACGACGGCTGAGCAGCAGGCTCGGTTTGGGAATGGAAGACATGATTCTGCTCCATTGGTTTTCGAAAGGGGCGGCATTACAAACTTGGGATATCGAGACCCTGGTCTTGTCGTGCCGAACACATTCGAGCAGGTTCGGTTCTCGCGGCTCAATGTGTCGCGATTGGCGTGAATGTGCTCGACGCGGGCCATTGGAGTTAGTCCAGATCGGCTTGCATTTCCTTCAACGATCCATTGAAGGTGGTGTTATGGAGACACTTTCGAACCTTGAAGCCTTCGTGCGGAGCGCCGAGTGCGGGAGTTTTTCCGAGGCTGCCCGCCGGTTGGGACTGACGCCAGCAGCGGTCAGCCGCAACGTCGCCATTCTGGAGCGCAATCTGGGTGTCCGGCTGTTCTACCGGTCGACGCGGGGGCTGACGCTTACCGAGGCAGGGGAGAGCTTCCTCGCGTCGGTCGGGGATCCACTCGACCGGCTGCAGGGCGCTATTGCGGCTGTCACCGCACACGGACCCGAACCTGCCGGTACTCTAAAGCTCAGCATGCCGCCCTCCTTCGGAGTGGCGCATGTGCTTCCGCTCCTGCCTGGGTTCCTCGCACGCTATCCTCTGATCCGGGCGGAATGGCACTTTGAGAACCGCGTCGTCGATTTGGTCGCAGAAGGCTACGATGCCGCCATCAGCGGCGCGGTCGAGCTTTCGCCAGGGATCGTCGCCCGCAAGCTCGCGCCGCTGCATGGCATTGCTGTTGCTTCGCCTGGGTACATGGCGGGCCGAAGCGCTCCGATCGATCCGGCTGGACTTTCCGATTTCGACGGTATCGCGAGGCGCGTGCTTCGAACTGGTCGCATCCGGCACTGGACCATGCGCAACGGAGCGGGTTACGAGATGGCGGCAACGCTCCCTGAGACAGTAGTGCTGAACGAGCCGAGCGCGATCCGCGAGGCCGCGCGCCTCGGGCTCGGCGTCGCCCTCCTCGCTGTGGCCGAGGTCCTGTCGGATCTTGAAGATGGCCGTCTGATCCGCCTCCTGCCGGACTGGTACGCCGACGTTGGCGAGGTCTCGGTGTACTACGCCTCGCGGAGCCTTCTTCCCGCTAAGACACGGGCGTTCATCGACTGGATTGATGCGGCGTTTCGGGAAAACCGCTACCCCGAGCGCTTCAGCGCCCATCCGCCTCACATACCTTCAGGCGACGTCCAGCGACTCTGAGGCGGAGAAGGACAAGGCTGAACGGGCCCGCCGGCCTGCTCCGCTGTTTCCAGCCAGAGCTATCCTTGCCGCGTCGCGACAGACTGCATGCGGGCTGGATTAAAGATCTCGCTCACGATCCCGCAGACGTGCTTCACGGCCCTATCAAGGCTCTGCCGGGCGTGCCATGCGACCTGTAATGTGAAGCCCTCGACCGCGACCGGAGGCGGAAAGACAACGAGATCCAGATGCGCATGCGTAGCGAGGCTCTGTCGCGGCAGCATCGCCATCATATCGGTCGCCGCCAGCACGGCCGGAACAAGCTGGAATGATGGCACGACAAGCCCGACGCGTCGCCGGTACCCCATGTTGGCGAGGTTGGAATCGAGGGGAGTGCGCAGATCACCACGGCCGGAAACGACGACATGCGGGCACGCAAGCCACGCATCAAGGCAAAAGTCTGCGACCGCGGGGTGGTCCTTGCGCATCGCGACGACATATTCGGCATCGAACAGCGATCGGATTTCGACGTTCTCAATCTCGCGATCAAACACCGCAATCGCAAGGTCCGTGTCTCCGTCCAGAAGCTCCCGCGCGACTGCATCCTGACCAAGCCAGGGTCGGACCACCACAGTAATGCCCGGCGCGGTGCGCGCAAGACACTCGACCAGCGGAGAAGTCAGCTGGGCAGCGGGATCGTCCGCCGTGGTAATGCGAACCACGCGCTCGATCCGGTCCAGCGGCAGTTCCTTTGGATCAAGCAGGGTCTCCACCTCGGCCAAAATAGACCGCAACGGCGCACGCATCGCCTCGGCAAGTGGCGTGCGGGTCATGCCCCCTCGTCCGCGTTCCAGCAAGCGATCACCAAGAAGGTCGCGGCACCGCTGCAGGGCGCTGGACACGGCGGGTTGCGACAGGTTCAGCCGATGGGCCGCTCGGCTAACATGTGCCTCGTCAAGAAGTGCGTCGAGAACGACGAGGAGGTTGAGGTCGATACCGCGTAAATTCATGGCATGGATAATTAACTATATTTTATATCCATTGGAAGAATTTTGAACACCAAGCCATCTTCGGATCATCCCAACGCCGAAGGAGGCAACTATGACCCGAACCCTTATCCTGCTCTTTCATCCCGACATCGATAATTCCAAGGCGAATGCGGCCTTGCTGTCTGCAGCACGGACCGTCCCCGATACGCTGGTGGTGGATATGCAGACCCGTTATCGCGGCGGCGTCATCGACATGCATACGGACGGTGCGTCAGAAGCACGCGCGCTTCTGGAAGCTGATAGGATCGTCCTGCAGTTCCCGGTTCAGTGGTATTCGACGCCACCTCTGCTGAAGTCTTGGCAGGACGCAGTCCTGACGCGAATGTGCTACATCCATGCCGATACAGAAGGTGACAAGCTCGTCGGCACACCCCTGATGATCGCCGCGACCGCGGGCAACACCCCAGCTGCCTATGGCCGCGGCGGTGCCAACCACTTCACCATGGATGAACTCCTGGCGCCGCTGAAGGCGACAGCTCTGCGCTGCGGTCTGCCTTGGCACCCTCCGCACCTGGTCTTCCGGGCCGACAAGCTGGAGCCTGTGGAACTGGCAGCCGCCAAGGACAGCTATGTTAAAGCCCTGAGGGCATTCATTGCGGCAACGCCCGCCCACAACCAGAAGGCGGCCTGAGCCATGACGAAACCGACCCACGACACGCTCCATGATCTTGGCCACGGAACGCCCGCCCCGTTTATTGCTGCGGCATACAGCCTGCCGGCGCTTCTCGCACTTCAGTTCCTGCTGGCTGGGCAGGCGCTCTTCGGCGGGCTTTCCTGGGATTTTCACGGCGCGCTTGGAGGCGCCGTAGCGGTCCCGGTCTTCACACTTCTCTGCTATTCCCTTGCCGTACCTAGGCTGCGGGGGTTCAGATGGTGGGCCGGGGTGCTTGCGATCCTCTACGCAGTCCAACTTGCGCTGGCATCGTCTGGCCCGGGCGCCCTTGCCATCCATCCCTTTAATGCGGCGCTTCTGCTGTCGGCCTCAATGGTCTTCCTGTTCAAGGTCAAGCGGCGGAGTTCTGCACAAACCGAAAAGGGCTGACCAGCGCACAATCTGTGGTGGAATTCCGGCCCGCAGCCAGCTCAGCTCGACACGTCGGAGAAAATCCGCACGCTTTCTCGATCTTAGCGGGTTGTTTCTTGCCGGAAGGTGCGACGCTGGCCTACTCCGCATCCGAAAAGGCCGGACAGGTCATGTACTGCCAAGCATGAATCCATCCTGTGAGGGAGCACAATGCGTATTCTTCTGGTCGAAGACGAACCTCGGCTTGCGGAATCGCTGCGCGCCGTCCTCGAACGCGAGCGGTTCATTGTGGACCATGCAGACGGTCTGGAGGCCGCACAGGAAGCAAGCCTGTCGGGATCTTTTGATCTCGTGCTCCTTGACAGGTCTCTGCCCGACGGCGAAGGGCTGTCGTTGCTTCCTTCCCTGCGGGCTGGCAGCCCCGGGATCCATGTCATCGTGCTCAGCGCTCGCAACGGGATAGATGACCGTGTCGCCGGCCTTGACGGTGGGGCGGACGACTACCTAACCAAGCCGTTTTCCGTCGACGAGATGCTCGCGCGCATCCGGGCGGTCCGTCGCCGTCCGGTCGAACTGGTTGGCGAGAAAATCCATGCCGGAACGCTCGTCTTCGACCTCGCCCATGAGGAAGTGGATGTTGGCGGTGTGCGGATCGACCTGCCCAGGCGGGAACTGCGAGTGCTGGCGGCACTGATCAAGCGGCGCGGTCGCACCGTACAGCGCGAAGCACTCGAAAACGCGGTGTTTGGGTTCGACGACGAAATCCAGTCCAACACGCTCGACTCTCATGTCTCCCGGCTGCGTCGAAGATTGAATGCTGCAGGGGCGAGGATCGAAATTCACGCGATACGAGGGGTCGGCTACCTGCTGCGCGAAGTGCCTTGATGATGTCGCCGTCGCTAAAACGACCACTGATCATCTATCCGCTGATCTTCCACTTCGTCACCCTTCTTGCCTCCTTCGCCATCCTCATCGCGGTTGCGATCCGCATCGACAGCGGTGGCCCCTACACCGACGAACGGATCGTCCCGGTTATGGCGCAGGCGGTGCAGCGCGACGCCACGGGGCATCTCTCCGTGGTCATGACGCCGGAACTGGCCGACCTGAGCGCAAACGCGCCCGACCTGTGGTTCGTGGCCGAGGACGATACCGGGGCGAGTGTGGTTTTCGGAACGGTTCCCCAACATTATGCTTCCCTCGTAGGCCGCCTGAGCGACCTCTCCTACGCGCAACTGCGCGACCGTGCTGCACCCTACAATCTGGCAGCAGTGATCCGAAGGGAGACCACGGAGATCGGCACTCTGACCATTCTCGGCCACGGCGCACTGTCGGAACTGAGCTTCATAGTGGTGTTCGCAACAAATACCATCATCCTGCCAATCTTCGCCCTGCTGACGCTGACCTCACTAGTCGTCACGCCCTGGATCGTCCGGCGGTCCCTCTCGGGCCTTTCGCGCATTGCAAGGGAGGCGGAGGAAATTGAGGCAGACAGCCGAGAGCGCCGTCTGAGCGAGGCCTACGTCCCCCGCGAGATCGCGCCGCTCGTGCGGGCGGTGAACGAGGCCTTGCGCCGCCTTGACGACGGATACGAACGCCAGCAGCGGTTCATCGCGTCCGCCTCACACGAACTGCGCACGCCCATCGCCGTTCTTGCGAGCAAGGTGGAGGCAGCCGACAACGAGGCCGTCCGTGCCCTGGCGCTGGACGTCCAACGGCTCGCGACGATGACCGAACAACTTCTCGACCTGCAACGCTTGGAAAGCAATCGCCACGACTCGGCATTCGACCTCGCGATCGTTCTTCGGCAGGCTGTCGGAGACCTCGCACCTCTCGTTATCGCGAACGATTGTTCCATTTCGCTTGAGGTCACCGGGAGCGAAATCTGCATCGGCGACGCCGCAGCCTTGCAGCGCGTCCTCATGAACCTCGTGCAAAACGCGATGGACCACGGCGGCACCAATGTTACCGTCCGCGTATCTGGGGCGGCCTTTGAGGTTGAGGACGATGGCCCGGGAATACCGCCCGAGGAGCGTGAGCGCGTGTTCGAGCCGTTTCACCGGCTTCGGCCACGCGCCACGGGAAGTGGCCTCGGACTCAACCTTGTGCGAGAGGTCATAGACCGACACGGCGGCCAAGTGGAGATCCTGGATACGACTAGGGGCGGCACCGTGGTACGCGTTGACTTGGGCACCCAGTGAGTTACGCGACGGCGTGTCCGTCAAGCGACTGAACAGCCTTTGCCCGTTCCACTGGCTCTTTTGTCGCGATTTATCCTACTCTTGTGCCGACCGCGCTCCCGCCGACTTTTGGACTGTCAGCAGGCGGCAGGAACGCGGTCAGCGATGTGGATCACGCCAAAAAGTTTACACCGTCAGCATTCTCTCCGGCTCGGGTCGCGGTCGCAGCGTTGCGCGCGCGCTCGATCGGATATGATCTGGGCATTGAGCGCGGTCTCGCTAGTAAGGTTTTGCAGTTGGGCTCTTTCGAGTGAACTGCGGTCGTCTGTCACGCAACCGGCCACCAATATTGTTAGCCCTGCCATAAAGCTGAGGCGCATCATCGTTCGATGGCATCGTGAGAAGGGGAAGTTTTGCATCTTGTTTTCCTTTCGGCGTCCTGTTTGCCTGATTGCGGCGGCGGTCCGCATCGCTGCAGACCTCCGTCGCGGTGCAAGATGCCGACGAAGATTGCGTGAACATGGCGCTGTTCCAAAAATCTCAATTGGCCAAACGCCTGCCTTGCTAATAGCAGGTCGGCGCGTGGTCTCGGCCTGCCGGGAAGTGAGTGAATCCTTGGGATCGTCGGAGCGGACTCGTCCAGAGGGTACAGCTTCAGAGAATGCCAGCGCGTTGCCGTTCGGCCTGACGTTGGGCCCACAGACCAGGTGCTACCCCCTCATGCCGAACGAAAGCCAATGTAAACGCGCTGGCCGAGCCATAGCCTACTTGGTGCGCGATTTCGGCGTTGGTCAGGTCACCGCGTAGAAGGAGGTCACGCGCAACTGCCATTCGCCAAGCCCTCGCATATTCCATGGGCGCACACCCGAGCGCTGATCTGAATCGTTCAAAGAAAGACGAGCGTGACATGCCCGCCTCTCGGGCCAGCCCTGTCACGGTCAAGGCGCTACCATTGGCATCTTGAATCCGCTGCAGCGCGGCACTAAGCCCTGGGTCTGACAATCCACGCAACAGTCCCGGCGGACGCGCGTGACCGGGGCTTGACCGCAACGCCTCAATCATCAGCACCTCTAGCAAGCGCTCCAGGATCATGGCGCGGGCCGGACGGTCGGCACGAGTCTCATCGTGAATTATAGGCACGAGGGCCATCAGCCGGTCGTGTCCAGAGACATGGATCATCTGCGGAAGCAGTGAAAGCAGCAGGGTCTTGTCCGGCGCGTCGAACCGGCAGTGACCTACCAGAGCCTGCAGTTCGACCGGGCTATCAGCCGGGCCAAGACGGAATATGCCCGGTCCGGTCTCGAGCGGGAGCCGCGTCGCGCCAGGTTTCGGAGGGAGTTCGCTCGTCATCGTGAAACTGTCCAGCGCCGGGACCATCACGAAATCCCCTGCCACCAGCATGACCGGCGCATGGCCGTTTACCTCCAGACGTGCGCGCCCCTGGACAATGGCGGCATAGAACGGGCTCGCCATGTCGGTACGGTCGACTTGCCACCGCCCGCCAGCCACGACCAACTTCGAGATGTCCGGACGGGGTTTGAGAAGCGCGACAACGCTGGACAACGGATCTGGTGCGAGTTCTGGCATGTCTTCGGACTTCTGATTAAGTATAGCGGACTTTCAAATATAGATTGTCCGTCCACGCGCGTCTATCTCCCAGTCACACAGACAAGGAGAGACCCTATGCCCCGTATTCTTATCACCGGCTGCTCCTCGGGCTTCGGACAAGCCATCGCCGCACGCTTTCTTGACGAAGGCTGGGAGGTTGTTGCAACGATGCGCACACCCGCAGCAGAGGGATTGCCAATCTCTGAACTCCTCCGGATCCTGCCGCTTGACGTGACACAGCCCTTGACCATCGAGGCGGCGCTGGCCGAAGCCGGCCCGATCGATGCGCTCGTCAACAATGCTGGTGTCGGGATGCTGAACGTCCTCGAAGGCGCGGCGATCGACAAGGCGCGCGAGCTTTTCGAAATCAATGTGCTCGGTACGATGGCAATGACGCAGGCGGTGATGCCGGCAATGCGCCAGCGTCGAACCGGTGTGATCGTCAACATCAGTTCCAGCGTCACGCTGCGCCCGTTGCCGGCACTGTCCATCTACTCTGCCAGCAAGGCGGCGGTTAATGCCTTTACGGAGAGCTTCGCGCTCGAAGCCGCCGAGTTTGGCGTACGGGCCCGGCTTGTCCTACCCGGTAGCGCGCCGGAAACGTCTTTCGGCAAGAACGCCGTGCAGCGAATGGGCATGGACGTGCCCGATGTCTACGGCCCCTTTGTCCAAGCCTACTTCCAGTCCCTGCGGAACGCGACCGAGAAGACGTCAGCCCTCGACGTTGCGAACGCGGTTTGGCGCGCCGTCGCCGATGTGGACGCTCCGATGCTGCTGCCCGCAGGGCCCGATGCCGAGGCCTTGTTCCGGAACAAAGACAGCTTAGCGGCGTGAGGCGCACTTCTCCAAATGGTAGCGGCGCCCGCTGCGACCTTCCCTGACCTTCCTAGAGACCACAAGAATGAACCGTTTGATTGATCTTGCCCGGCACCTGCCGACGGCTGAGGCCGGAATGACCGTTGCCTATACACCGATCCGGCTGACCCTGCCGAACCGTCCCGCGCTGGAATTGCGGCTGACCGCGCCAGCCGCGGGCCGTGACCTTCCCATCGTGCTGTTCTCGCACGGGTATGGTCCGTCGCACTACATTCCCTCCAAGGATGGCTACGCCCGTCTTGTCCAGTTCTGGGCGGAAAGCGGCCTTGCTGTCATTCAACCGACCCACGCAAGCTCTCGCGTCGGCGGGCTGGGGGATGGTCGGCCGGAGGCACCCTTCTACTGGCGCGCGAGGGTGGCTGAAATGCGCGCGATCCTCGACCAGCTTGACGAGGTGGAGCGACAGGCTCCCGCAGTGGCTGGGCGCCTGGACCATGACCGGATTGCGGTCGCCGGACATTCCTTCGGCGGCCACACGTCGGCGCTTCTCCTTGGCGCGCGGCTTCATGGGGAGGATTTCTCGGACCCGCGGATCGGCGCGGGGGTCCTGTTGGCGGCCCCCGGTCGGGGTGGCGACAACCTCAGCCCGGAAAGTGCCGCGCGATTTCCCTTCTTCGATGTGGACTACGGCGCGATCCGCAAGCCGACCCTCGTGGTTTGCGGAGCTGATGACAATCCGCACTTCACGCCACGTGGCCCCGACTGGCATGCCGACGCCTTCTACGACGCCCCGGGCGCGAACGCCCTGCTGACTATCGCGGGCGTGGGGCACGGCCTCGGAGGTATCGCCGGCCTAGACGCAAAGGAAACCGACGCCGAAGTGCCCGACGCGCTCGAAGCGACACTACGCCTGTCCTTGGCCTGGCTTTCTAGGAGTTTCGGCATCAGTGCAGAAATATGGGACACCGGGCGCGCCGCCCTGAGTGGCGCAGCTGCGGACCTCGCAGTTCTTTCTGAAAAGGAAGCAGGGTCCCCGGGATGATGCCTCCTGAGGGTCGGGGACGACCGGCTTTCCGGCCAGGCGTGATCCCTGACCTTCATACAGGCGAGCGGGGGCGGACGCGGCTCGGTCGGCTTCCAACGGACCCGCTCGCGCTACTTGGCCGCCTGCGCGAGCTCAGGCGGCGTCAATCTCGGGCACCCCGACAGCGGCAAGCTTCCGTTGCTGGGCCATGATTTCAGTAAACGACAGGCCCGGATTCGCCTCGGCCAGCATGCCGACCTTCATCCAGAACTCGGCCTGGGCATTGATTGAGCGGCACATGACGACGCTCGCCTTGCGCAGCTCCTCATGCATGTGGTCGGCAATCTTCACGATGCCCATTCGGATCAGTCCTTTTCGTTAATATACGAATCATATATGTATCGTATATTCGGTGCCCTCGTCCGTCAATCGGCCAACACCGACATGACAATCCCAAAACGAAAGGACATCGGGTGGCAACCTATATCAACGTGCCTGTCGCTCCGCCTGCACAAAGCGCCCGAAGGACAGAAAGCATCAAGCTCTACGGGCCGGACGCATTCGAGGGCATGCGTCGCGCCGGGGCACTGACCGCCAGATGTCTGGATGGCGTCGCCGCGCTGGTCCGAGACGGCACGCCCTTGGCCGAGATCAACACGTTCGTTCTCGACTTCGCCGCAACGCAGGGCGCCAGACCTGCGACGCTGGGTTACAAAGGCTATGCCTACGCCTGCTGCACATCGAAGAATCATGTCGTGTGCCACGGTTTCCCGACTGAAAGGAAGCTGCGTGACGGCGACATCGTGAACGTTGACGTGACGCTGGTCGTTGACGGATGGTACGGCGACTCCAGCCGCATGTACGCCGTCGGACGTCCGAAGAGAGCCGCCGAGCGCCTGATCCGCATCGCGCACGAGGCAATGATGGAAGGCATCCGTGCGGTCCGTCCGGGTGCGCGTCTGGGCGACATCGGCCATGCTATCCAAAGTTACGCGTCCTCCGAGCGATGTTCGGTAGTCCGCGACTTCTGCGGTCACGGGATCGGTCAAGTCTTTCACGACTCGCCAAACATCTTAAATTTCGGCAGGCCGAACACAGGGCTGGAGCTGCGTGAAGGGATGATCTTCACGGTTGAACCGATGATCAATCTGGGACGACCAGACGTGAAGATGCTCCGCGACGACTGGACCGCCGTTACGCGGGACAGGTCATTGTCGGCCCAGTTCGAGCATTCGATCGGCGTGACCGCAGACGGGTTCGAGATCTTTACCCTCTCGCCTGAGGAACAACATGCTCCGGGCGTCGACCTCGCAGCCGTTCATGCCTGAAGGGGTAGCCGTCTGGTTGGCTTCGCGCGCAAGCGCCGCGACCGATACCTTTGATAAAGCAGGAAAGAAGATGATACATCAGGAAGAACTGAGCGCTCCGGGTCCCATGGGCGCGCTCAAGGGAACCTTGACCCTTCCCTCCCAACATGGGCCGCTTCCGAATTGGACGCCGGTGTTTTTGATCGTGCCCGGCTCCGGGCCGACCGACCGCGACGGCAATTCGCCTCTAGGCATCTCGGCAGCGCCTTACAGGTTGCTCGCCGAAGCGTTGGCCGAGCGAGGCTATCCTTCGGTGCGCATCGACAAGCGCGGCATGTTCGGTTCCGCAGACGCGGTTTCGAACCCGAATGATGCGACGATCGCAAGCTATGCCGAGGACCTGCTTGCCTGGACGAACGCCATCCGAAAGCTGCTGCCCGCAGAGGGCGGCGCGCGCTGCGTCATCCCCATCGGCCACAGCGAGGGCGGACTTGTCGCCCTGGCGGCCATGGCCCGCATGCCAGACGCGCGTGCCTTGATCCTCATCGCCAGCATAGGCAGGCCCTTGAATGAGGTGATACGCGAACAGCTGCGCGCCAACCCCGCGAATGCACCTTTCTTGAGGGAAGCCGAAACGACCCTTGCGGCGCTGAAGCGCGGAGAGCGGGTCGATGCGGGCGCGATGCATGCCGCATTACGCCCCCTTTTCGCGCCAGACGTTCAGGGCTTCCTGATCGACGCCATGTCCTACGACCCGGTTGCACTGGCAGCGTGGGTCAAGGTGCCAGTGCTCGTGGTCCAAGGCACACGCGACCTGCAGGTCAACGTCGCGGACGCACGCAATCTGGCCAACGCAGCACCTGATGCCACCCTCGCACTGGTTCCCGGCGTAAATCACGTCCTCAAGTTTGTGGCATCCGATGATCCTTCGGCGAACCTTGCGACTTACGCAAACCCGGATCTTCCGATTGCGTCCGAGGTCGTGGATGCAGTCACGACGTTCGTAGAAGGCATCGCCACGGCATAGACGTCGCGATCAATGCTGGCCAACGGAACCCTTGATTGCCGCAACAATCGCGACGGCTTCAGTCGCAAGCTGGCCGCGCCTAGGGGTGACGCCCAAGACCACCATGCGCCAGTAAAGCGGTGCAGGAAGCAGATCGAGGGCGAGATCGCGGTCAACGTCCCGGTCCAGCTCGCCCCTCGCAATCGCACGGTCCAAGATGACCTGCGCCTGCTCCCGGCGCGCTTGGGCCACCTGAGTGTTCAGATCCCGCATCGACGCAGACCGCGCAGCCTCGGCGTGAAGATCGGGTAGGATGCGACGGATCATGGGGTGACGAAGGACCGCTCGCAGGCGGGTCAGAAAGGCCAGGACATCGGCCTTTAGGCTTCCATGATCTTCGGGCATGGCCATCGTCAGTCCAAGCGCGGTCACCGCCGCCACCGCGAATTCTTGGTGCGAGGCGAAGCGACGGTAGATCGCGGCCTTGCCCGCCCCGGCCCTGGCGGCAACCCGTTCGAGGCTGATCGCCGCAAAGCCGCGTTCGGCCCATTCCTCGAAGAATGCGCGATAGAGCGCCTCGGTCAGCTCCGCGCTTTGCACGGCTGCCCCGGACGGCTTTCGTCCAGATTTTTGGACGGAACGGTTGCGTTCCAACGATCACTTCCCTATATCGTCGATACGTTACCGTTCCATCCATAGGAGGTTTCTTCATGTCTGACAAGTTCGATAGCTTTTCTGCCCTGCTTCGCGCTGCACTCGGTGATCGGCTGGTCCCTGCGGACAGTTTGCTCGGCATGTTTGCCGATGATGTCATCTTTGAGTTCCCCTACGCGCCTGACGGGCTGCCCAAGAGGCTGGATGGGACCGCTGCCCTTGCTGCCCACCTGGAAACACTTGGCCCGTTGCTCAGCTTCGGGCCGATGGAACTGGGCAATGTGTATGCCGCAGGCTCAACGGTGATCCTTGAGTTTTCCTGCAGTGGCGAAGGCGTGGCCACAGGCGCACCCTACAATCAGTTATATGTTTCCGTAGTCACGTTGCGGGAAGGGCGCATTGCGCACTACCGCGACTACTGGAACCCGCTCGTGGTGCTGACGGCCTTGGGCGGCACCGACGCCGCAGCCGCCGCGTTTGCGGGGGCAGCCCGATGAGTGTCGGGCGGGTTCTCATCACAGGAGGCAAGGGTAAGACAGGCCGTCGCGTGGCGTCCCGCTTGATTGCCTTAGGCATCGACGTCACGATCGGTACACGCACGCCCGATGGCCCTCGGGACAGCCGCTTCGATTGGGCCGATCCATCTTCTGCATCGGCCTTCGATGGGTGCGATGCGGTCTACCTTGTCGCGCCGACCGACCGCACCGACCACCTGGCGGTCATGCAGCCGCTTCTGGAAGAGGCCATGGGTCGCGGCGTCCGGCGTTTCGTTCTGCTCAGCTCGTCGCTAATTGAGCCCGGCGGCCCAATGATGGGCGAAGTTCACGCCTGGTTGGCCCAGAGCGCCCCGGAATGGGCCGTGCTTCGTCCCTCCTGGTTCATGCAGAACTTTTCCGAAGGGCCCCACGCCACCACAATACGAGAAGAACGGATCATCTATAGCGCCACTGGCGCCGGTCGTGTCGGTTTCATCGACGCCGAGGATATCGCCGCCACAGCCGCCGCGTGCTTGACGGCGAAAACGCCTCTCAATTCGGACGTCGTGCTGACGGGGCCGCAGGCGTTAAGTTACGACGATATCGCCGCGATCATCACTGCCGCTCTTGGCCGGCCCGTGCGCCACGTGTCGCTTGACCCGGCCGCACTGACAGCACGCTTCGTGTCGCAGGGCATGCCGCCTGACTATGCCAACACGCTCGCGGGCATGGACGTGGACATCGCGACAGGCGCCGAAGATTATGCAACGCTGGGCGTAGCGCAGGTTACGGGGCAGCGGCCTTCGTCATTTCTTGCCTTTGCCAATCGCGTCCTTGAGAGATGGAAGTGACCCGCTGGGCAGTGGCGACCGTTTGCTCTTTAAGAAATGGAATTGACCTCCCAGCGATGCAATCCAGAACTCGGTGCGGGCTTTAAAGCATTGGCTGAAAAAGCGCTTCCGGCCATCACGCCCGCCCGCACCTCAAATCATATCGCGCGAGCCCGGCCTAGTGCGGTCAGGGAAGCGCTTCTGGTCCAGAACGCGCTCAGCGGCTTTAAGCTTTCTGTGGAAATCGCATACATATCCGGGCCAAGCCGATCATGTCCATTCGGGCATGACCGCATCGAGGTACCGCGCGCCGAATCCGCCAGTCGGCAGGATCTCAGCGATCCGGTGCAGGTCCTCGTCGGAGAGATCTAGGTGGACAGCGCCGACATTCTCCTCCAGCCGCGCGATATTGCGCGTGCCCGGAATGGGAACGATATCGTCGCCCTGGGCCAGCAGCCACGCCAAAGCCAACTGAGAGACCTTCGCGCCCCGCTCATTGGCGAAGGCTTCGAGTTGGCGCACCGCCTCGATGTTCTTTTCGAACGCGCCGGGCTGCCAGCGCGGATCAAAACTGCGCATGTCGCTCGCATCATACTGGTTCGCGGGCTTTGCCGTCCCGGTCAGGAAGCCGCGGCCAAGCGGCGCGTATGGCACGAAGCCGATGCCAAGTTCCCTTAGCACGGGAAACAGTTGCTCGACATCGCGCTCGAAGAGCGAATACTCGGTCTGCAGCATCGCCACTGGCTGAACTGCATGGGCGCGGCGGATGGTCTCGGGCCCCGCCTCGCTAAGCCCGAAATGGCCGACCTTGCCCGCTTCGATCAGGTCCTTCACCGTTCCCGCCACGTCCTCGATCGGCACCCCGGGATCGACGCGGTGTTGGTAGAGCACGTCGACATGGTCCACGCCGAGAAAGCGCAAACTGTTGTCGAGAACCTCGCGGATATGGTCCGGCCGGCTGTCGTAGCCATAATCGCGGGTCCAACCGAATTTGGTGGCGATCACGACGTCGTCCCGCACGGGTGCCAGCGCTTCCCCAACCACGCGTTCGTTATGGCCCCAGCCATACATCTCGGCGGTGTCGAAGAACGTCACGCCGATCTCGTGGGCATGCCGGATTGTCCTGACGGCGTCGTTTGTACTGTCTGGCCCGTAAAACTCGGTGATCCCCATGGCACCGTAGCCGATGGCTGATACCTCCGGGCCGTCCCGGCCAAGTTTGCGGCGGGGCAGGATGTTCTCTTGAAGAGCGTTGACCACGATTGTCTCCTTCACGTGATGTGCCTAATCTGGCATCTGCGATTTATTTTGGCACTAAGTGCCACATTTAGCATGGAGTGTCAATGCAAGCGCCGTCTTCTGGTTCAGGCAACTCACTCAGGAAGATCAAAGCAGACGCGGTCGCGGCATCCATTGCCGGGACCGCGCTGGCCTTGTTCGACAAAAAGGGGTTCGATGGCGTGACGGTCGACGAGATCGCTTCTGCGTCCGGCATCTCGAGGCGAAGTTTTTTCCGCTACTTCGCGACAAAAGAGGACATCGTGGTCGCGGGGCATGCCGCGTTCGGAGAGCGGATCGTCGAAATTGTGAAGGCCCGGCCGCGGGACGAAGGTGTCTGGGTTTCGCTGCGGCGGGGTTACGATATTCTGGTCGAAAACGTCGATCGCGACCCTGAAGGTGCGGCCAGGACCATGCGTATCATTAACAGCACTTCGAGCCTGCGCGCCCATACCATCGAGAAGCACAGCGTTTGGGCGGTTGGTCTTGTCCCCGAAATCGCGGATCGCCTTGGCGACGCCAATGCCCGGCGCCTGGAGGCAGATGCGCTGGTTCACGCATCACTTGCCTGCCTCGATGTCGCGCTGGCTCACTTTACGCCCGGGCGAGACGCTTCCCTGAGCATAAATCTAGATGCTGCGTTTGCTGCGGTATGCCCGCATTGTACGCGCTGAAGTCGCCGGGGGGTTCAATGCTCTTGCTCCTGCAGCAATCAGTCGCCTGATATCGTCGGGGTCCGCGCTGGTCCGGACTTCCGCGTTGTCCACCAGACAATCACGGTGATGACGGCGAGCCCAGCGCTCGGGACGAGGTTCGCGGGCGTCCCGGCGATCTCATCACGGTTGCTCAGGTCGCCACCCAGGTCGAGGTGGAGCGTCGTCGCAAGGGCAAGAGCACTGACGTTGTATACCGCGTGCAGCACGATAGCGACCTCAAGGCCTCCCGTCCTCCAGGTAACAATCGCCATCGCCGCGAAAAGCACGAGATACGACGCCAAGATATACGGGTCGAGAGTGCCGTGGAGCAGCGAGAAAGCCACGGTCGTGACGATGATGCCAAGGATCGCGCCAGCTTGGGACCCACGTGTCCAGCTGCCTACTACACGGAACATCAAGCCACGCAGTCCGTATTCCTCACCCGCGGCCGCAAGCGGAGTGAGCGTCATCCCGATAATGAAGAAAGCGACCAGATCGGCCGCGCTCCATGGGATCGTATCACCAGGTGTCAGAAGAATCCCGATGGACATGATGAGGAGGAGGAAAGGACCGAAAGCCAGCAAGGCGCGACCGAACACACCAAACCGGAAGCGTCCGGCGACCGAATGCAGCGAACGGGCTGGAATGCCATAGAGCCAGCGCTGAAGCATCATGCTGTAAGGAATGAGGAGTGCGAGTGCGAACGCACCGGCAGCGTGCTGCAAAGGCGTAAACCCGGTCCTACCAAGGAGCTGGGTGTCGATTGTCGAGGCGACGGCGAGGCACAGTTGCGCTAGGCCAATGAGGCCGGCAAAGAGCAGGATGATTGTGACGAGGCCTCGGACAATCTGCCGCTCATCGCCCGCGTACACACGATGATATTCGGTTTCTGCCGGCACCCGAGATGTTGCTGTTGTCATGTCGGGTTGCAGGAACCAACTCAGAGCCTTACTCCGCATTTTCTTCCTTTCTTTCAGACCGCCGGGGTCGTCATGTCGCGTCCCAAGAACTCAGAGCCGCTTCAGGAAAAACTGCCTTGCCGCGTTCTCAGGATAGCAGTCGATACGGCCAAACTCGCGGTAGCCGAGGCGTTTGTAGAAGTCGGGCGCCTGAAACGAGAATGTGTCGAGCCATATGCCGTCCATCCCACGCAAGCGCGCTTCTTCCTCGAGACGCGCCATCAGCTGGCCACCGATCCCCTTGCCGCGACCTTCCTCGGCCACCGCCAGAAGCTCGACGAACACCCATTTCAGGTCCGGCGAAAACCGGGCGGAAAGACCACCGAGGTAGACACCTTCTTCATGCGCCTCGAAGGCCACCACTTCGGATCTGAATGACTTCCCGATTGCCTTGGAGTGACGATCAAGCAGCGCCAGAATGCGCGCGCGCGCCTCATCCTCGGAACCTTCGGCTGGACGGATTTCGGTCATGCTTGCATCCTCCGGCAAGTTTGATCCCGGCCGTCCGGCATTCCGCGACGGTTGGCAGGATGATCGTTTGGCAGGGACATACGGGCAGGCTCATCAAGACATACGCCGGTCTTGGGTTCGTTGTTCTCCGGTTCTTTCATGGCAGACTAACTCCTTTCCTCTTGGAAGTTCTGAAACCTCCGATGAAGTCCGATCGGCCGCCTTCGCCGATCGGGCTGATGCGCACGTTGAGCTGAAGCGTGCCTCCATTCCGAAGCTCTCAGTCTGCTTTCGTGACCTCAAGCCCGGTCCAGTGGGCAGCAAACGCCCACATGTCTGCGAACTCTTCGATGACCATGTCCGTCGGCTTTCCCGCCCCGTGACCGGCGCGGGTTTCCACGCGCAGAAGGTGGGGGTGGGTCCCGATGTCGGCAGCCTGCAAGGCGGCCGCATATTTGAACGAATGGGCCGGAACGACCCGGTTGTCCGTGTCCGCCGTGGTGACGAGAATTGCCGGGTAGAGCGCGCCCGTGCGGATTGTGTGCAGCGGCGAATAGGACAGCAGGGTCTGGAACTCTTCCTTTACGGACGGGCTGCCAAACTCCTGAACCCACCCGGCTCCGCCCGTGAAGCGATCAAATCGCAGCATGTCGAGCACCCCCACCCCGGGCAGGGCCGCAGCGAACAGTTCGGGCCGTTGATTTATGACCGCGCCGATCAGCAACCCGCCGTTGGACTCTCCATGGATCGCGAGCCCATTCGAAGGCGTGATGCCTTGGCTGATCAGATACTCACCTGCGGCGATGAAGTCGTCGAACACGTTCTGCTTGTTTGCGCGCCGGCCGGCATGATGCCAGACTTGGCCGTACTCGCCCCCGCCGCGAATGTTCGCGACAGCATAGACGCCGCCCTGCTCGACCCAGGCCATGGCGGCGGGCGAGAAATGCGGCACCATACTGATCCCGAAACCGCCATAGGCATGCAGCATCGTCGGTGCCGGACCATCGACGTCCTTGCGCCGGACGATAAACAGCGGCACCCGCGTGCCGTCCTTCGAGGTGTAGAAATCCGGCTCGACACTTACCGTGTCGAGATCGACTGCGATGTCCGGCTCGGCCCAAACAGTCGTGCGGTTCGCCGCCACGTCAAGGCGCAGAACTGTCAGCGGCGCATCATAACTGGTGAAGGCGAAGAAGGCCTCGTTCGCACCGGGACGGCCGTGGACGATCCCGGTGCTGCCGGGCCCCGGCAGGGGGACGGTGTCCTCGAACGTGCCATCCAGCCGGTAAAGCTCGACCTGCGACTGGACATCCACCGTGTAGGATAAGAGGATCCGGTCGCCCAGCAGCGCCGATCCGCCTTCGCGCAAGACCGCATCGGACCGTTGCGGGATCAGCTCGGAAAACCCGCGCTGCGCCTCCGCCAGGTCCAGCGTCACGATCCGACCTTGTGGCGCATCCATCTGTGTCGCGAAGTAGAGTTTCGTGTCGATGTTGCCCAGCAGGACCCAACGGTCATCGTAGCTTTCGACAATGGTTTCAGGCGCGGCGCTAGCCGAAGAAAGGTCCGTCACTGTGACCGCGACGCCCCCGGTCAAGGCCGAGGTGTAGACCACCAGATAGCGGCCATCCGTCGTGACATCGACCGTATGCAACAGCGCTTGCCCAAGCGTCGGGGCATGGATCAGCCGATCTTCGGACTGGCTCGAGCCAAGCCGATGGAAATAGACGGCATGGCCTTCGATGCTGGCACCGAAAGCGGCACCCGCCTTGGGTTCAGGAAACCGGGAATAGTAGAACCCCGAACCATCCGGATGCCAGGCAATGGTGGTGAACCGGGCCCATGCCACCTTGTCGTCAAGTATCTCGCCCGTCGATGTGTTCATGACCCGAATGGTCCGCCAGTCCGACCCGCCTTCCTGCATGGCAAAAGCCACGAACGCGCCATCGGCGGAGGCAGCCCATTCGGCAAGCGCCACGGTGCCGTCGTCCGACCATGTGTTCGGGTCGATCAGGATGCGGTTCGCGCCATTGACACCTTCACGCATCAAGAGCTGCGCCTGGTTGTCGAGCCCGCCAGTGCGGGTGAAGAAGTAGAGGCCGTCACGCTCGGCAGGTGGGGTCAGGGTCTCGTGGTCGAACATGGCCGTAAGTCGGCGATGGAAGACGTCCCGACCGGGAAGCCCCTTTAGGTAGGGCGCGGAAAGCGCGTTCTGCGCCTCGATCCAACGTGCCACCTCGGCATCCTGGCGTGGATCGTTTTCCAGCCAGCGGAACGGGTCGGTGACCGTGACGCCGAAATGCACCTCCGCTGTGTCGCCCTGACGTGTGTCCGGATAGGTCATCGGCAAGGTTTCCTCTGCAACGGCTGGGGCGATGGCGACGAGCAGCGCAGTTGCGGCACATCGAAAGAGGCGCTTCGTCATGTAGAGCCGCCCCTTTGGTTCAGGCATCTTTCGACACAACGTGCGCGTGGAATTTCGTCCGGCGGTCCGGGCTGGTTCTACTGTCATATTATCTTTTCCTTGTTTTGCGGAGGCGCTCCGGTCGGGGCCGCCCCAAGTTGGACGCCGCCGTCAGGCGACGGCGTCGCAGATGGGGAGTGTCGCACCGGCCCGGATCGCCAAGATAATTCGGGCCGTCACTTCTTCTGAACTCACACGCAGACCGTCATTGATGACGGCCGAACTGATCTCTTCGTCCACCAGCCGCATGGCCGCGGTGATGGACGCGGCGCAGAGCCTGACGTGAAAATCATCCGCTGATCGCGATGCACGGTCGGCGACCACGCCGACAATCTCCATCTCGGCCTCGTGGCACGCCATGAGCCAGGCTGAGCGGAGGGCAGGCTCGCGGTGCAGGACGGCAAGGATGCGGACGGCGGCGATGCTGTCCAGAACAACGGCGTCGTCAGACACGAATGCCGCCATGGACCGGGTCAGGAACTGGTCGATGCTCTCTTTCCCGGGCCATTGCTTCAGGAGCGCTGCAAAGCGCAGTTCGCTGACTTTCAGCACCGGCTCGACGCAGGCTTCCTTGGACCGGAAATAGCGCCAGACCGTTCGTGTAGAGATGCCCGCCGCAGCAGCGATGTCATCCCCGCTTGTTGCATCGAAACCCTTCTCCCAGAACAGCCGTGCCGCATGACGGGAGACGTCGAGCCGCGCGTCATTCAGTCTCGATCCATCTATCAAACTCTAGCCTCCGTTCACTCCGCGCCAGCACCTGTGTCACTAAGTGACACTCACCTGATATGTCACTTAGTGACAGAAAGCGCAAGAGGATGGCCCGCATTTCGGTTTGATCGGGTCCAAACCCATTGAAATCCCCAGCCAGGACATGTTGTCAGCGGCGCGGGCTACAGCGCTCGGGAAGGCCTTTTGCCGACTGCAGTCGTTGCTGGCGGCCAAGCGAGTGAAGCCAAAACCTGTCGCCCCCCGGTCAAAGGATGTTCCTGTCGGCAGTTGCAAGGAAGGGGGCTAGAAAGCTGAACTCGGGTTTTTGTTGGTTAGCCAAGCTGTACAAAACGTCCAAGCTTGGGTGGATACCGGCGCCAATACATCAAGTCCATTTTCCTCTCGGCCGTCTGGGCAGGTGCCCAGGCCGCATGAACCGCATGAAAGGAAAGCCCATGATGACCTTGATGATGACCGCCGCGCTGGCGCTGACCGCCACCGGACTTGCCGCACAGACCTGCCCCGCCACCGGCCCCGAAGCCCCTGGCGCCCTCCATGCGGACTGGATGATGGAGGGATGGGAGCGCCGAGAAGGCGATCCGGATTTCGTCTTTGCCACCAAGATGGCGCGTTACTACGACCTCAAGGATACGAAAGGCGTGTTCTACAACAATTTCGCTCCCGGCGAGTCGCAACTGTTCCGCGATGCCGCGGTCTATGGCGCGAACTGGGAAGGACTGCAGAACGCGGCGCGGTCGTTGCTGCACGGCCTAACCGGTGTGAACGAGGAACTGGTGGGCTCGGATGTCGCTTCGACCACTTTGGGCTTTGTCGGCCGTATCGACCGGCTGGACGGGCAGGTGATCGCGTTCGACGGCCGGTCGCAACTCGGTTGGGCCTGCGTCGAGGGGGCTTGGAAGATCAAGCATGAGCTGAACTATGCATGGATAGTCGAGCCAGAGGCGATCGCCGCCACTTTGGGAAATCGAGTCGCGGATCAGTGACCCTCTCCAATATCGTGCACTGGAAGCACGTCGGCTGTACCGCCGACGGCCATTTCGCAGACGGAGTTGCCGCTTACGCGGGACTGGTTCTGCGTGGCCGATGACACCCAGGGGGCACGGCGTCATGCCGTGCCCTTCGACTTTAGAGGATGCCGGGATAGCTGCCCTCATAGTGTTCCCCCTGCTTGAACATGATTGGCATGGGCGGCTTGACGTCCTGACAAATGCTAGTCGCTAGCGCGGGAAGCTGACTCGGAAGATACGGCTAGCAGCCAGCTTCGGAAATCCTTCATGGCGGGTGTAAGCGGTCGGTCTGCAGGCCATGTCAGGAAGTAGCTGCCCGCTGACAACACGGTCGAGAACGGCTGAACCAGCCGCCCGTCGGCAATCTGGCGGGTGAACATGCCCACGGGAAGCAGGGCAACGCCGCCGCCTTCCCTGGCGATGTCGGCCATCGCCAGAGACGAATCGAAAATGGGGCCGGTCAGGGGTGGACAGAATGATCCCACTTCTGCGAACCAGCGGGGCCATTCATCGCTACGATAGCTTCGCAGCAGGACTTCACGGCCAAGGTGCTTCGGGTCGGTCAGATAATCGGCAATCGACGGCGCACACAGGGGCGCTAGCGGTGCTTCGACCAGAAGGTCGGACTCAAGCCCGGTCCAGGAGCCCGCGCCGTATCGGATGGCCATGTCGAGCCCTTCGCGAAGGATCTCGACGCGGTTGTTGTTGGTCGAGATGCGGAGATCGACCATCGGATGGGTCCGCCGGAACTCGGGCAGGCGCGGCAGCAGCCATCCCACGGCAAAGGTCGTGACGACGCCGATCTTCAACGTTTCAATGTCGCGGTGTCCGGTGATCCGATCCAGCGTCCGCGCCATCGCGTCGAATCCGTGCTCCAGGACGGGGTAGAGCGCTCTTGCTTCATCGGTCGGCACCAATCCGCCGGACGCGCGCACGAACAGGCCTACGCCCAACCGATCCTCTAACCTTGCCACCTGATGGCTGACCGCGGCTTGGGTGATGCGCAACTCTATGGCAGCGCGTGTAAAACTGCCTTGCCTGTAGGCGGTTTCGAACACGCGGAGCCCGTTCAGAGGTAGGTCTGGACGATCCATGGGTATTACTCCAGCTAATGCTGAGGGTGATATTTTGTCGTTTGATGGCGGTAAAGCAGCAAATTAAAGGAAGCGGCGATACATCCACTGATGTCTCATACGTTCCAACCTTTGATAGCCGCTCGTCATGCATCGTCTCAAGCGGGCGACGGAGCGGAGTATTGCGCAATCGATCCAGACAAGGATGATCCCATGAATTCCCTCTCATCTATGCTGCCTTTTCTGGCTGCCGGGCTTTCGCTTGGACTGCTTGCCCCCGCGCCTGCCCTTGCGAATGACCCAGAGCAGCACCTTGCGGCAACCATCGACCGCATCGAGCGCGACCTTGACGCGCGCATAGGCCTTGTAATCCACGATAGCGGTTCGGACTGGTCGATCAGCCATCGCGCCGACGAACGGTTCCTGATGGCCAGCACCTTCAAGACGATGTTGTGCGGCGCGGTTCTGAACCTTGTGGATGCGGGCGACATCGACTTGGCGGAACCGCTTGTCATCAGAGCTGAGGATATCCTCGACTACGCGCCTGTCACCGAAACGATGGTCGGCAACACGATGACCGTGGGCGCGCTGTGTCATGCCGCGCTCGATATGAGCGACAACACAGCTACGAACCTGCTCATCGATCGGATTGGCGGACCACCAAGCGTGACCACGTTCCTGCGCGAGATCGGCGACCCGATTAGCCGAGTAGACCGTCGCGAGCCCGAGTTGAACACTTTCATTCCGGGCGATCCGCGGGATACCACCAGTCCGGATGCGATGGTCTCGACCATGGCGGCATTGTTGATTGGTGACGCCCTATCGCCCACGTCGCGTGCGCAACTGGTCGACTGGATGAGCGCCGGCAGCGTCACCGGCACCTTGATCCGTGCAAGCACGCCGGAAGGCTGGCATGTCGCGGACCGGTCGGGCAGCGCCGACTTCAACCGCAACATCGTGGCGATGGTCACGCCGCCAGATCGGAAGCCCTACTTCATCGCAATCTTCCTGTCTGATGCCGAAGCCGACTTCGACACCCGCAACGCTGCGGTGATCGCGCTATCCGAAGCCGTGATGCAGGTCGTGACAAGCCAGTAAGGTCGCTTTGGCCGCGCCACGTGCGGCGCGGCCATCCCTGCCACGTAGTTCATGGGTCCAGCGATCTCAAATCACGACCAAACGCACCGATACGCGCACAGTCGTTGATCCGCGCCTCCGCGCTTTCTTGAGACGCCGCACGGCAGACTTCTCAACTGGAAAAGCGCCATCGCCGCACGTGTTCGATAAGGGCCCGCAGCTTTGGCGCCATGTGCTTGCGCTGCGGGAAGTAAAGCTGAAAACCGGAAAACGGCGGCAAGTATTCTGTGAGAAGCGGGACCAGCGCACCACTTTCAAGGTACTCTCGCATGCAGTCCCGCGTGGCGAAGGTGATGCCGCCTCCCGCCAGCGCCAAACGCAACATCAGACGCAGATCGTTGGTCGTGACTTGCGGATCGACCATGACGTCGAAGGGCCTGCCGTCCTGCACGAATTCCCAGTGCCACGGTGCAGTATTGGGATGCGGGCGCCACCCAATGCAGCGATGCTGAAGAAGATCCCTTGGATGATCGGGTGCGCCATGGCGCGCAATGTAGGCAGGTGACGCTGCCGCCACTTCGCTTTGGGGGCCGCCGACGGGCACGGCGATCATGTCCTGCTCGATCACTTCGCCCAGACGGACTCCAGCATCGTAGCCATGTTCGACAATGTCCAGCTCGTCATCCGTCACCGTCACGTCAACCGTGACCTTGGGGTGCGCTTCTGCAAAGCGCGCCAGCAACGGCCCCGACAGGAAGTCTTCGGCGATTGAGGTGACGGCAAGCCGCAGCCTTCCGCTTGGGGCGTCGGCGTTCACCTCTAGGGCCTGTTGCACTGCTCCTATCGGCGCGCGCAGGCTTTCTACCAGCCTCTCCCCGGCCTCGGTAAGGCGAACGGCGCGGGTCGTGCGCATGACCAGCTGCAACCCCACGGTATCCTCAAGCCTGCGGATGCCCTGGCTGACAGCGGATCGCGTCACGCCAAGGCGATCGGCGGCAGCGCGAAAGTTCCGCTCATCGGCAACGGCAAGTAGAAGCGGCAGCAGATTTAGGTCCACTTCACACCTCCATTGTCGCGCGCTGCTAACCACCCAGTCCAGTGACGGAGCCATACCCTTTACAGCGGCAGAAGTCCATCTAGCCCCTGGCAACTGGCAGGAAAAGGAAAAGCCATGAACAAGGTCATATTGATCACCGGAGCCTCAAGCGGAATCGGCGAAGGCATCGCCCGCGAAGTTGGGGCGCGCGGAGCGAAGGTTCTGATGGGCGCACGCCGGACGGACCGGCTGGATGCCGTCGCAAGCGACCTGCGCGACTCGGGCGCCGATGTCGCGACCGCATTCCTTGACGTCACCGACCTGCGCTCGATGCAGGATTTCGCGCGGACGGCGCTTAACCTCTGGGGCCGGATCGACGTGCTTGTGAACAACGCGGGCGTCATGCCCCTGTCCCCGCTGTCCGCTCTCAAGGTCGAGGAATGGGACCGGATGGTGGACGTGAACATCAAGGGTGTCCTGTGGGGGATCGGCGCGGTGCTGCCGGTCATGGAACGGCAAGGCGAGGGCCAGATCATCAACATCGGCTCGATCGGCGCCCTCCAGGTCGTGCCGACGGCGGCAGTCTACTGCGCCACCAAGTTCGCGGTCCGCGCGATATCGGACGGCCTTCGCCAGGAAAGCAGCGCGGTCCGTGTCACCTGCGTCAATCCCGGCGTGGTCGAAAGCGAGCTCGCTTCCACCATCACGCATGAGGAGACGCAGGCGATGATCGGATCCTACCGTGCCGTGGCTCTGCAACCCGCCGACATCGCCCGCGCCGTACGTCAGTTGATCGAGGCCCCGGCGACCGTTGACACCACCGAAATCACCATCCGTCCCACCGCATCCGCAAATTGAGGTTCATCATGAAGAAATCGACCATTCTCACCGCCGCTTTGTTGGCCAGCAGCGCCGTGTTCGCCGAAGAGGCTGCCCCGCCGCATCCTTACGTCGGGATGTGGGTCACGGCAGACAAGCACATCCGTCACGAACTCTTGCCAAATGGCCGCTACGTCGAAGCCCGGGGCAATCGCGAACGAGCCTATGAAGGCCACTACAAGGTGACCGGCAATTACATCGAATACTGGGATGACACTGGCTTTACCGCTGACGGCACCTTCGTCGAGCCCGATGTGCTGCATCATGCCGGCATGATCCTTTACCGGAAGTAAGTTCCGCATCATCGGAACGCCTATCCTACGTTCCCTCCTCACTGGTCGGCCCTCCGCTCCGTCGGGGGGGCCGACGCGGGCGCCTTAGCTATTCAGAACTGGCAAATCGCGCAACCTGTCGCGGGCAAAGTCAAGAAAGCTGCGCAGTTTCGCGGTCACGCGCCGGCCCTCGTGGTGAACAAGATGAACCGGAAGGCGCTCCGCTTCGAACGGCTCCAGTATCGTTAGCAGACCTCCATCCCGCAGATCGTGGTCGACCTGATAGGACAGAACGCGCGTCACCCCCCAGCCTCTTCTCGCCAGTTCCAAGGCTGCGCCGACGTTCGACACAAAGAGCCGCGGTTTCAACCGGACGATCTCGCTCCGGTCTTTGCCAAACCGCCATTCGGTGTTCGGTGTGGTGCCGCCGATCGCGATGATCCTGTGATGTGTCAGGTTTGCCGGTGTCTGCGGAACCCCGTAGTTTTGAAGGTAGTCCGGTGCCGCACAGATGACCCGGCGCACATGACCGACACGCACCGCCGTCAATCCAGAGGGCGGCAGATCACCAATCCGCAGGGCGACATCAATCCCTTCCTCGGCCAGGTTGACGATACGGTCAACCGTCAGCAGGTCGGCCGACACAGCCGGATAGGCATCCAGGAAATCGGCAAGGATCGGGGCTACGTGGATATGTCCGAACTCGACCGGGGCGGTAACCCGCAGATGGCCAGTTGGGCGCGCCGCCATGCCCGACGCAAGGTCATCGGCCGCCCGCAGATCGGACAGGATGCCGCGCACCTCTTCCAGATAATCCCGGCCCACGTCCGTCAGTCGGACCACCCGCGTCGTGCGCAGGAAAAGTCGCGCGCCAAGGCGTTCCTCCAAGTCGTTTACGCCGCGCGTCACGGATGGCGGGCTCAGGCCCGTCGCCCGTGCGCCGCCAGCAAAACTTCCTGCCTCGGCGACAGCCACGAACACCTCCAGCATCTGTATCCGGTCCATCTTATCATTCCAAATATCAGAATAGTGACTTCCAACAATGGCTCATTCTTTCGCATTAGAAAAGGAATTAGAAATGTTTCAACGCTTGGGACAGCCCCGCGCCTGGAATGTCGATCAGAAGGACCGAACCAATGACCACCCCGATCAAGCTTTACCGCACCCCCAAATCGGGCCACTGCCACCGGGTCGAACTGATGATGGCCTTTCTTGGGCTGCGCTATGAGAAAATCGACCTCGACATGGCGAACGGTGCTCACAAGGCGCCTGCCTATCTGCGGATCAGCCCTTTCGGTCTGGTCCCCGCGATTGACGATGGCGGCTACACGCTTTCTGACAGCAACGCGATTTTGATCTACCTCGTGCAGACTTATGCCCGGGGCGCGCACTGGCTGCCGCAGGACGCGAGGCAGGCCGCCGAGGTCCAGAGATGGCTGACCGTGGCCGCCGACAACATCTATGCCGGTCCCTGCGCTGCGCGTCTGGTCAAGGTCTTCGGCACCGAACACGATCATGCCGCCGCAGTTGCAAAGGCGCACGACCTTTTCAAGGTAATGGACGCACATCTGGCGGGCCGTGACTGGCTGGCCGCAGGCAACATTACCATCGCCGACGTTGCAGGCTACAGCTACATCGCGCACGCGCCGGAGGGCGGAGTCGACTTGGCACCTTACCCGAATCTACGCGCCTGGTTGGTCCGCATCGAGGCGCAGCCGAACTTCGTGCCGATGGCTTCCTCCCAAATCCCGGACCTAGCCTGACGACCGAACCGCCCCGGGGCGCTGATCGCCGCCGCGACATCTTTGAGCGAACCACGCCATGACACAAACAGAAATCCCCAATCCCTTTCACGACGGCGAGCGCGCCGCGCAGGCCCGCGCAGGTGTGGGCGACATGGCAGCGCGTGTCGGCGGCTTCATCCGTGACCACCTCCCCGAACAGCACCGCGCGTTCTACACATCGCTGCCGTTCCTTGTGGTCTCGGGCATGGATGCTGCAGGCCAGACTTGGGTCACGCTGGTCGAAGGGGTGAACGGCTTTGCCACCTCGCCCGACCCGTATCACGTCACCCTCGAGAACTTGCTTGCGGCGGACGATCCGCTTTCAGCAGCTTTCGCTTCGGGTGCCGAGATCGGCGTTCTGGGTATCGAACTGGCCACGCGTCGCCGCAACCGCTTCAGCGGCCATGTCCGCCCTTACAGGAGTGGCTATAAAATAGACATCCGCCAGAGCTTCGGGAATTGCCCGCAGTATATCCAACAACGTGCCGTCACCCGGGTTACGACAGTGCCCGGCAAGGCCCGGCGGTCAGACGCCCTGAACCAGGACCAGATCGCCCGCATAGCCGCGGCCGACACGCTGTTCATCGGTTCGGGCCATCCCAACGCTGAGGGCAATGCCCGTGGTTACGACGCCAGCCACCGGGGCGGCGAGCCCGGCTTCGTCCGCGTGGGCGGCCCCCGCCGTCTTCTGATACCGGACTATGCGGGCAACAACTTTTTCAATACCATCGGCAACCTGGTCGCGGATCCGCGAGTAGGCTTGCTGTTCATAGACTTCGCAACGGGCGGGCTTCTGCACGTCACTGGCCGCGCAAAGATCGACTGGTCACCCGACGGTGCCAATGACCCAGACGCCCGGCGCATGATCGCGGTTGACATCGAGGCCATCATCGAGCGCCCCAGTGCCGTGTCGCTGCGGTGGGCTAGTCTGGATCACTTGGCGCGGCAGCTGAGGGTCGCCAACAAAGTCCGCGAAAGCGAAGACATCACGTCGTTCTACCTGACGCCACTCGATGATCGCCCGCTCGACCCGTTCAAGGCCGGACAGCATCTTCAGGTCGAGGTGCAAATTCCCGGCCTTCGTGGCACCTCCAGGCGCTCGTACTCTCTTTCCGGGCCGCCGCAAGACCGCCGGTTCTACCGCATCAGCGTGAAGCGCGAGGACAATGGACTCGTGTCGCGGTTCCTGCATGACGATTGCCTTAAGGGCAGCGTTATCGCGGCGCAAAAGCCCTCCGGCGATTTCGTTGTGCCCTGCTCAGACTGCCCGTTGGTGCTGGTCAGCGCTGGCGTGGGCCTGACCCCGATGCTGTCTGCACTCTGGGCAAATGTCAGCCAACAGAACCGAACGGTCTGGTATATTCACGCTACGCGGAACGGTTCGACCCACGCCTTTCGCGATGAGGTGAATGGCCTTGTGCAAGCCAACTCCAATCTGCGCAGAATTGTGGCATACAGTCGGCCCAGGCGCACCGACCGACCCGGCGTTGACTACAACATACAGGGCCGGATCACCGCCGAAAATCTGCTAGCCCTTGGGGCGGGTTCACGGGCCCACTACATGCTTTGTGGTCAAGCGGAGTTCCAATCCAGCATCCGGCTCGGCCTCGAAGCATCTGGTGTCTCGGTAAACCGGATCCATCAAGAAACCTTTGGACCGGAAAGCTGAAACACCACGACAGAGCTTGATCCATGACTTGGAGCCCTCGAGAGCAGTCGCCGCCGGAAGAAAGTGGAGATGCTCTTCGCCCGCCTCAAGCGCATCTTGGGCCATGGTCGCTTGCGACTGCGCGGCCCAAACGGAGCCAAAGACGAAATCCACCTCGCCGCAACCGAACAGTAGCTCCGCAAACTCATGAAAGTGACGGCGGCCCCGCCCGGAGCGGCACTACGCAGACCTGCAGGCATCTACAGCCGAACGCTGGGCGCGGAGAGCGGGTCAGGATTTTCAACACCACCGGCCGGAAGCGCTCTCCAATACGCAAGGGGCGGAGAGCCGCCTGTGAGGTTGCCGCGATGCACCCGCGGCACCTTGCGAAAACGGACGGCTAGGTTTCAAAGAAAACGCCCGACCAAATGGCCGGGCGCAAAATCTCTTTCAGACAATTTTGTCAGAACCGCATGCCGTAGTTCAGGCCGACACCAATCGACGGCGTGCTGCCATAGACCGCTTGCCCGACGCGCAGCGTGCCGCTCAGGCTTTGGGCATTGCCGAAGTCATGGGTATAGCCCGCCGTCACGAAACTGCGCGTTCTGTTGGTTTCGAACGTGCTGCCGATGTCGAACGTCGCCAGCCCCGGAATATCCGAGGTTCCGGTCAAGCGCGGGGCGGTGACCGACCGGTCATGCTCCACCCCCGCGCCCAGCGACAGGCGCACCCGCTCGCCCAGCTTCATATCGCCCGACAGCGCCAGCGTGGCCACCGTGCGGCTAGTCGTCATCGCGTCATAGCTGGCGTTGAAGGCAGCGCCGCTTTCTGTATAGGCCGCGCGTGTCGTGTAGTAATGCGCAAAGCCAAGGCTGGGAGTCACCAGCCAGGCACCCTGCGTCAGGCCATAACCGAGGGTCGCCTGCACGGCGCGTGTCTCGACGTTCGATTGGCCAGTCGCCAGCGCGACATCGGTCAACAACCGCCCGCGCGCAATGTCGCCGGAGTTGCGCGCAAATCCAAGGCTTCCGCTGGCCTGCAGCCCCGTCCGATCCGCGCCGCCCGCGCTGTACCTACCCCAAATCGCCCCGGCAAATCCGGTGTCCAGGTTGAAGGCGTTGTTTTGCAGGCTGGAGCCCTGCGCGCTGATCGTCGCGCCAAGGGTGAAGGTATCGCTGATCCCCCGCCCAAAGTTGAGCGCGGCCAGCGAGGTCGCGCGCGCGCCCACGGTGGTAGGGTTGCGCGCGGTCGATTGCGCGCCAATCTGGGTCGATAATGACCATCCCCCTGCCTGCGCCAACCCGCCCGGGCCCATCAGCGCGCCAAGAGCAAACTGTTGTTCTCCCTGCATCACCGCGCTGTCATTGCCCAATACAGGGAAAGAGGTGATTAGATTTTCGTGGTCCTCCATCTCGCCGCCGTCATCGGTCGCACGCCAGATAAACGCGCGGGACCCTTCACTGCCGACACTAGCTCCCACCACGACCGATCCATCGGCATTGACGCCAACGGCACCGCTTGAGCTGTCTCCTGTCAGGGTGCCGAGGCTTTCCATACCTCTGCCCTCCACCCAGCGGAACGCACGGCTGCTGCTGTCGCCGACTACGACCGACCCATCGGCGCTAACGCCATAGGCGATGCTTGCAAAGCCTTCAACAAGAGTGCCGAGGCTTTCCATACCTCTGCCCTCCACCCAGCGGAACGCCAGCTCCTCGCCACTGCTGCCGCTATCGCCGACCACGACCGATCCATCGGCGTTTACGCCCCAGGCGATGCTACTGTTGTCGCCCGCGAGGGTGCCGAGGCTTTCCATCCCGCGGCCCTCCACCCAACGGAATGCGCGCAGCCCGGCACTGCTAGCGCTCCAGCCAACCACAACCGACCCATCAGCATTTACGCCAAAGGCAATGCTAGAGTGAGACCTGCTTCCCTCAATGTTGCCGAGGCTTTCCATGCCCCTGCCCGCAACCCAACGGAACGCGCGGGAGACACTTTGGCCGACCACGACCGACCCATCGGCGCTGACGCCAGTCGGTGAGCTAGAGAAGCCAGGACTAAGAGAACCGAGGAATTCCATACCGTTGCCTTCAACCTAACGGAACCCGCCCAGCGGGGCACTGCCACGGCTACGGCCCACCACAACCTATCCGTCGGCGCTAACGCCGCTGGTGCTGCTACCGGTGCCGCCCGCAAGGGTGTCGAGGTCGCAAATCTCGCTGTTCTCACGACCGCCGACAGGAGCCGCGCAATCCAGCGACTGTGCAACAGCACCGCCCGCGCCGACAAACCCCATCACTGCCGCCAAACTCACCACGCCCCGGGCGGTTTTCACCAGACGGCCACCCCGAGAACTGCTCTGCCCAGTCGAGACCATGGCCACCTACTACGCCTAGAACTGCAATCTTTACCACTTAAAGTGACTGCCTCCCCAAGTTGCCTAAAGTGAATCAAAACATGTACCCTTGCATGTCTTGCAATTAAGCCGTGTCTTGGGCTGTCACGCTGCTACCACATGGGTGCAGCCCTGCGCGCCGGACTTACCTGCGCTACCGGGCTTGGGTGTGAACGCGCTAGCCACAGCACTGGCGCACTCGCGCACGGGCAAACCACCAAATGGGCATAGTGAAGTTGTCCGCATCTGGCTGTGGCGCAGAAGCTTGCCGATCATCTCCACCACGGTCGGGGCATGAAAGACCACTTTCAGGAAGTTCCATCTTTGGCTTGAAGGTCAGTTAAGGGCCTGGTGCGACGTGCATGGCGCGATGGGCGGAAAGCGGACGTTTGCTGCGGTCAGCATCAATGGCTGCTCGGCGTCTGGTTGGTGTTCGGCGTGGCCGGCGGAAAGTGACTTTCCGCAGATCGCGTGATGCGCTCAGCGTCGGCATCTCGATCATCGAGCAGGAGTTGCCCCAAGTTCCGGCGATATCCGTTGCCGAGAACATCGTCTTCGGACGCGAGCCGCTGGGCGGGTTTAGCCGGATCAACTCTAGCCGCATTATTCTAGGGCAGAAGTGCGCACGAAAACGTTGGCCCGCGCCGCCCTTCTAGCCCATTAGAGAGAACCATTCGCCACCTGATTGATGGCAGGGTTCAGGAGAACGTAGGCTGGATCGAATTGGTCAGATAGCACTTCCGCGCGACAGTTTGCGCCAGCAAAGGTATGACTTTTTTAAAATTTTCGCTTGGACTTCATAGCTGCTACAAGTTCACGCCCTGCAGTCAGAATGTGATCACGAAGATATGGGATGGCATGTTCCACATCCCGGGCACGGCACAGTAGCAGCAACTGCTGATGTTCAAGGGCAGCTGTTTCAAAGGCTTCGGTCAGCAAGAGCTGCAAGCGTACGAAACGTTCGACCTGAAGGTTTATCCCGCCAAGAATCAAAATGGACTGGCCTCTTTCTGCGGGGCTCAGCAGGCGCCGGTGGAAAGCGGCGTTTAGGGAACCCCACCTTGCCATTTCCCGTTCAGCATAGACCCTCTCCAGTTCGCCCAAGATTTCTTCACAGGCGATGAAGTCCGCCTCTGTCATTTTCGGAATCGCGTGGAGCAGCAAGTCACACTCGATCAAGGCGCGAAGCTCGAACAGTTCCATCACCTCGTCCGGAGAAATTGACGAGACAAAAGCCCCTTTGTGAACCTTCGTTTCGATCAAGCCCTCGGCCTCCAACTGGCGAAAGGCCTCGCGAACTGGCATCCGGCTACATTCATATTCGGCGGCAAGCGCCTCTTGCACCAGCGCTTCCCCGGGCTGGAACTCGCCGTTCAAGATGCGTTCGCGCAGCGATGCGGCCAGGGCCTCTGGCAGGCTGAGGCGCTGCAGCTTGTGCTTTTCAGAGGGATTTCCGACTGTTGTCATTTCGCGCCGCATTGGATCCAATCAACATTTTCACCATAGCTTTCATTGGCTGGCGGGGGCAAGGCGTGCGACAGCGGATCATCCACTTTGTTACGGTCAGTTTTGTCACGGGCCTTCATGACTTCGCGCGAAGCTGGTTTGGAAGCAGCGCCAAAGACATATCCTGACAACAGACCGGCCGTAAAAATCGCTGGATCGCAAGGCTACCAACCGAAGTGCTGCGGCCGTCCGACATAGCCGGGAACGGACCGCGATGAACGATTGCATGGGCCACTTCAACACTTGTGCCGAATCCGTTCACAATCAGCCTGCCCGCTTTGTCTTCGAGATAGGGCACGAGCCGAGTTGCCGCGTCGTGATCGAGGGGAGCAATGTGAAGTGAGGCGTTAAGCTGTCATTCAAATGCCTGAGAAATCTGGGCGCCTTGCGGTCGTGCGGCAGGGCCACCAGTGACCCCGCCACCACCGTTCGACTTCAGAGCGTTTTCAAGTCTGCAACTGCCTTTGTGATCGTGGCAATGACGTGCTGGCGTTCAGCGCCGACAAGGGGAAGGCGCGGTGCGCGTGTCCACTCGGGGGCGCCATAGACGAGGCTCTCCCCCATTTTGATGTACTGGACGAGTTTGACATGCGTATCGAGATGGAACGACGGCGTCAGAACCCGATAGATCTTGCGCGCTTCCGGATACTTGTTTGCCTGGCAGAGAGCGAACAGGTTGACGCATTCCTTTGGCCAGACGTTGGTCATGCCCGACACCCAGCCGGTCACGCCAAGAGCACAGCTTTCGACAATAAGATCATCGACGCCGCAAAAGATGCTGAAGCGGTCGCCGAACGCCACATACATGTCTGTCACGCGGCGGATGTCGCCGGTTTCTTCCTTGATGCAGACGATCTCCGGCGTGTCGACCAGTTCCTTCAGCACCTCTACCGTGCAGTCGACCCCGTATGCGATCGGATTGTTGTAGATCATGATGGGAAGCGATGAGGCCGATGCGATGCCCTTATACCATTCAACCGTTTCGCGCGGGTCTGTCTTGTATCCAAGGCTTGGGAACACCATAAGACCTTGGGCCCCAAAGGACTCGTAAGCCTTGGCGTTTGCCTTGGCGCGATCAAGGGTGATCTCGGCCAGACCCGATAGGACAGGCACGCGGCCCTTGGCCGTCTTGACTGCCGCCCGAATGATCATTTCCCGTTCGACCATGTCCATTGAGGCATTCTCGCCCAGCATCGGCAGAACGATAACGCCATCGACGCCCGCCTCGATCAGTCGCTCGATGCTGGCCGTGGTGGCAGCCAGATCGACGCTGCCGTCCTGGTGCAGCTTGGTGGTAACGGCGGGAAAAACGCCCTTCCAGATTGCCATTGTGGTGTCCTTTCTTGATTGCAGATGTTTCTTGGGGTGTTTTCTCAGTGCAGCACGCGTTGCAGAAACTGCTGCGTGCGCTCTTTGTTTGGGGCTGTGATGACCTGTCGCGCATCGCCGATTTCACAGATCCCACCGCCATCAAAAAAGGCGACCCGGTCAGCACTTTCGCGGGCGAATGCAATGTCGTGGGTGACCATGATCATGGTCATGCCATTGGTCCGAAGCTTGCGGATCGTGTCGAGCACTTCACCCACCAGTTCCGGGTCGAGCGCGGAAGTTACCTCGTCGAACAACATGTAGTCTGGCCTCATCGCCAGAGCCCGCGCTATGGCCAATCGTTGCTGCTGCCCCCCCGACAGGCTTGTCGGATATTGCTCCGCCTGAGCTGAAAGGCCGACATAATCGAGGTGTTCCCTGGCAATCTCCAACGCGTCTTTCGGGCGCATTTTTCTCACGATGCGCGGCGCAAGCGCGACGTTTTCCAGCGCATTGAGATGCGGAAACGCGTTGTACTGCTGAAAGACGATCCCAAGCTTCTGACGCAACAGATTGAGGTCGGTGCTTTTCGCATGAACGGAGGTGCCGTCTACAAGGATCTCTCCTGCTTGGATGGGCTCCAACCCGTTGATGCATTGCAGCATCGTTGATTTTCCTGAACCACTGGCTCCGATAAGGCACAGCACTTCGCCTTTCTTCACCTCCAGCGAGACACCCTTGATGACTTCATGGTTCCCAAAGGATTTCCGGACGTTGCGGATTTCAATCATGGTTCATGGCCTTTTCCAGACGGCGGCAATAGCGCGAGATCGGGTAGCAAATGAGAAAGTAGAACAGGCCCGCTCCGGTAAGGATCAGAAGGGCCTCATTGGTGCGATTGATCAGGATTTGTGTGGCGCGCATCAGTTCGACATAGCCAAGCACGCCAACAAGCGCGGTATCCTTGGTCAGCGCAATCAACGTACCGACCCAGCCTGGAAACACGGCTCGCAGTGCAAGCGGGGCCGAAACATGCCGCAACTCTTGCCAATAGCTCATGCCAAGGGACCGCGCCGCGCGCCGAAGTGTAATGTGAACTGACGCCAGCCCCGCGCGCACCAGCTCGGACGTTAGGACGCCCATGTAGAGGCTGAGCACGACGCAACCCGCCACAAGCGGAGAAGCCTCCCCCCCGGCCATGGCGAAAAAGCTGCTGGCCAGAATAAGCTGAATGATCAGGGGAACACTGCGGACCACATCGATGATCGGTGCAAACGCCCAGCGGGCCGTTTTACTTTCGCCCCGCGCCCAACCCAAGGCGAGCCCGATGATTGTTCCTATCGTTGCGGCGATGACCGTCAGCAAAACGGTATTGCCGATGCCCTCCAGGACGAACCAGAGATCGGACCACTGCAGACCCGAATAGGGGAGTGTGATTTTCATGGGTCACGTCCGGGAAAGGCGCCGGAAAATAAGCCGGGCCGACACTTCGACGATTTTTGACAGGAGAAAATAGATGGCTGCGGCGACCAGAAAGAACTCAAAGGTGCGGAATGATTCAGATTGGGCCGCCTGAGTCGCACCAGTCAGTTCCCGCAAACCGATGATCATGCCAAGCGAACTGTTCAGAAGGGCCCAGTTCAATTGGTTGACGTAGGGAAAGAACACTGTCTTGAACACCTGCGGAAAGACCACCCGCGTGTAGCTTTGGCCGACGGTCATGCCCAGCGAACGCGCCGCCGACATCTGGGTCTTGGGGACTGAGTTCAAGCCGCCGCGAAAGACCTCGGCCAGATAGCCCGCGTTGTTGAAGGTCAGCGCAGCCACCATCGCAACGTAACTGCTCAGATGGATGCCAAAGGCCCCCAGACCAAAATAGACCATGTAGATCTGGAAGAGGGCCGGTGTGTTTCGCGCCAGTTCGACCCATGCCGTCGAAAGCCGCAAGCCAAGACCACGACCCTGCCGGCCGATCGCCAATGCAACCCCAAAGGCGGTGCCCAGGATCATGGAAAGCACCGTGATCTGCAGGGTCAGGGCTGCACCTGCCGCAAGTTCGGGCAGTCTCTGCCAGACGATCGACCAGTAGAACGTGTAGCCGAACATGACCAGTTCACCTTCTAGGTTTGGGCGAAGACTGAACCGCCTTCGCCCCTGTTCTTGTTCAGTATTCGACCAACGGGGTGGCAAGCGCCGGAGGTTCACCTGCCCCGAAGTAGATGGCGTAGAGCTCGGCATAGCGGCCGGACGTCACCTGCGACCAAACGAATGTCCTGACAAACTGAAGCAAGTCCTGATCGGCTTTGCGCACCGCAATCCCAGCCAGATCCGGCGGTGTCGGCGCATCGCCTGCAACCTTGAGGTTCGCGAACTGCCCGCTCTGGATTAGGGCCGCGGCGGCCGCATTGCCCACGATGAGGCCATCAATCTTGCCTTGGCTAAGCGCAAGATAGCTTTCGGCCTCGCTGCCGTAGCCGGTATAGCTGCCAGCCGGATCAGCCCATTGGCCGAAGGCGGCCTTCAGATCCTTCTCGGTCGTCGTGCCGGTCACGCCACCAATCGCGCGGCCCTTCATCTCGTCAAAAGAAGTGATGTTCGTGTCGTCCCGGGTCAGAACAACATTGATGTAGTTGACGTAGGGCTGCGAGAACGCAACCGACAGGGCGCGTGCTGGCGTGATCGAAGTTGATGCAATCAACACATCGATCCGATTGGATTGCAGCGCCGGGATCCGCTCTGCCGACGGGGTTTCCACGATCTCGGCCTCGACGCCCAAAGCTGCTGCCATGTCCTTGCAGTAAGCGACGTCGTAGCCTTCAGGTTCGTTCTGTTCGTTGCGGAAACCGGCGGGCGGGTAGTCGAGTTGGACGCCGCAGCGCAGTTTTCCTGACGCAATGATGTTGTCAATCGACGGGTCCGCCGTTGCAGTCCCCGCCAGGCAAAGCGCCATCGGCACGGCAATCGCTGCCGCGAGTAGCTTCTTCATTATGACCTCCAGTGTTGGACGACCGCGAATCCAGCGGGTCGGCGCTATTGTTTAACTGGATCCAATCGACAGTTGTCAATTAAAAGATTCTGCCCTAGAGAGATCTGCAGAAGCATCAGGCGGAAAGGTCCGGGAATGGCTGGCAGGACTGTTTTGATTGTTGGGGGCGGCATCATCGGACTCGCCGTCGCGCATAATCTGCTTGGTCGTGGCCACACGGTCACCATTCTTGACCGGGATCCCGAAGGCGATCGTGCCTCTTATGGCAATGCCGGCGGGATTGCCGTGTCCGAAGTTATTCCTGCCTCAGCCCCGGGCGTCTTTCTCAAGGTGCCGGGATGGTTGCTCGACCCATTGGGTCCTTTGGCCGTTCGATGGCGTCATCTACCATCATTGATCCCTTGGCTGCTCAGGTTCTCTCATGCATCGAGCCGGACCGAAATGCTCCGAGGGGCAAAGGCGCTCGCCAGCCTGAACAACCGCACCTATGACGACCTCCTGCCGATGTTGGCTGCAAACGGGTTGCAGAACGAATTGCACTGCAAGGGTGCGCTTTCGGTCTATGAAACCGAACGGGCTTTTCAGGCCGATGCCGGAACGTGGGATCTGAGGCGGCTTCACGGTATCACTTGTGATGAACTCAGTGGAGATCAGGCGCGGGAGATGGAGCCGGCCCTTGGCCCCATTGTCCGGCGGGCTGTCGCAACCCCGCAATGGTCCCATGTCTCTGACCCACGGACCCTGCATTCGGCGCTCTTGACCTCACTCCGCCAGCGCGGCCTGACGGTGATCCGCGGTTCTGCCGTGGGCCTGACGCCAATGGAAAGTGCAGTCACGGTGGACACCTCGGATGCCGGGCCTCTGGCGGCGGAAGACGTGGTGATCGCAGCCGGTGCCTGGTCGGGCTCTCTGGCTGCGACCATCGGCGATCGGGTTCTCTTGGAAAGCGAACGGGGGTATAACACGACCATCGCGGCGCCGGGCATTCAGCTCGGGCGCGAAATCATTTTCGCTGAACGACAGTTCGTGGCAACACCGCTGTCTTGTGGTTTGCGCATCGGCGGTGCCGCTGAATTTGGTGGGCTTGACGCCAAACCCAACTTCAAAAGATCGAATGCGCTGGTCAGCCTTGCCCGCCGGTACTTCCCCGATCTGGTCGAAACCCACGGCACAATGTGGTCGGGTCATCGACCGGCAACCCCGGACAGCCTTCCCGTCATTGGTCGGTCAAGCCGGAACCGGCGGGTTATTCATGCCTTCGGACACGGGCATCTGGGGCTGACCCAAGCGGCAACCACGGGCCGGCTGGTGGCTGATCTGATTGACGGTGCCACGCCTGTCGTCGACCTTTCGCCTTTTTCTGTAGATCGCTTCTGAACCTGGAGTTCCCAAATGCGCCACACCTTCTTTTGCATCGACGCCCATACCTGTGGAAACCCTGTCCGCGTCGTGGCCGCGGGTGCGCCGCAATTGCCGAATGTGTCGATGGCCGAAAAGCGGGTTCTATTCCAAAGGGATCATGATTGGGTCAGAACGGCCCTTATGTTCGAACCCCGTGGCCATGATGTCATGTCAGGAACGATCCTCTACCCGTCTTCGCGGACGGATTGCGACATTGGCGTTCTTTTCATCGAAGTCAGCGGCTGTCTGCCGATGTGCGGGCATGGCACAATCGGCACTGTGACGGCTGCTCTGGAAGCAGGGCTCGTTACTCCCCGCGTTCCGGGGTGCCTCTCCATCGAGGCTCCTGCGGGCCGCATAAATGTTGAATACCAGATGGAGGGCCCTCACGTCCGTCATGTAAGGCTCTTCAACGTTGCCAGCTATCTTCACGCCCGCGACGTTGCCATCGTTGTGCCAGGTTTGGGCGAGATCACCGTCGACTTGTCATATGGTGGTAACTTCTATGCGATCATCGAACCACAGGTGAACTGGCCCGGGCTTGATCGCATGTCGGCGAGCGACATCGTCCGACTGAGCCCGATTGTTCGCGCTGCGGTTCAAGAGGCAGTCGCACCCGTCCACCCTGAGGACACGCGCATTGCAGGGGTCAGTCACGTCATGTGGTGCGACGAACCCCGGCACCCTGAGGCGACGGCGAGAAATGCAGTTTTCTACGGTGCGAAGGCAATTGATCGGTCCCCGTGTGGAACGGGATCGTCAGCACGGATGGCTCAGTTACACGCCAGGGGTCGGCTGAAGGTCGGTGACAACTTCATCCATGAAAGCATCATCGGGACTCTTTTTGATTGCCGCATTGAAAGCGAAACAGACGTTGGCGTAAACCCTGCGATCCGACCGAGCGTGGCCGGTTGGGCACAGATCATCGGGCACAATACAATCTTCGTCGATGATCGTGATCCCCTGATGAAGGGCTTCCAGATAGCTTGAAGATCAGACAACGGCATCGTTCGAAAACAGGGTGAGCCTCTTGAACGAAGTACCTACCAAAGGTTCAGCTTTGTTCGGGAGTTGTGGTGTTGTCAGAAGCATTGGGCTTTAAACGACCTCGCAGCCCGGCCAGCCTTTCGGGATGACCGGACGCTCCCCTTTCCTTCATTTCAAGAGCGCCCGAAGGTCTTCCACCTTGCGACGCTGATGGACATCCGGGATCCGTAGTAGCGACGAAATCTCGATGACTTGCAGTGCGAGCGGGGTATCTCTCCCAACCATGAAGTAGAGGCACATTTCGCTGGAATTGATGCCTTTTGATGAGTTACCAAATGGAGAAGGTTGGATCGCAGCAGCTTTGCCTTCTGCATTCTACCCGGTGTCTCAACTGTATCGTCAGCGCGTTGGGGTTGGAAAGCTGCCCTTCGCGGGGGCACTTTGGAATGGCAGCTATGGGCCGGTTGCGACATGCATGGCGCGATGGGCGGAAAGCGGCCATTCGCTGCGGTGTGTGCCGAGGTCCGAGTTTCGGACGAAGCGGATGTTTGCAGCTGCAGCAAGAATGGTCACTGTTATAGAGGAGAGGCAGTGCACCCGGCTTTAACCGCACGGAAGTGTCAAGGTACCCATAGCGAAGCCCTCTTGTGAGAAGACCCTCGAGCATCCACCTTACTCCCGGCCACCGATTGATCGCCTCCGCGGCGAGCAACCTATGACGGCTGTATTCTTGCGGCGCTGCGCGACCATCTTTCCACAACGTTCACACAAGGCTTGCATGGCCAGAAGCATTGAACGAAGGCAAGCGATCTGGAAGGGGCACTATGTGCGCATTCAGCCTGTGCCTTCTTGACGGCCTTGGTTGTCTTGTCCTCATGCGCCCGGAGCGCGTTCGACGGGTTGCCTAAACCTGTTTCAACAGGAACTGCATGAGCTTTTCGCTTGCTCTTGTAGGGCTCAATTCGCCGGGTCGCAGATCATAGCCCCATCCGCTCGCGATCCTGCCGGGGAACGGCTCCACAAGCGACCCACGCCGCACGTGAACCTCGGCCAGCGAAGCCAGTGTGACCGCGCAGCCCAACCCAGCGATGGCCATTTCCAAGGCCACGTTGGAACTGTCTGTCTTCAGACCCTGCACAAGTGGCAGGTCGGGGATTCCGTGATGGTGCGCAAAGGCCTCCCACAACTCCTGTCGGCCAAGGATATGGATCAGGCCCTTCTTCAGGACGTCGGCAGGCACGTGCATGGGATCCGGCCCGGTCAAGAAATCAGGCCGACAGACCATGACCAATCGCTCTTCTCCCAAGCTCTCGCCTACAAGTGGTTGGCTGACATGGCGGGGAATGATCCGTAGATCGACAATCTGTTCGGTGGATTCCGCCCATATCGTCGCGTGAACAGTGACTTCGACCTCCGGGTTCTCGGCCCGATAAGCGCTCAGACGCTCGGGAAGCCAATTGGTGGCAAGGCTTGCCGGACAGGCAATCGTGACCTCCTTTCGGTGCCGGACGGTCTGCACTTGCCCCGTGGCCACATCGATCTGCGCCAAGGCGCGTTGCAATGCCGGAAGGTAGGCCGATGCGACTTCGGTCAGCGTCAGGCTGCGCGGCGCGCGGTAGAAAAGGGGGCGTCCAATGAACTGCTCCAGCGCCCGCACATGGCCGGAGACGGCCGCTTGGGTCATGCGCAACTCCTCGGCCGCCTTTGTAAAGCTCAGGTGGCGGGCAGAGGCCTCGAACGACCGGATGTAATTCAAGGGTGGCAGATACTTCATCGCGTCTCTCCTGCCGGCAGATTAGTCGATCCCGGCTGGTCCGGCCACCGACTATGCCCCAGAATAACTTGGGTTCAGGCCCCCGTTTCGGTTTCGTGACTCTTTCTGCCAAGGTTTTAGGCTGTGAAAAAGGACGAGGGATGGCGATGCGGGAAGCAAGACGAGGGCGGCGCGAAAAGGCCGGGGCCAGCATCGCCCAACTCCCATGGGAAAGCGTCCGGAACGCCTACGCGCCGATGGAGATTCTGTCCGGCGATCAGATGCAGGACTTGCACGACACCTCGATCCGCATCCTGAAGGAACTCGGGGTGAAGGTGATGGGTGCAAATGTCCGTGCCCTCTTCGCGACCGCAGGGGCCAGGATCGACGACGATGGCCTCGTGCGGATCGACGAAACCCTCGTCGAAGCCGCGTTATCCACCGTACCACGGGAATTCACGCTCACCCCGCGCAACCCCGCAAAGCGTGTGAACCTTGGCGGCAATCATCTGGCCTTTGGCTTGGTGGCGGGACCGCCGAATGTGCATGATCGGGTGAACGGACGCAGATCCGGGAACCTTGACGACTATCGCAACTTCATCCGGTTGGCGCATCATTTCAACGCCATCCATATGATCGGCAACCAGGTGACCGCGCCGCAGGAACTGCCCGCCAACAACCGGCATCTGGACACCTATTTCGCCAACCTCACGCTCTCGGACCTGACCTTCCATTGCACCGCCATCGGCAGGGGCCGGGCGATGGACGGGATCCGCATGATGGCCATTTCGCGGGGCATCAGCCTTGAGGATATGGCCCGCGACCCCGGCGTCACAACCATCATCTCGATCAACTCGCCACGGCTTCTGGATGACGCGATGGGCGATGGCCTCATCGCCATGGCCGAGCATGGCCAGCCTGTCACCATCACCCCCTTCACATTGATGGGAGCGATGACCCCGGTCTCCCTGCCCGCCGCCATGGCCCAACAGAATGCCGAGGCGCTGTTCGGTGTCGTCCTGACGCAGCTTGTCCGTGCCGGCACGCCGGTGATGTACGGCGCCTTCACCAGCAATGTCGACATGCGCTCGGGCGCGCCAGCCTTTGGCACGCCAGAGAACACCAAAGCCAACGTGATCGCGGGCCAGCTGGCGCGGCGATACGGATTGCCCTACCGAACCTCGAATGCCAATGCCTCGAACGCCGTCGATCTGCAGGCGGCCTATGAAACGTCGATGGCGACGTGGGGTGCGGTGATAGGCGGTGCGAACCTGATCTATCACGCGGCGGGGTGGCTCGAGGGTGGCTTGACCGCCAGCTACGAGAAGCTGATCCTGGATGTGGAAATCCTTCAGAACATCGTGGAATTCCTGCGGCCGCTGAAATGGGATGCTGATGAACTCGGCTTCGAGGCGATCCGCGATGTGCCCGCAGGCGGCCATTTCTTCGGTGCGGCGCATACCATGGCGCGCTATGAAAATGCCTTCTACCAGCCGATGCTGTCGGACTGGCGGGGGTACGAGAACTGGGCGCTTGCGGGTGCGAAAGAGGCAGACGCCCGCGCGACCGACCTCTGGCAACAGGCGTTGGCTGAATATGAAGAGCCGCCGATGGACCCTGCCATCCGCGAAGAACTGGAAGCCTATGTCGCAAAGCGGCGGGAAGAGATCGGCGATGACGAGCCCTGAGACAAAGCTGAAATCCCATGCCCAAGCTGTTGTGATCGGCGGCGGGCTGGTGGGCTGTTCGATCCTGTACCACCTGACCAAGCTCGGTTGGACGGATGTGGTCCTGTTGGAACGTTCGGAATTGACCAGCGGTTCTACCTGGCATGCGGCGGCCAATATCCACGGGCTGCACGACCAGACCAACATCAGTCGTCTGCAGCACTACACGATGGGCCTCTACAAGGAATTGGAGGCTGAGACGGGTCAAGGCTGCGGCATCTTCCAGCCCGGTTCGCTCTATCTGGCCCAGACCGAGGCGCGCGAACATCAGCTTCGCCTGCAGGCTGCAAAGGCGCGCTACTACGGGATGGATTTCCACGAAGTGCGCCGGGACGAGGCCGAGCGTCTGCATCCGCTGGTGAACTTCGACGGCATCCGCTGCATCATGTATGAACCGCAAGGCGGCAATGTCGACCCGTCAGGCGTGACGATGGCCTATGCTGCAGGCGCCCGGGCACGGGGCGCGCAGATTCACCGCAACTGCCCCGTGACGGCGACGCGGGCTCAGCCGGACGGCTCATGGATCGTGGAAACGCCTTTGGGAGAGGTGCACACTCAATGGGTGGTGAACGCTGCTGGCCTCTGGGCACGGGAAGTGGCGGCGCTGGCGGGGATCGCTCTCCCCCTGATTCCGACCGAACACCAGTATTTCGTTACCGAAACCATCCCCGAGATTGCCGCGATGGACCGCCGCCTGCCATCGGTCGCTGACCGGGATGGCGAGTATTACCTGCGGCAGGAGGGCAAAGGCCTTCTGGTCGGTGCTTACGAGCGCGACATGAAGTTCTGGGCTGAAGACGGCACACCCAGTGGGTTTGGCCACGAACTCTTTGCCGATGATCTCGAACGGATCGAACCCAACATGCTGCGTGCCATCGACCGTGTCCCCGTGGTGGGAACGGCGGGGATCAAGCGCGTCATTAACGGGCCAATGATTTGGTCTCCGGATTCCAGCGCACTTTTCGGCCCGGTACCCGAATTGCGTAATTTCTTCTGCTGCAACGGGATAATCCCGGGGTTCTCGCAGTCCGGGGGCCTCGGGCTGCTTTCGGCAGAGTGGATTGTCGAGGGGGAGCCGAAGCTGGACATGTTCGGCTGGGACCTCGCGCGGTTCGGTGCTTGGGCGGGCAAGGATTTCACAAAGGCCCGTGTCCGCGACCAATACGCCAACCGCTTCAAGATCCATTTCCCGAACGAGGAACGTGCAGCGGGTCGTCCGGTGCGCACCCGCCCGATCTTTGAAACCCAAAAGGCGATGGGCGGGGTATTCGGCCTCAACTATGGCTGGGAACACCCCCTCTGGTTCGCCGCCGACGGCGAACCGAAAGAGGAAAGCATCGGGTTTGACCGGCAGAACTGGTGGGCACCCGTAGGCCGCGAGGCACGGATGCTGCGCGACCGCGCCGGGATCATCGACATCTCGAACTTCGCCCGCTACCGGATCACGGGGCCCGCGGCCAAGGACTGGCTGGAGGCACTGCTGGCCAACCGGATACCGGGCATTCCGGGCCGGTCCTGCCTTGCCCCCCTGATCGGCAAGCGCGGCGGGATTGCCGGGGATTTCACCGTCACATGTCTCGGCCCGGACGACTATTTCATGGTCGGGTCGGGCATGGCCGAACGCTATCATAGGCGCTTCTTCGATGCGGTGCCATTGCCTGCGGGCACGGTTTGGGAAAGCGCAACCGAAGCGATGGCTGGGTTCAACGTGGCCGGACCGCTCGCTCGTGATCTGCTCACGCGTTTGACGAATGCCGATCTCTCGAACAACGCCTTCCCCTTCATGCGGTCAGCCCGGATCGATGTGGCGGGCGTGCCCTGCATCGCCTTGCGGGTCAGCTTTACCGGCGATCTCGGTTGGGAACTGCATTGTGCCGAGGCCGATCAGCCAAGGCTTTACGCGGCCCTTTTGCAAACAGGTCAAGAAATTGGCGCGGGTCCGGTCGGTTCCCGTGCGCTGATGAGCCTTCGGGTCGAAAAGGGCTACGGGTCATGGGGCCGTGATTATTCGCCGGAATACTGGCCACAGGAAACGGGGTTGGTGGGGCTCATAAAGGCCGACAAGGAGTTTCTGAACAAGGCAGCTTGGCAGACCATTGCGTCCCGTCCCCCGCGTGAGGTGCTGCGGACACTGGTGGTCGAGACGACCACAGCGGATGCGACGGGGGGAGAGCCGATATTTGACCTGCAGGGCAAACCCGCCGGAAAGGTCTCGTCCGGAGCCTATGGCTACCATGTCGGGCAGTCCTTGGCGCTCGCCTATCTGCGGCCCGACATCGCCGCCGGGTCGGAGTTGCAGGTGATGGTTCTGGGTCGCCCGCATCCCGCACGGGTGTTGGAAGGGGCCGCCTTCGATCCAGACGGCAAGCGGTTGCGAGCTTAGCCAGCCACTCTGGTCGCTTCGCTTGCCCTGCCCGATCCGGCAAAAGGTACAGTCCGGCGCGCTCTGGATGGAGCGATCCGGCCGACGCCCCACTCAGACCGGGGTCACGGCCAGATCGAGCAGGCTTTCGATGGACTGCCCATGCCCAAGCCCCTCTGCCGCCTTGCGCAAGGCAATGGCCTTGGCGGCCCCAAGAACCGGATCGGCGCAGGCGTGGAACTTGCCGTGCATTTCATCGCGGCTGACCATCGCCTCAGGGTCGCCACGCGCTTCGGTGGGCGGCGATTCAAGCCGGGTTCCATCCTGTAGAACCAATACGGCATGGGCGAACCGGCGGGCTGGGAAGGCGGCGTTGTAGGCGTCGGATTCGGTGACCACCATGCCCTCAGAAAGTCGCCGGATTTCGGGGTCGGCGAATGCCGCCTCGGTGATGTCTGCGGCCCCGATGGTGCCGCGTACGGCAGCGACGGCTGCGGGAAATGCCGTGGAATACTGCGCCTCTTCGGTGGTCGATGGCGTGCGCGTCGCAAGACGCAAGGACTGGTGGAAGGTCACGATCTCGATCCGCGCGACGTCCGTCGACCGCAAACCGTGCCCCTGCATCAGCGACAGAACCGCCTGAACGGGTGGCTGCGCCCAACGACAGACCGGAAAGGGCTTGTAATACTGCTCCATCACCCGCCAGGTCTGGCCAAGATCGCCCCAAAGGTCGGCCACATCGGCTCCATCCGCTGTCACCGCAGGCGCGCCGGTGAAGCCCGACCTTGCCAGATAGGCTGCAGAAACCCCCGCCATTCCGCCCCAACCCGAGCCATCCTTCAGCATCGTCGGATGGTCGATGCAGCGCATCATCTGGCTGCGTGGGCCGTGGTATTCCGCGATGCCAAGCGCGTGGCCAGTCTGGTCAGCCGTCAGCCCCAGATAGCGGGCGCCTATGACCGCACAGGAAAGCGCCGTCCATGCCCCGCTGGTATGATAGTCGCAGGCGGTTCGGTGCAGGGCTATCCCCGCGCGGGTGCCGATCTCGTAGCCAAGCAGAAGCGACACCATCAGATCGCCACCGTCCAGCTTGGCCGTCGCCTCTGCCATCGCCATTGCGGCAGGAAGGGCCGCGCAACCTGCATGGCCCTTGGTCAGGCGATGGCCGTCATGGGCGTCATAGGCGTCAATTGTCATGCCCCCCGCAAGCGTGGCTCCCGCAGGGCTGACCGCGCGACCGTCCAGAATCATGCGGGCCGGGGCAGAACCGGGGGCGAACTGGTCCGCCGCGTGATCCCGGATGATCCGGCTCAAGCGGGTGCCGATCCCGCCCGCGGCCACGCCCAGCAGATCGACAAGGAAATCGCGCGTGCGATCCTGCACCGGGGCAGGAACATCCTGCCAGCGCAAACCATGAAGAAAGTCGATCAGGTGCATGGCGAAGTCCCCGGAAAAAGGATCACGATACAGTGTCGGCCAGCCCGAGGGCGGCTTCAAGCTCATGATGATGCGGCAAGGGATCGGTCACTCGCCGCCCGGCATTCAGGACGATCCGGTCAGCCTGATCACGCGCCAGAATGACGTTCAGGCTGCGGGCCTGAAAGATCACCAGATTGGCTGGAAGGCCCGCGCCGATGCGCCCAAGGTCAGGCCGCCCGATCAGGTCGGCGGGCACACGACTGGCCATAGCAAGGCTGCCCGCAAGCGGCTCGTCGGCCTGAAAGACCCGGATCGCCTGTTTCAGCGTATCCAGCATGTCGTGATCGCCATAAGCGAACCAGGCGTCGCGGCAGTTGTCGCCACCGATGGCTAAGGGCAGCCCGGCCGCGCGGATTTCCTTCGCCGCCGTGACCCCACGCCAACGCGGTGTGCGGCCCGGCTTTCGGTCCATCAGATACATCATCGGTGTCGGCATCGACACAAATGCAAGGTCGGCCTCGCGGGCAAGGGCCAGCGTCCGGTCGATGATCTCTGGCGGCATCAGCGAAAGATTCACGCAATGGCCCAGAACCACACGCCCCTGAAATCCGCTGCGTAACCGGGCCTTGGCGATTTCGGGGATCGTGAAGGCGGAAAGGTCCTCGGTCTGGTCGACATGCAGATCGACATCCAGCCCCCGCTCCCCTGCCAAGGCAAAAAGACGGTCAAGCGCCTGCCCCAGCGCGTCATATGTGCCGTTCTCGCCCCGGTCCAGCGTATCGGTAACCCCACCAAGGATGCCGCCCATATCCGCCGCCAGGTCCGCAAGCGCGCGCGCTTCTGGGCCAATCCACGCCTCCATCGCACAGATGGTCACGCCTTGCAGATCAACCCTGCCCGCCCACTTTGCGCGCATCCGGTCCAACGCGCGCCAATGGTGCCGGGAATAGGCAAGCGTCTCGCTATCGACATGGCTGCGCAAGGCGGCAACGCCATGCGCATGGGCGCAGCGGAGACCGAACTCCATTCTCAGATCCAGGTCCTCGTCCGTCCAGCGTGGCCAGTCCTCTGCGGTCAGGGAAAATCCGCCATGGATCGTGCCGTCCGGCCGGACACGGGGAATCGCATGGCCGCAATCAAGATGGGTGTGCATGTCGATGAAGGCGGGCCAGAGGTGGCGCCCCTCCAAGTCGACACGACCCCCGGCATCAGGCGCCTTTCCCGCCGGGAAAAGTGCCGCGATCCGACCGTCATCAACCAGCAGATCCAGCAGCAAGGCGCCCTCTGCATCCCGCCATGCTCCCAGAGGCGGGTCCACGGCCAGTTCGGCCGGAACCCGGGCGTTGGACAGAACAAAACGATTGTCCTGCGGAATGCGCAGACCGGTTTCGGGCGGCATGACGTCTTACTCCTGAGGTGATCCGGTCAGAACCCGGCCTTGATCCGGTCGAAGCTTTCAAACTGCCTTTTCCAATGGTCGTGTCCGAAAGAGCTGGTGGCGCGGTGATGTTCCGTCGATGTGATTGAATCCGACGGCATCAATCTGTGACAGGCTATTTTCCGGGTCCGTTCGCAGGGATTGGGCAGGGCCCGAAGGCAGGCTCAGTGAAGCCTTCGGGCCGGGACTTTGTTCGATCAGGCCTCAAGCCAGACGGCACCCAGATCCATCTCGAAGGTCTGGTGAACGCGGTACCCCTTCAGCTTCGGGTTTGAATGCGAATAGACGTTCTGCCAGTAAGGCTGGATCAGGACGCCATCGCCCTGCAGCATCGCCTCCAGCTCAGCCATGATCGCCCGCCGCGCGTCGACATCCGCTGTGGCCAGCGCCTGCGCCAGCTTCGCGTCGAAGTCGGGGTTGGCATAGGCGCTTTCGTTCCACGGCTCACCCGAGCGATAGGCCAGCGCCAGAACCTGCACACCAAGCGGGCGCATGTTCCAGTTGGTCATCGAGAAAGGATACTTCGTCCAATCGTTCCAGAAGGTTGCGCCCGGAATGACCGTCCGCTTCATATTGATCCCGGCATCGCGCGCCTGTGCGGCAATCGCGTCGCAGGAGGCCTGATGATAATCTTGGTCGATCGAGATCAGGTCGAACTCGAATTCCGCCTTGCCAGCCTCTTCCAAAAGCGCCTTGGCCTTTGCCGGATCGCGCGTCTGCTTTGGCAGTTCGGCGTATTCCGGGTGGATCGGGCTGACATGGTGGTTTTCACCGACCGTCCCAAGGCCCGAGATGCCCAGTTCCAGCACCAAGGCATTGTCCACCGCCGCCTGGATGGCCTGCCGCACCCGCTTGTCGGTATAGGGTTCCTGCGCCACATTCATGCGCGCCACAACGGTATTGGCGGTCGCAATGGTGTTCCGTGTCGCGCCCAGCGCATCCAAGGAGTCGAGGAAATTCTCCCCTGATTGCTGGTTCAGATCAACCTCGCCCGAGGCCCAGGCATTCATCTCGATGACGGGATCGTTGCCGTAATCCGTGAACTCGATGGCATCGAGATATGCTTCACCACCCCACCATTTGCCATCCTTGCGGCGCACGACACGCGCCTTGCTGCCAACTTCGTGGAACTCCAGTTCGAACGGGCCAGTCCCGATCGGGTTCGCCGCGAGATTGGAGCCCGTCTCCTCATAACTGCGGTGGACGACAAGTGCCGGATAGTCCGCCATGTTCGGGATGATGGCAATATCGGGCGTCGCAAGGTTCAGTTGCACCGTCATGTCGTCGACCTTCACGATCGCCCCATCGCGCGCCTTGCCCGTTGCATCGTCGATCATCGCCGAGAAGCGGGACGCCATGGAATTGCCTTCCGCCGACTTGTCGCACCACCGGTTGATGTTGAAGATCACGTCATCGGCAATGAATGCATCACCGTTGTTCCAGGTCACACCCGGACGGATGCGGAGCGTGTACTGGGTGGCATCGGCGTTCACCTCCCAGCTTTCCAGAAGCTTGCCCTCAAAGGTGAAGTCCTGCGTGTACTTGACCAGCGGCTCAAGGAACTGCCGCGCAAGGTTCGCGATCTGCGACCAGTCCGCGGTGCGGGGGTCCTTCAGGTCCATCACCTGCATGCCCACGCGCAGCGTTCCCCCTTTCACGGGTGTTTCCTGTGCCAGGGCCGGTGCAGGCAGGCCCAGCATGGCATAGGCCGTGGCCGCAGAAGCGCCAAAGGCGGTGGCGGTGGCCAGAAACTCGCGCCGCGTCATCGGGTCTCGACCGCCTGCCATGGCGGTACGGGTCAGGTGATCGGGAAGGGGTCGGCCGTTGCGATCCATAAAGGGCATGATGATCTCCTTGTTGGGGCTGGGGCGGGTGTTCCGCCTCTTTCTGGGTTCAGGTCTGGTGAAGGGCTTCGATGGCTTCGGGCGCCAAGTCGCGAACACGCGCCCATTCGCGGCTTTTCAGGCTGTTCAGCAGGCCCAGAGGATCAAGCCGCTTCTTCCATGCGAGGTGGCGGTAGTCTGCCTTCTTCATGCCGCCCTCCTCGATGATGCAGGAATGCGGGTCCGATGCCGGACAACCATGCCCCTCGTAAAGGCTCATGATCTGATAGAGCCGCTCATCGGTCGTGTAGGTCACGAGAGGCAGGTCAAAGGCGACCAACTGCCCACCCATGCGCGAGAACTCGTGATGCATATAAACGTCATCGCCCAGCACCGCCTGCAGCTCGATGATCTTCGCCACGTTCAGGGGCGCGGGGCACAGGATCTGCAGATACGTAACCTTGCGGTCGGTTTTCAGCGCCTGAAGCGTGGCGTGATTGTAGGAAAACTCGAATGCATGCGGCAACCTGCGGGCCTGTCGGTCGGTCTCGTCCATTTCAAGGTCGATCTGGCCGCCCTGCACTGCCACCAGCTTGCGGAAAGCGTCCATCTGGCCGCGCGGAACCAGCGTCACCAGCATCGCCCGGCCGTCCGCAACGATCCCCCTCAGCCTGTCGAAATAAGCACCGATCCGCGCGTCGAGGGTGGAACAAAGCTTGCGCCGGATGTCCGATGCCGCAAGGGCCATCCCGGCCGCATAGCAGGCGGGATAGCTGTCGAAAGTGGCGATGCAGCCGATCCAGTCCTCGGTCGGCACCGTCCGCAGCGTGAGTTCGGTGATGACGCCGTTGATGCCCCACGCGTGGTGGATCATGTTGATCTGGTCACCCGTGAACACCACCTCACGCGGCGTCTGTTCCGCCGACAGCACGCGAATTTCCAGAATGTTGCCCGCATCGCGCAGCATCCCGTGGCTCACCGTGCCGATCCCGGCAGACCCGCCCGAAATGAACCCACCTATGGTCGCTATGTCCTGTGTCGACGGGAAAACGGGCAGTTCCCGCCCCCGTTCCTTCAGCGCCTCGTTCAACTTCAGGATGTTGCAGCCCGCCTGCACACGCACGAAGTCATGCCCGATCTCCAGCACCTCCCCCATTGCCGTGGTGTCGATGATCAGGCCGCCTTCCATCGGAACGGACTGTCCATAGTTGCCGGTTCCCCCGCCGCGAAGCGTCACCGGGACGCGATGGCGTGCCGCCAGGGAGAGGCACCTTGCCATCTCGGCGGGGGATTTCGGCCGTGCGACCAGATCCCCGAAACAGGTCTTCAGGCGACGGTCGAGGATGGGGGAATACCAAAAGAAATCGCGGCTGCGCTTCTTGACCAGAACCGGCTCGCTGATCACCTCGACTGGGGCGAGATGTGCCGCAAAGGCGGCCCAGTCGATAGACGTCTTTCCAGAGATGCTGGCCATGCTCGGCTTTCAGGATGAAGCTGCCGAGAAAGCGTATGACTAGCTGCAGCAGCGTTCACGCAAGCAAAACAGGGACGTGACCCAAAGGGATTCGACGTCATTTCGCGGGGGCGGATAACTTGACTCAGCCAGGAGTGAACTGCGCGAAGGTGCCGACCAGCCGGGCCAGCCTTTGGGCAGCCGTACCGAGAAGCACCTCGCCCTTTGTCGCCGTCGCCGCGGCAGCATCACCGACGGCACCCTTGGGGTTGAGATCACCCATCAGCCAGCCGGGGCGGAGAGGGGCCATGCTCAATCCAAGGTCCGGGTGATCCCTGCGCCAGTCAAGATGCGCCGAGCCGAAGGCCTCCGCCCGGTCCATGCGGACGCGTTCCGGGTGGGCAGCAAGCATGGCCGACGTTTCCACATCCCCGGCATGCAGGCCGTTCGTTGCTTCGGCTTCTCCCACCACCTCCTCCGTTCCGGCAAGATCATCCCACGCGACATGCGCAGTGATCTGGCCGAACTCCGCCCGCAGGTCCCTGCAAGCCACGTCCAGGATGGACCGGTTACCCCCATGCCCGTTCAGGATCATCAACCGGCGAATCCCGGCGCGATGCACCGACGCGGCAATGTCGTGCAAAACGCGCAAAAGCGTGTCGGCCGAGAAGGACAGCGTGCCAGCCCATGCCTCATGCTCCGTGCTCTTTCCGATGGCCTGCACGGGCAAGGCAAGCACTGTCAGATCGCGGCGGATCAACGGCAAGGCGCGCGTCAGAACGGCCAGCGTCAGATCCCGGTCAACAGAAAGAGGCAGATGCGGCCCATGCTGTTCCACTGCGCCGATGGGAAGGATCGCCACAGCGTTTGCCCGGTCAAGCGCGGCAAAGTCCATGGCGGTCAGGTCGGCCCAATGTCCGATATGGCCCATGCGGCCTCCTAAAGCGGGATCCGCGCAATGCGGGCGCGGACCCGATCGACATAGCGCCGGCGTGACAGGTCTGTCGTCTCTTCGATACCGTGAAGACCCAGCCAGAAGGTCCGCGTCCGCGCATGGGTGCAAAAACGCAAACCGCGCAGGATGATCTTGCGCCCCGGCGCGCCCATCAGGAAAGTCCAGAACCACCAGGGCGAGCCGAAGGTGGTGACCACCCCGATCAGCCGGATATTGGTCAGCGTCGGTCGAAGGCGTTGGCCTTCCTCATGCAGCGTAAAGGCAATGCCGGGCCGCCATACCCGGTCCATCCAGCCTTTCAGGATCGCGGGCTGCGCGTACCACCACGTCGGATAGACGAGGATCAGTCCGTCAGCCCATTGCAGCGCCTCGACATGATGAACCAGATCCGCCGGAATGGCGGCGTCTTCGGTGTAGCCGCGGCGCTCTTCGGCGGACATCACCGGATTGAACCCATCGCCATGCAGGTCGATCAGGCGCACGTCATGGCCTTGGGCGCGGGCGGTTTCCAGAGCGGCCGCGAGAAGCGCTGAGTTGAAGCTTTCGGGCACCGGATGGGCATGGACGAACAGCAGACGCATCAGGCAGGGCTCATCGGCTGGGTCAGGCGGCGCACGGTGTGCAGCGTCACGGTGACGATGATGATTGCCCCGCCGATCAGTGTCATTTGGCCCGGGTTCTCGCCGATCACGGCCCATACCAGCAAGGGCCCGAGGATCACCTCCAGAAGCGTGATCATCGAAACTTCCGGCGCCGGCAGATAGCGCGGCCCCAGCATCAGCAGGCCGGCCGCACCGGGCAGGATGATCGCGCCGGACAGAAAGATCAGTGTGGCCTGTGTCGTGCTGACAGGTTCAAAGTCGGCAAAGGGAACGGCCAAAAGCCCGCCAAGGATCGACCCGAGCGCCAGATGCGGCAGCATGTTGCGGCTGCCTGTCGTCCGAAGGGTGACGTAATAGGCGGCGATGGTCAGCGCGTTCATCAGCGCAAAGCCATCCCCCAGAAGCCGCCCGTGACCAAGACTGCCCGAGCCGATGATCAGAACACCGGCGAACACGAGAGCGATGGCAAGTGCTGTCGCGCGGTCGATGCGCTCCTTTAAGAAGAAGAACGACAGGATTGCGGCGAGAAACGGGGCGATGGCCAGAACCAAGAGCGCGTTGGCGGCTGACGTATACTGCATGGCCGAACACCAACTGAGCACGCCGCCCGCGTTCAGCCCGATGATGAGAAGCCCTTTTCGATCGAACCATTCACCCCGTCTGGGCATGGTCTGCGGGGCGAGGATCATGTTGCCCAAGAGAAAGATGCTCCCTGCAAGCAGCCCCCGCCAGAACGCAAGCGCCAGCATGTCGCCCCCGATCAGCCGCATGATCAGCGCGTCTGGGATGAAGATCATCACACCGGCAAGCGTAACGACGATGCCGAAAGCCTGGGGATTCCGCTGGGCTAGGGATGTCATGCAGTACCAAAGAGCTTTCGCAGGAAGCTGTAGAACCAATCGGCTTGTCGCGCGTCTGCCTCAAGCATCAGCGCGTCCTGCTCGGCTCTGGTCTGAACACCGGGCTTGCCATAGGGCGCCCATGCATTCGCCTGCCAGCGCCGGAAGCCTTCGATGGTGCATTCTGGGTGGAACTGGAAAGCATAGGTCTTGTCGCCGTAGCGAAAGGCCTGATTGGGATACATCGGGCTTGAGGCTAGATGCACGGCCCCTTCGGGAATGGCGAAAGTGTGGAAATGCGCCTGCGTCATATGCAGCGTTTCCGGCAGGAAATCGCGACCCTCGGAAGTGGGCGAGATGGGGTAGTAGCCGAACTCGTGGACCGGCTGATCATAAGGCCCGACCTCTGCCCCAAGGACGCGGGCGATTTGCTGTGCGCCCTGACAAAGGCCAAGAAGGGGGATACCCGCAGCGATGCACCCCCTGATCCAGTCAGCCTCTTCGTTTAGGAAAGGGTGCTTGTCTTCCTCGAAGACATTGAACGGCCCACCATAGACAACCGAACCTGCAACATCCGGACCGGGCAGACCCAGCTTGTCGCCCTTGAAAGGGCGGCGAAACACCGGCTCGAACCCGTTCTGCACGGCATAGGTCACGACCCGGTCATCCGGCGGATCATCGCCATGGCGGACAAGCACGATCTTGCGGGACATGGGTTTCTCCTTCCAAGGCCGACGCGAGTTTAGTCCGATCCCGGTCCGGTTTGGCAAAAGGAAAACGGGGGTGTGATGATCGGTTTTTTTGCCCGGCGCGACCCGCTGCCTGGGGCATGGTGAGCCTAGACAACCGCGAGAGACGCCATGCGCCCCCTGACACCTCCGACAATCGCCGCACCTCTTGCCCGCTATGCGCACGGTGTCCTGCTGATCAGCGGCGCCCGGATCATCCGGACATCGGGCCAGTTGGGCCTCGCCCCCGATGGCACTGTGCCGGAGAGCATGACCGAACAGGCTGCGATCTGTTTCGCAAACATACGCGAAATCCTTGCCGAGGGCGGCATGGGAGTGCCGGATATCTGTCACATCTCGGCCTGGCTGACGGACCGCAACGATCTGCCAGCCTACATGGCGGCACGAGACGCCTTCCTCGGCGACTCGGTAGTTTTGCCTGCTTCGACCCTGCTGTTGGTCGCGGGCTTTGCACGACCAGAGTTTAAGGTCGAGATCGAGGTCATGGCTGCAACGGGTTAGGACACAAGAAGTCTCTAGGTTGCGGCTCCATCAATCGAACAAGGCTGTAGTCGACCTTCAATTCGACACCGCCTGCTGGTCTTGGTGCTCTAGACCTGTCCGCATCGGGGCTGAAGCAGCCGTTCGCTGGGAAGAGGACGAACGGCGGGTTTGGGCCGAAACCATTCCTCACGCGCCGGCCATCGGACCTCTATCCACCGCCGTAAGCAGAGACGCGACAACGCTTCTAAGCCAAATCAGGCCGCGTGAGCCGGAATTCCGACGGTGCCACGCTTGGTGCATCTCTTCCTTGGGAAGGTTGAATGGCAGCTGAAACATGTCCAGCCCCGCTGAAGGGGCCACGCGCTCGGCCAGTTGCCGGGGGATGATGCCGATCATGTCTGTCGCGGCTACTGCCTGCCAGACAGGCGTGAAGCTGGGCGCACGCATGGCCGTCTTTCGGACGAACCCTTTGCTTTCCATGAACCGCTCATGTGCCTCGGGTTCGTCATCTGTGACACGGAAAACCGCATGACGCAGCACGCAGAAAAGCGCGATGGGCATGGGATCACCGGCCCGAACGCCGTGGCGCTGGACCTCGGGGTGCCCGCGACGGGCAATCACTCGATAATCCGGCTCAAACAGGAACTCGGACTCCAACCCCGGTGACAAAACGTGCGCTGGGACAAACAGTAGATCAACGCGCCCGTCACGTAGATCGTCGATCGCAGTCCGTCCGATCGCGTCCGAATAGCGCAAGGTGATGCCGGGGGCGTCGCGCTCAAGGCGCGCCATCAGATCGGGCAGCAGTACCTGTGTAAAAAAATCCGGGGCGGCCAGTCGAAACGTGTCCGTCGCGGTCTGCGGATCAAAGACAGGACGGGCCAGAACCGTCGTCGCATCCTCGAGAAGTGCGCGCACGGGCGCCCTCAGGGTCAGCGCAAACTCTGTCAGCTGCAAACCCTGGCCGTCGCGGATCAGCAGCGGATCGCCAAAGGCCGCACGCAGCCGCCCAAGCGCGGCGGAGACCGCAGGCTGCGACAATCCGATCCTCTGCCCAGCGCGCACGGTGGACTGCTCGCGCAGCAGGGCATCAAGAACCTTCAGGAGGTTGAGGTCAAAGCTGGATAAATTCATAAAACAAATTCCTATCATACAAACTATCAGTTTAACATATGGCCTCGCTCCCTCCATAGACGCGCTCACCGCAGACATCCGGGTCCATCCGGCATCAGAGGGAGAGAAGACATGACAACGTCTGACGACGTTCTCAAATGGAACGGCACAACGTATCGCACGATCCTGGCGGCGGCTGAAACGGGCGGTGCCATTTCCATCATCTACGGCGAGGCAGGCCCCTTCAACGGTCCACCGGCCCATATCCACAGACACGAAGACGAGATCATCGTTGTCCTGAGAGGCGAGGTCGAGTTCGAGACTGGCGATGCGCAGTTCACGCGCGGCCCTCTTGGCCTTGCCTTTCTGCCGCGTGGGCAGATGCACAGCTTTCGGACGGGTCCGGACGGCGCGTGTTGCCTGATCATCCTGACACCCGGCGGCTTCGAAGGCTTCTTTGCCGAGGCGGCGCGTGCCGATCTCCGCTTGCCGCAGGAGATCGCCAAGGTGGCCGCCCTTGCGCGCCGATATGGATCGGACTTTGTCGGTCCGGGTCTGGCGCATAGGATGGCCCAAGATGCGTGATCCCGCGTTCCTGTTCTTCTCCGCGGCCGCAGTCTGCGCCACCGGCGGCATGGTTTGGGGCATCCAGATGGCCATCAGCGGTGATCATCTTCTGGCCTCTGCTCATGCCCACCTCAATCTGGTGGGATGGGTCACACTCGCCTTGATGGGCATTTACTATCGGCTGACGCCTGCGGCGAACGAAACTCGTCTCGCCAAGGTCCATGCTGGCTGTGCGCTCCTTGGCGTCAGCGTGATGGTTCCAGGCATCGCAATCGTCATTCAGGGCGGAACTCCCGCCATCGCAGCGGGCGGGGCGTTCTTGTCATTTGCGTCGATGCTGATCTTTATCACAACGATCTTTCGGCATGGACTGGGGGCTAGGCACTAACGAAGAAATCGACTGCGAGTGCCGCTGCGGGACGTTGCGTTCTAGCGGCACCTCAGATTGTCGAGAGGCGCAATGCGAAAGGACTGTCGCTGAAGGCCTGCTATGGGCCGGTAGTGACTAGCCCTTCAAAAAGGGCGGAAAGCGGACGGTCAGGCCTGTCGCTTTCCGCGTCTTTATGCCGATTTCATGGACAAGGCTGAGAGCGGACTAAAGTTTGGCCGGGGTGTTTCGGTTCAGGCGCAAGGAAAGGCCGATCTGGCAGGCCGCCAGGGCAGCAAGCGCGCCGAGCAGCGTAGGCGCGGAGAAGATCATGGAGGGCAGGGCTGCGGCGAAGGCAGCGATAAGGAAATAGGGCCATCCCGATACCAACGGGCGCCGGTAAGTTGCCAGTGATACCAGTGTGACGCCCACCATCGATAGGGCGGCCCCGAAGGCAAAGACCCAAGGCGCGGGCCCTGAAAGGACTGTGTGATGTGCCAAATAAACCGTACCTGCGCCAAGGCCTGCGATGCCCAGATAGAGCGGGATGTGACCATAGGCCCAAAGGCGCAGGTTGCGCCCTGCGGCGGCATCGCTGACGTGGCGTTCGGCATTGCCCTTGGCGCGGCGGAAATAGCCGACCCAATAGAGAAAGCCCAAAAGCGCGCCCAGTAGGGCCACTGCAAGGGTATCGCCGTGCAAGCCCTCGCCATGGTCCAGCGCATGGACCGCCGCTGCGGCGGTTTCGCCCAGGAGGATGATGGTGAAGAGCCCAAAGCGCTCGGGCAGATGCTCGGGGTGTGGAGGGGCGCGGTGGGTTTCAGTCGCAACCAGAAACGGCGTGATGATGTCAAGCGCCAGAGCCACGCCCCATAGGGCAAGACGCACGCCCGGATCCGCCCAGATCGACCCGGCCCACAGGGCCACCTGCACGCCGTAGATAGCACCATAGATAGTGCAAAGCCGGGCAAGACCCGGACGGGCCATCTCGCGCAGGTAGCCCAGCATCAAGAATGCCTTGAACGCCGCCACCCCGCCCGCAAAGGCCCAAGCGCGGGCCCCGAAGGCATCGCTTGCACCATAGGCGATGAACACCACCGCAACGATCTGGGCAAAACCCACTGACCATTGGTCCGGGCGGTCCTTGTCGAACCGGCTGGCGTGAAAGGTGTGTCCCAGCCACAGCCACCACAGGACAAGGAACAGAAAACCAAACTCCAGCAAACCCGTCCAGTCGTAGTGATGCGACAGGGCGCCCGCCAGCGCGGCTACGGCGCCCACAAAGACAAGGTCGAAGTAAAGCTCGAACCATGTTGCTTTGCGGTTGTCTTCATGGGTCAGGATGGGGTTGGTCATTATGGCCTCTGGTCTGATGGGGGCACGGACCAGGGGGCGGCCCACGCGCTTTTTTGCGTCAGCGACCCAGCGTCTGGACGACCAGCTCTGCCGCCGCTCCACCTGAAAACTGCTGTTGGCCGGTGATGAGGTTGCCGTCGCGAAGGGCAAAGGGCTTGAACAGCGCGTTCACCACGAAATTGGTGCCCTCGATCTTCCGCGCCTCATCCTCGATCCAGAAGGGCTGGATCTTCTGGCCGACCCAGGCATCGGCAAAGGCCTCTTCGCTGTTGGCAAAGCCGGTCCAGGTCTTGCCCTTGACCAGCAGATCACCGTTCGACAGCCGGGTTTTCAACAGGATGCAGGTGCCATGGCAGACGATCGACACGATCTTGCCCGCCTCATAGGCGTGGGCGACAAAGGCATGCAGCGCGGCGTCATCAATCATCGTGACCATGGGCGATTGCCCGCCCGCAAGGAAGATTGCGTCATAGGTGGTTGGGTCCACTTCGGCGATGGATTTGGTGTCTCTCAGCATCGCCGCATGGCTGGCGGATGTTTTGAACCCCAGCGAGATCAGGTCATGCGCCGAATAACCCGAGGCGTCCTCGGGGTCGGAATAGCCGTCGGCCACCAGATCGCCACCCTTGGGCGAAACGATTTCCACCTCATACCCCGCTTCGGCAAAGGTCCAGTAGGGATGTGTCAGCTCGGCCCACCAGAAGCCCACCGGCCAGCCAGTGGTGGGCGAGGTACCGGGATTGGCGGCGATCATCAGCACTTTTTTCTTCGAATGCACATTGATAGAGGCAGACATTTCCTTGTCCTTTCAGAGGGTTTTGGTTTTCGGATAGATGAAGCGGGCGACCCTCGGCGTCAGGCGGGGCATGATGACATAGGTCATCAGACCAACCTGAATGCAGACCGTGACCAGCACCCGCAGGGCCAAGGGCCAGCCGGTTATCAAGGGCCCCAGCGTCAGGTTCAGGGTGAGGACCAGCGTGAACACCACAGCAATCAGCACCAGCGCCATACGGTGCGGGCTGGGCTGAGGCACCTTCGTGCCCGGCGGCGGGTCGAACCATAATTCAAGGCCTGTCATCCGCTCCCACGCCGCATCGGAGGCGAAGAGGGGGGCGGCCTCGGCCAGCATGGCGGTGCGGAAATCGGACCCCTCGAAAGCGTCAAGATGGTCCAGACTGTCAAAGCGGAAGACGCTGCGATACGCGGCCCCCGGTGCTGGGGGTCGGTGGAATTCCACCCCGAGATAGCCCTTGAACTGCGCTGCCGTGCCATGGTTCAGGCGTTCCAGCCAGGCCTCATACTCCTGTTCGCGCCCCGGCCTAACCTTGCGGCGCACAGTGATGGTGACGGGATCAGCCATGGCTTAGCCCTCCACCGCCGCAAAGGCCCAGTTGCGCCCTTTGCCACGCATCAGGGCCTGATTGATCCAGACCAAGGCAAAGGGTTCCAGAAGCCGTGCCTTGGAAAGATCACCCGCATCCATTGCGGCAAAGCCAAGGTCAGCCAACAGCGTCGCGGCCTGTATCTTTGCCGCGTCATGGTTGCCAGCCATGAACATGACAGGCCGGTGTGGGAGATGGTCGTTCCGTGCCATGATCTCGGCGCCGACTTGGTTCAGTGTCTTGACAACATGGGCGTCGGGCAGCCAGCCCTGCACGATTTCCGCGCCCGAGGTTGTGTGACCAACCGTAAGACCAAACGCACCTTGTACCATACCCAAGGGGTTCATGCAGTCGATCACGGTCTTGCCCGCCAGCGGCCCCAGCGCCTTGATAGCGCCTTCGGCCACGCCCCACGGCAGGGCAAGGATGATCAGTTCAGCCGCCTCGGCGGCGGCGGCGGGCAGCAGGGGCGTGGCTTCGGTGTCGGCGGCCAAACCCGCGACCTCTGCGGCCTGCGGATCGCGTGCGCCCAGCATCACCTGATGACGCTTGCCCTTCAGCCCGCGGGCGATAGCGCTGCCGACTGATCCGGTGCCGATGATTGCGACGCGCATTGCATATTGCCCTTGCTTCATTCAGTGCGGCAGAGATATGGCGGTGGTGAAAGAAATGGTAATGAATAAGGGTCATGTCAGACTTAAGCACATCGGAACTCCGCAGGCTGGACCTGACCTTGCTGCTGGTCTTTCTAGGGCTGTTGCGGCACCGCAAGGCGCTGGATGTGGCGGCGGAACTGGGCCTGACGCAGTCGGCCATCAGCCAGTCCTTGCGGCGTCTGCGCGACATTTTCGGGGATGACCTGTTCCTGCGCCGCCCGCATGGGATGGAACCCACCGCCACGGCCTTGGCGCTGGAGGCGCCGGTGGCGGCCGCTGTTGATGCCCTGCGCGGGGCCCTTGGGGCGGCGCGGGCGTTTGATACGGCCACGGCAAAGGGCCTTGTCCGCATTGCAGCCCTTGATGCTGAACAGGCAGTGCTGATCCCGCCCTTGGCCGCACGCTTGCGCGAATTGGCCCCCGGGCTGACACTGTCTGTCCTGCCCTTGGGCCGCGCAGCCGCAATGGAGGCGCTGGCCGAGGGCCGGGCCGATCTGGTGCTGGGCTTTGTCTGGGACTTGCCAGAGGCGATTTGCGGCGAAGTGCTCTATGAGGAATCTTTTCTGGTCGCAGGCCGCCCTGATGCCTTGCCGGATGCGCCCCGGATCGCGCTTGATGCATATTGCGCCGCCGACCATGTCCTGATTTCGCCCGGCGGCGATTTGCGTGGGGTGGTGGATGACCGGCTTGAGGCGATGGGCCGGACCCGGAGCGTCACTCTGGGCCTGCCAGCCTTTCTGCCCGCGCTTGCCGCTGTGGCAGCCTCGGGCGCTCTGGTCACCTTGCCCGCCCGCGTGGCGCAGACCTTTGCTCCCGGCTTTGGGCTTGTCACTGCCGAGCCACCGGTTCCGGTGCGGACGTTTCCGGTCTCGGTCTTCTGGCACCGGCGAAACGACAGTGACCCAAGAACGAACTGGATTAGACAACACCTGCACGAAGCCGCGCCGACCCGTTGAAGGACTGCGCGAAGCAAGAGCCGCATGAGGCGTGCCGCCAACGTCCGCTATGGGCCGACCGGCACCTAGCATGCCGGTCGGGCAGTTGTTCAGAGTTCAATCCCCTCCGAGAGCGTCAAGGCGTCCTCAAGATCGACGCCAAGGTAACGCACAGTGCTGTCCATCTTCGTATGTCCCAGCACCAGTTGGACGGCGCGCAGGTTCCCTGTCTTCTTGTAGATCTGCGCCACCTTGGTCCGGCGCATTGAATGGGTGCCGTACGCGCTCGGCTCGAGACCGAGCGACGTGACCTATCCGCGAACGATCCGCGCATACTGACGGGTAGACAGGTGCGGGCTGCCGTGGAGCCGGCTTGGCCACAAGAACTCAAGGCCGGTCATCTCGGGATCGTTGACCCACCTTTCGAGGGACAGGCGGGTGGTCTCGGTGATCTCGAACCGGACCGGCTTACCCGTCTTGCTCTGCACGATCGATGCACGCTCTTTCGCGTGCCCAGCCGCGAAAACATCAGTGACCCGGATGCTCACCAAGTCGCAGCCCCTTAGCTTGCTGTCCACGGCTAGGTTGAACAGCGCGAGGTCGCGCACGGTGCCTGTCATCTCGAGGCGAACCCTGATGGACCAGACATGTCGGGGCAGCAGTGGTCGCTTCTGACCGACGATGCAGCCCTTGTTCCAGGCGACGCGGTCAGGGCGGAGGGCAGGAAGAAGATCAATGGACATGGGAGTACCTCCTGTCCACCGGGCCCACCCTTCTTCGGTCTTGCCGACGCTAGCAGGGTATCACGATTAGAGGCGTCGTGTCCTCGCATAGGGCGGAAAGCGGACATTCCTTCCGTTCCGCTGGACTCTGTCTCACCTTCCTGAACGGCCATTCGTCCGTTCAAGGATGAAAAGCAAAGCGCCGAACAGAGACTATGCGCCTCGATGCGGCCTCGTTCCTGCGAAAAGTACAATCCCCGTTCCCCGCCTCTCGCCCGTCACCTTCCCCTCTGCCGACGTCTTGGCGGGCTAGAAGCGGTCAATCTGGAGGCCGTGCATCTTTCTCGCAGCATAAGAAAAATGACGCTTGACATTAATGATGATAATCATCATTGAAGCGTAAAGATGATGAAAATCATTAAAAAGCCCGATGCGCTGCCAATCCAGCGGCGCGGGCCGCACAATGGAGGGGACGACCATGGCGACCTACCTAACCAATGCAAAGAAGACTGCCTTCGTGACTGGCGCCTCCAGCGGGATCGGCAAGGCTGCGGCCGTGGCGCTGACGCAGGCGGGCTACCGGGTGATCGGGACCAGCCGGAGCGCGGCACCGGGCGAAATGCGGGGCGGCATCCGCATGATCGCCCTTGATGTGACGGACGAGGCATCGGTCGCCAAGGCCGTGGCGCTGGCCCATGCGGAACTTGGCCAGATCGACCTTCTGGTCAACAACGCGGGCTATGCTGTGTCCGGGGCGGCCGAGGAAAGCTCGGTCGAACAAGTGCAAGCCTTGTTCGACACCAACTTCCTTGGCGTCGTCCGGGTGACCAATGCGGTTCTACCAATCATGCGGGCGCAAGGACGTGGCCGTATCCTGAACGTCGGGTCAGTCATGGGCCTGATACCGGGGCCGTTCGGCGCTTACTACGCGGCCAGCAAGCACGCGATCGAAGGCTACTCAGAGTCGCTCGACCACGAGGTGCGCCCCTTTGGCATCCGCGTCTCTGTGATCGAGCCATGGGCCACAAAGACCGCGATCGAGGCGAACTCGCCCCAAGGCGACCGCCCCATTCCAGCCTATGCCCATACGCTGGCCCGCTATCGCGCCGCCTTCGATGCCGCGATGGCCGCCGGCGACACGCCCGAGGATGTCGCGGCCACCATCGTCGCCGCGGCACAGGATGGCGCGCCCCGCCTCCGCTACCCCTCGGGCAAGGCGGCGCGGCAGACATCCTTTGCCCGGCGCTACCTGCCGCGCGGGCTGTTCGATCGGTCGCTGCGCAAACAATTCAACATTGCCTGAGAGACAATCATGACCAGCCAATCCCGCTATCTCGACGCCGCAAACCGCTTCATCTCTGTCGCGGGAACCCGGCTCGCCTATCGTGAACTTGGGCCGCGCGGCGGTGTGCCGCTGGTGCTGTTGAACCATTGGGGCGCGGTTCTCGACAATTTCGACCCGCGCATCGTCGATGGCCTTGCCAGCACCCATCACGTGATCGCTGTAAATTACCGCGGGATCGGCCTGTCAGGCGGATCGGCCCCGGTCACCATCGACGAGATGGCGCGCGACGTCATCGCGATGGTCCACGCGATGGGGTTTGGAACGATCGACCTGATGGGCTTTTCGCTCGGCGGCATGGTCGCACAGGATGTGGTGCTGAAAGCGCCCAGTCTGGTCCGCAAGCTGATCCTGACCGGAACAGGGCCTGCGGGTGGTGACGGTATCGCCAAGGTCGGCAGGGTTTCATGGCCCCTGATCTTCAAGGCTTTGCTGACGCTGCGCGATCCCAAGACCTATCTTTTCTTCACCGCAACACCGAATGGCCGCGCGTCAGCTAAAGAGTTTGTCGCCCGCTTGGCCGAACGCAAGACCGGGCGCGACAAGGGCCCCACGCCCCGCGCCTTCCTGCGCCAACTGGCAGCCGTTCATGCCTGGGGGCGTCAGGCACCGCAGGATCTGGGGCGCATCACGATCCCGGTTCTGGTGGCCAATGGCGACAATGACATCATGGTGCCCACGCCGAACAGCCGCGACCTGGCCAGCCGCATCCCGGGCGCAGAACTGGTGATCTATCCCGATGCCGGCCACGGCGGGATTTTCCAGCATCACAAGGCTTTTGTGCCCAAAGCCCTGTCCTTCCTCGCCGCCTGACCCCAAAGCCACCAACCCAACGGACCACAGATCATGAATACCTCCCAAACCAAAAACCCTGCACCCAAGGGTGGCCATATCGACATCGAAACCCGCGGTCCGGTTCTGGTGGCCCGCATCGACGGCGGTCCCCATGCGCTGTTTGACGCGGCCCTTGTCGGCCAGTTGAAGGCGCTGGTGGATCGGGCCGACAAGGACCCGAACATCCACGCTGTCGTGTTCACCGGCACGCATCCCGAACGCTTCCTCAGCCATTCCGATGTCGAATGGCTGCAGCAGGGCGGTGTCGGCTTTCCCTCGATCAACACCACCATCGCCGGGATCGTCACGCGCATGGCGCGCACGCTTAACAACGTCCCGGTGATCCGGTCGCTGGAGCGATTGACGCGGCTGAAACCGCTGCTGGACCTTGACCAGTTCCACGCAACTTTTCTGAAGATGAATGCCAGCGGGGTGGTCTTCGTGGCCGCATTGAACGGCACCGCTCTTGCTGTGGGGGCCGAGTTTGCCATGGCCTGCGATGTGCGGATCATGGCCGATGGCGACTATGTCATGGGCCTGTCGGAAGTCTTGCTTGCGCTGACACCGGGGGGCGGCGGGTCACAGCGGTTGCCGCGCCTGATCGGCAATCAACGGTCGCTGCTTACCATTCTGGAAGGCAAGCCCTTCACCCCGGCCGAGGCCCTGGCCCTTGGCGCCGTCGATGAAGTCGTCCCCAAGGATCAGGTCCTGCCGCGCGCCATCGAACGCGCCGAATACCTCAGCTTGCGGGCCAAGAAATCCATCGGGGCGATCAAGCGGTCGATCTATTTCGGCACCACCTTGTCCTTGGAAGACGGGCTTCAACTCGAGCATGCCGAGTTCCTCGTCCGCGATCAGGACCGCGAAGCGCAAAGGCGAATGCTGGCCTATATCGCCGAAACCAACGCCACGGGCGAGCTGCCTTTGATGAACCGCGCCACCTATGCCCATGCCCTGAAAGTGGGCGGCATCAGCCTCTAGACCCGCGACAGAACCGACGGGTCCCTGACCCGACAATCCCTTCACAGTCCAATTCGAAAGACCGAAATGAAAGCCTTCATCGTCGAGAAGTACAAGAAGAACGGCCCCCTCCGTCTGGCCGACATGCCCGAGCCTGAGGTCGGGGTTAATGATGTGCTGGTGCGCATTCAGGCCACCGCCGTCAACCTGCTGGACAGCAAGGTCCGGGATGGCGAGTTCAAGTTGATCCTGCCCTACCGCCTGCCATTTATCCTTGGCCACGATCTGGCCGGAACCGTGCTGCGTGTCGGCGCCAATGTGCGCCAGTTCAAGGTGGGCGATGCGGTCTTTGCCCGTCCCCGCGATCACCGGATCGGCACCTTTGCCGAACTCATCGCCGTCGATCAGAACGATGTGGCGCCAAAGCCCGCGAGCCTCACGATGGAAGAGGCAGCCTCTGTTCCGCTGGTCGCCCTGACCGCATGGCAGGCGCTGGTCGAGGTGGGAAAGGTAAAGCCCGGACAGAAAGTCTTCATTCAGGCGGGTTCCGGCGGTGTGGGCACGATTGCCATTCAATTGGCCAAACATCTGGGGGCCACGGTGGCCACGACGACAAGTGCCGCCAATGCCGATCTGGTTCGCAGCCTTGGTGCCGATGTGGTGATCGACTATCGGACGCAGGATTTTGAACAGGTGCTGTCGGGCTATGATCTGGTGCTGAACAGTCAGGATCCCAAGACGCTGGCCAAATCGCTGAACGTCTTGAGGGCGGGCGGAAAGTTGATCTCGATCTCGGGGCCGCCGGATCTGCCCTTTGCCAAATCGCTGAAGCTGAACCTGTTCCTGCGGTTCCTGATGCGGATCCTCAGCCGGGGAGTGTTGAAAAAGGCCAAGGCGCGCGGGATCGATTATTCGTTCCTGTTCATGAAGGCCGATGGTGCGCAACTGGCGCTGGTGGGCAGGCTGATTGACTCAGGCGTCATCCGCCCGGTGGTGGACAAGGTCTTCCCCTTTGCCCAAACACCCGAGGCGATTCGTTATGTGGAAACCGGTCGCGCCAAGGGCAAAGTCGTGATCAAGGTCGCCGACTGATTGCAGTGCTGTAGTTGCTGATCGGGGGCCGCATCGCTGCGGCCCCCGTTTGTTATTCTGCGCAACGGTCCAGCGCGGCGTGGCAATCGGCCCGGCAGGTATCCAGAATCTCATCCACCAGCGCAGAGACCCGTCCGGGCAGGGGCTGTTGCAAACAGCCGACTTCCTGCGCGAGTATGAGAACCTGATCTGAGTTGGCCTATGCTGACTTGCCGCCGCAACGGTCCAGCAGATCGCAAACTGCCGAAGACTTCTTTCCTTTGTCGCCCACTTCAATGGCTGCCCCATGGCCAACTCTGTCAAGTTTCAACCCCAACCCGGCGGCGATCTGGTGCGTGTAAATGCGCCGATGGTGCGCGCGTATCAGACCGTCGCGGCCTATCAGACGCAGCATGGCGAGATCGGGCTGACCAAGTCTGGCGCTTGGAACCGACATTGCATTGATTGGGTCGTGCGGCGGATAGATTTTCCAAATTGGACCGCCGAAAACCTTTACTCAGTCAACAAGGTCTTGAATGAATACGACGTTCCGCCCTTGGAGTATCTGCGTGTCCTGCTCACCCTTTTGCGGTTGGGGCGCAAAATGGGCGGTGGCTGGCGGCTGACAAAGCCCGGCATGGTTCTGGCAGGCGATCCGGAAGCGGCCTTTGCCACCATCGCGCCCGCGTTCTTGTTTCGGTTCGACCATTCCGAAGGCATGCGCGCGGGTCTGGCGCCTGTCGGAGACTGGCATTTGTGGTTGCACGCGATCAACCGGATGCCTTGGGACGGCTTCACGCTCCCTGATCTGGCGAACCCCCTCTATGGCCCCAGTGCTGGCGGTGGGTGGCGTAGTCCGACGGGCGGGTTGTTCAGCGCTGTCGCTATGCCACTGGAGTGGGCTGGCCTGTTGACTCGGACTGGCAGCGGCGGCATCGACGAAATGATATGGCGCAAGACCCCGCTTTGGGTAGCCGGACTGGAATTCCAACCTCAGAGGATTTCGACAAATGTGGTGCCATTTCCCTCGCGCGGATGACCCCATTCGAAGGCTACACGACAACAGGCCAGATCACTGACGACGGCCATCATGTTCTGTTCACTCCTCGCGTTGCGCGGACATGCTGGTCGGCAGGATTGTGATTTCGGCTATTTCCCTATCCTCATTCGGACGGGTCAAGGGTAGGGGCCAGGGCAGAGCGTGCAATCAATCCGCTTTCTGGAGGTGTGACCCGCGCAACCGGCAGGGAGGCTAGCCGCAACGCTTCCTTTTCTTCCATCGCCAGCATCCGTAGTGCGGCGGCGATAAGCGTTGTGTCATCAAAGTCCACACCCCCGGCCTGATACTGCAGCCCTACCGCCATGACCCCGGCGAGCAAATCCACCGCAAGCTGGACAGGGACCGCGCCAAAGCGCCCTTCGCGCATCCCGTGCTCTAAGATTGGCGGCAAAAGGGCGGCCATCAGATTGCAACGCTGCAAGACGTTAAACCCGGTCCGGGCCGAGAATCGTGCTAGCATCGGATGGGCCGCGCTTATCGCCAGCGCCACTCGCAGCCCCCGCGCACAGGCCTCGGCGGGGTCGGCCACATCGGCCACTTCAGTTAGAGACAGGACCAGACACTCTTCAATCAAGGCATCCCGCGCCGCCACGATCAGAGCGGGGACGTCGACGAAATGGTTGTAAAACGTCCCCCGCGACACACCCGCTGCTTTGACGATATCGTCAATCACGGTGCCCTCGATCCCTTGGGCAGCTACTACCGTCACTGCGGTCTCGATCAATCGCGCCCGCATCTTCTCACGCCGTTGGGCGGCGACAGCAGAGCGGTGGTCGGCTTTCATTCTGGTTTGATCCGGAACACGAAGCAATAAAGCGCAGGCACGAAAAGCAGTGTCGACAGCGTGCCCACGATGATTCCGCCCATCATAGCATAAGCCATAGGCCCCCAAAACACCTGCGCTGAGATAGGGATCAGCGCCAGTGATGCGGCTGCAGCGGTCAGCAGAATGGGCCGTGCCCTGCTGTCAGTTGCCTCGAAAACTGCCTGCCAAGGGGTCGCGCCTCTGTGCCGCACTTCTTCTATCTCATGCACGAGGATGATGGAATTGCGGATAAGGATGCCAACCAGTGCCAGTACCCCTAGGATCGCTACAAATCCCAACGGTGCTCCAGACATCAGCAAGGCCGCTACTACGCCGATCAACCCCAACGGGGCCACCGCCAACACAACAAAACTACGCCGAAAGCTTTGCATCTGCACCATGACCAACGATACCATGATCAGCAGCATCACCGGAACGACTGCAGCGATGGGCGCCTGAGACTCCTCGCTGCTTTCCACTGCCCCGCCAAGTTCGACATGATAGCCCGCAGGCAAACCTGCCGCGAAGGCGTCTACTTTGGCGGCAAGCTGCGTCACTAGGGTGGCCGGCTGATCCTTAGTGCCAATTGACGCCTTGACCGTGACCGTGGGCACGCGGTTGCGCTGCTGTATGATCGGCTGTTCAAGTGTCCATTCCAAGCGAGCAAAAGAGACCAAAGGAATGGGCTGCCCCGCCGCATTGCCAAGTTGCAAGTTTAGCAGTGATGCAACTGAAGACCGGTCTTCCTTGGCGCCGCGCGCTACCACATTGATGAGCGTGTTTCCGTCACGCAGTTCGGTAACCTTTATTCCATCATAGAGGCTATTCAGAACACCCGCGACATCAGTCTGTGTTAGGCCCAACTGGCGCAGTTTGTCCTGATCCAAGATCACCTTGGCCACCCGCTCCGGTTCATTCCAATTCTGAGTGATCCATTTCAGCCGTGAATCCTGCGCAAGAACGGCTGACAGGTCGCGGCCTAGATCTGCCACCTTGTCCGGATCCGGACCAGAAATTCGATATTGCACCGGCTTGCCCACCGGCGGCCCCAATTCAATAAATTTCGGATAGATATCAATCCCCGGCATCGTCGCTGCCATTTCGGCGACCGCCGCTTTCAAGCTGTCCCGCGCGGCAAGATCGGGCGTCATGACCACGATCTGCCCAAGGTTGTCGGCAGGGGTAAGCGCATCGTACGCCAGAACGAAGCGCGGTGCTGTCGTGCCGACATAGGTGGACCAATAGCTGGCTTCCTCGCGCCCTGCCAGCCATGTGTCCAGTTCTGCCATGACCTCATCGGTGGCATTGAACGAGGCGTTCTGCCGCAGGTTCACGTCGATGATCAGTTCCGGCCTGTCGGACGTCGGGAAGAACTGTTGCTGCACAAACTGCATTCCGTACAGCGACACGCCAAAGACCGCGACCGTTACCAGCACGGTTAGTCCCTTAGCTCGCATCGCCCCGCGCAGGACCAAGTGAAACACTCTACGCACCCGGCCGGGGTCGGCAGAGTGATGCTTCATTGCCTTGGGCAAGAACGTCGTGCCCAAGATTGGCGCGAAAAGTACCGCGACGACCCAGGACAGCAGCAAGGAAATCACGATCACATAGAAGAGCGAAATGGTATACTCCCCCGCCGCCGAGGTGTTCAGCCCGATCGGAATGAACCCTGCCATCGTGATTAGCGTGCCCGTCAGCATCGGAAAGGCAATCGACGACCACGCCGCTGAAGCTGCCTTTTCCAGGCTTTCGCCCACTTCCAGCCGCGAGATCATCATCTCGATCGAAATCATCGCATCATCAACAAGGAGACCCAGCGCGATTATCAAAGCGCCAAGTGAAATCCGCTGCAGCGTTATGCCCATTATTTCCAGAATAACAAAGGTCAGCGCCAGAACTAGCGGGATGGTCATTGTCACCACCAGCCCGGCCCGCACGCCCAGCGAGATGAAGCTGACCCCCAGAACGATGACGACTGCTTCAACCAAGGCGCGCAGGAAATGATTGACGGATTCCTCCACCACCTTTGGCTGATCAGCGACCTTGTGCAGGTCTATTCCCACCGGCAGGGTCGGGGCCGTCTGATCCATCACCTTGTCCAGCGCCGCACCGAAGGCTTGCACATTGGCCCCGGACCGCATCCCCACGATCAGCCCGATGGCGGGCTTGCCGTCGAACCGGAAAAGCGACGTCGCGGGGTCCACATAACTTGAGGTCACCGTCGCCACATCCGACACTGTAAAGAACGTATTCCCCACCCGCAGTGTCGTTGCAGCCAACTCGTCGGAGCCGCTAAAGCTGCCCGAAACCCGCACCATCACCTTTTCCTGCCCCGTCCGGATCACGCCTGAAGGCACAATTGCGTTCTGATCGGCCAAGGTGTTCAGCACTTGCTGGGGATCCAGCCCCAAGGCAGCCAGACGATGGGCCGAGAACTCCATGTAAATCTCTGGATCCTGCGTGCCGATCAGATCTACCTTGCCCGCATCCGGCAATTGCAGGACAGCATCTTGCACCTGTTCGACCCAGTGCTTGGCCTCGTCCGGTGTGAAATCGTCATAGGTGAAGGCGTAGATATTGCCATAGACATCGCCAAAACTGTCGTTAAAGCCGAAACCTGCAAATTCCTTGGGGAAATTGCCACGAATATCGTTCATCATGTTGCGAACGCGCTGCCATGTCGCTGCCACTTCCGGGGCCTTGGTCTCTGGCGTCAGCTCCACATAGACTGTCGCGCGACCAGGCCTGGTTTCAGAGCGGGTGAACTTCAGGTTCTCCAGTTCTTGGAGCTTTTTCTCAATGCGTTCGGTGACCTGGGTCAGCGTCTCTTCTGCCGTGGCACCGGGCAGCACGGCCTGGATGATCATGGTCTTGATGGTAAAGGCCGGGTCTTCCTCGCGCCCCATGGCAAGGTAACCTATCGTTCCCGCGATCAAGGAAACGATCATCAAATACCAGACAAAAGACCGATGCCGCAGCGCCCAGTCTGACAGGTTGAAACCTTGCATCAGTTGATTCCTTCGCCAACACTTTGGCCTTCCGTTAGGGAATGTACGCCCCGCACCACGATTTCCTGGCCGCTCTGGATTCCGCCTGTTATGACGATGCGCGAGCCAGATGCAGCCCCCACAGTCACCGGTACCTGCGCAACATTGCGCTGGTCACCTACCACCCAGACCTTGCCGTCAACGATGGCACTGGCGGGCACGGTTATCACATCCGCAGCATTCGCCGCCAATTGAGCCGAAATTAGACTGCCAATGCGATACGATTCAGGTGGGTCCTGCAGGGTCAGGCGCAGGCGGCGGCTGCGGGTGCCCTTGTCGGCCACGGGTTCCACCAGCCGTAGCACGCCCTGCACCGGATCTGATCCGCGCCCAGTGATCGTGAAAACATCGCCCGGATTTAGCAATGCCAGAAACTCTGCCGGCACATCCAGCACGGCCTCGCGCCCTAAGATCCCAGCCAAAGTCAGAATGGGCGTCCCAACGGACACGACAGTCCCTGTCTCGACCAGAGTCGCCGTCACAATGCCATCGATTGGGGCTTTCAACTCAGAATAGCGCGCAGCGTCATTCGCCCGCGACAAGTCTGCCTCCGACGCCGTAACCGACGCCTTGGCCGTGTCCAACCCGGCCTGAGCGCTTTCCAACTGTGCAGCTGTAGCCACACCTCGCACCACCAACTGCTTGACCCGGTCATAGCTTTGTTGCGCAAACTGCGCCCGTGCAATGGCGCCTTGAAGGGCGGCTTCGGCGCTTGCCAAATCCTCGTTCAGCGTCACCTGATCCAATGTCGCCAGAACCTGACCTTGCGTGACCTTATCCCCCGCCGAGACTGGAAGGGTCGCCACTCGGCCCAAAGTCAGAAAGGCCAGGTTCGTCGTCACCTCGGCCTCGATTATGCCCGTAAAGCTGCGTTTTTGCACCGGGCCGGGGCTGACAATCTCGGTCACCACAGGGCGGGCAACTTCCTCGGGGGGGGCGGCATCTTCTGCCGAAGACAAAGTCGGGATCACTGTCAGGATCAGGGTGAGAAAACGCAGCATCAATTTGCCTCCTCGACCGAAATCACGACACGGCCCGGATACAGAAGTTGCGATCCATCGGTCACTACCCTATCCCCTGCAGCGACGCCGCCTGACAGTCTCACCGTATCGGCCCCATAATCCGCCACCGTCACAGGCTTTTGCGTCACAGCCATCGTCGTTGGGTCTACCACCCAAACCGCCGGTTGCCCTGCCAAGGCCGTGAGGGCGTTCCACGGTAAGGAAATCGCAGGCTGGCGCGGTAGGGCCACATGACCTGAAACCAGCGAGCCAAACACAACACCAGCAGGTACCTCACTTTCCAGGCGCGTCCGAACGATCACTGCACCAGTATCTGGGTCAACCAGCGGCGCCACCTCGGATATGGTCGCGGTCAAGGTGATATCCGGCTGGTCCACGACGGTCAGGCTGATCCGCACACCCAGAAACGCCTCCAGATTTGCGCCATCTGCCGCATTGAAGACACCCTCCAGCGCGCCATCGGCCGCCATGGACACCACCTTTTGCCCCGGATTGACCACCTGCCCTGGCTCGACCGCCCGAGCAGTCACAATCCCGGCCCGGGCCGCGCGCAGTACAGTGTTGCCCTGCGCCGTCAGAGCTTTGGACAGTTGCGCTTCGGCCTGATCGCGCGAGGCTTGCGCTGCCAATAAGCTGCGCGTTGCAGTATCCAAGTCGGCGCGCGTGCCCGCTCCGCGTGCCAGCAACTCAGTTGCTCTGTCGCTGGCTTGCTGCGCCTCTCGTAGCGCTGCATCCGCTCCGCGCAGGCTGGCCTGCGCCGCACGCAAGCCCGCATCGGCTTGCGTTGGATCAACACGGGCCAGCTCTTGCCCGCCAATCACCGACTCGCCCTGGCGCACAGAAACTGAAATGATCCGACCGCCTTGCGGGAAACCCACAGGGAATTCTTCGATTGCTTGCAAAGAGCCTGTTACAATCGCCTCGCCCGCATCAGCGATTAGGGTGGCGGTTACGGTACGAACCGGCAAAGGCTCGGCATTCGTGGCGACGCCATATGCAGCCCAGCCCAAAGTCGTTAGAATTAATCTGCCGTGACGCATTGAGGGGCCTCAACTACCAAACGAGCCTTGCGTATTTAAAAATGACGAACATGTCAATATGACGATAATGTCATAATGACGATCATGTCACTATGTGGAAACCGGCCGCGCCAAGGGCAAAGTCGTGATCAAGATCGCCGACTGATCGGTGTGCCGTAGCCACAAAAAGGGGCCGCATCGCTGCGGCCCCTTTTTGCTATTCTGCCTGACGGTCCAGCGTGGCGTGGCAATCGGCCCGGCAGGTATCCAGAATCTCATCCACCAGCGCAGACCCGTCCGGGCAGGCCCGTGACAGCACCACCGCACCCACCGCCTGTGCCAAAAGGCTGATGGCCTGCGCCCTTGCATTCGGCTGCCCGGCAAGACCGTGCTCCAACGCGGCAAACAGCCCCCCGATCCCCGCGCCAAAGACGGCCCGTGTATCATTCGGCAACCGCGCGGCCTCACCGCTCAGCGCTGCGGCCGAACACCCCTGCCCCCGCGCATCCCTATGTGCGCGTGAGATGTAGGCATCGATCACATCGCGCACGGAATAGCCGGCATAGTGCTCTGACGTCTCGATGAACCCTTTGGCGGCGGCCTCGGCGATCAGTGCCTCTTTTGACGCGAAGTGGTTGTAGAACCCGCCATGGGTCATCCCCGCCTTTTCCATCAGATCTGCCACGCCCACGCCATCAAACCCGCGCTCACGGAACATCTCCGAGGCGACAGTGACGATCTTGTCGTGGTTTTCCTGCTTCTTTTCCTTGGTGATCCGCAATTGAGCCCCCTTTTCACAGCCTATGATTTAAATGATGTCAATCATCATCGTTATCTTGACTCTATTGCTGATGAATATCATCAATAACCCATTCAACGCAAGGAGCAGATCATGCAAGTCAGCCATGCCACGGCGCAAACCCGGTTCGTCGAACGGGACGGCGCGCGTTTTGCCTATCGCCGCTGGGGCAATGCCGCCTCAGGGAAACCGCCACTGTTCTTGCTGCAGCATTTCCGGGGCGGGATGGATCATTGGGATCCGCTGATGACCGACGGTCTGGCTGCAGGGCGCGAAGTGATCCTCTATGACCCGCGCGGCTGCGCCTCATCCACCGGCACGCCGCGCGCGCTGATCGAGGATATGGCGGATGACGCGGCACAGGTGATCCGCGCGCTGGGGCTGGCGCAGGTTGATGTCTTGGGCTTTTCACTGGGCGGCATGATCGCGCAGGACCTGACCCTCCGGCACCCCGGTCTCGTGCGCAGGCTGATGCTCTTGGGCACGCAACCCCGCGGCGGCAACCCCGATCCGCACCCTAGGCTCCAGACTCATTGATCGTCAAAGCCAGAACAAGACGGTTGCGGCCAAAGCGACGGCGGAGAGGAAGACCTTCGGGCACCTGTCGTAGCGGGTGGCGATGCGGCGCCAGTCCTTCAGCCTGCCAAACATGATCTCGATGCGGTTGCGGCGCTTGTAGCGGCGCCTGTCGTAGCGGACGGCCTTTCCGCGCGACTTCCGACCGGGGATGCAGGGGCGTATCCCCTTGTCTTTTAACGCATCCCGGAACCAGTCGGCGTCGTAGCCCCGATCAGCGATCAGCCATTCCGCGGCCGGTAAACTGCCAAGCAGCGCCGCGGCGCCGGTGTAGTCGCTGACCTGGCCTGCCGTCATGAAGAACCGAAGCGGGCGGCCCTTGGCATCGGTCACGGCGTGCAGTTTGGTGTTCAACCCGCCCTTCGTGCGCCCGATCAGGCGCCCGCGTTGATCGTCGGGCCCCCCTTTTTCGCCCGCAGGCTTGAGGCCGTGCGGTGCGCCTTGAGGTAGGTCGCATCGATCATGACGACCTTCTCCTCGCCGCCTTCGGAGGCCAGTCCCTCCATCATCCGGGCAAAGACCCCCATCTCGCCCCACCGCTTCCAGCGATTGTAGAGGGTCTTGGGCGGGCCATACTCCCTAGGCGCGTCGCACCATCTCAACCCGTTGCGATTGATGAAGATAATGCCGCTCAGCACGCGCCGGTCGTCGACCCTCGGCTTGCCATGGCTCTTCGGAAGGAACGGCTTCAACCGCTCCATCTGCTCATCGGACAGCCAGAAAAGGTTGCTCATCATCACCCCCGTCAGTTCGGGAGCTTGAATCACGCAGGCCGCGCGGCCACAAGCAAATCAATGGGTCCTGACCCTAGGGCGTCTTCCAATATCAGTAATTCAAGCGGTCTGAAGTTGTTGGGTTTATTGATGGGTAGCTTTGAAAGTCACCCGAAAAAAACCTCTTGTATCAGCGAGGTATGGCGGACAGTGAGGCCGCCCGCGCAAGTTTCGGTGACGTTCGGAGCGACCCGCGCAACCCTATAAAATAAAGGCGCTTTCCCCTTCCAAAGTCCGGCAATGTCCGGCACAATCCAACCCAAGCCGCTGCATATTGGGGGATAGAATGGCGCAATTGGGGGATAGCGGGACGCCCGCGCCGGAACGGGGGCGCAAGCCGAAGAAGGCTATGACCGCGCGCCAAGTCGAGACGGCGGGACCGGGGAAGCACTTTGACGGCAACGGCCTTTTCCTTCGCGTTGCTGAGACGGGCGGGCGGCAATGGGTGCAGCGCATTACCGTTCGCGGGAAGCGTGTTGAAATCGGCTTGGGTTCGCCCCCTGTCGTAACGCTGGCAGACGCCCGCGCCCTTGCGCTGTCGAACAAGCGGCTTGCCCTTCGCGGTTTGGACCCATCGGAGGAAAAGGAAAAGGCGGCGGAGGCGGAGCGGCAAAAGGAGGCCGCAAAGCTGACCTTTGGCGATGCTGTGACCCAATACCTTGCCGTGAAGCTGGAAGGATTCCGCAACGAAAAGCACAAGCTGCAATGGAAATCGACGCTGGAGACCTACGCTAACCCGGTGCTGGGCAAGATGGCGGTATCTGACATTCGCACGAAAGACGTGTTGCGGGTGCTGCAACCCATCTGGACAACTAAGACCGTCACGGCAACCCGCGTTCGGCAAAGGATTGAAGCTGTCTTGGCATGGTCCAAGGCACAAGGGTATCGCGAAGGTGACAACCCCGCCGCGTGGCGGAATGACCTTAAGTATTTGCTGCCGGAACCGGGCAAGGTGGCAGACAAGGACAATCAACCCGCCCTTGCGCTGGGCGATGTATCGCGCTGGTGGGGCGACCTGTCGGAGCGTGAAGGGATGGCCGCGCGGGCGCTGCAATTCCTCGCCCTGACCGCCGCCCGTTCGGGTGAAGTCCGGGGCATGACATGGGCCGAAGTGACCATAACCCCTGCCGACAATCCGACAAAACCCGACAAAACTCCCCGCACTGGCCTTTGGACCGTTCCGGCTTCACGGATGAAAAACGGGCGGGAACATCGCGTTCCCCTGACCGCCGAAGCTGTCGCCCTGCTGGAGGCCCTGCCCCGCATGAAAGATAGCCCCTATGTTTTCTTTGCCCCGCGCGGTGGGGAATTGTCGGATATGTCCATTAGCGCCGTCATGCGCCGGATGCAGGATACTAAAACCGACGCGGGCGAAGCTGGTTATCTGGACCCGCGCAATGGCCGCGCTGCCGTTCCGCATGGCTTGCGTTCAACGTTCCGGCAATGGGCGGCGGAGACGGGTTATCCCCGCGATATGAGCGAACTTGCCCTAGCCCATTTTATCGGTTCCGAAGTCGAAAGGGCTTATCAACGGTCCGACATGCTGGAGCGGCGGCGGGCGATGCTGGAGCATTGGGGGCGGTTCATTCGGGGCGAAGATGCGGGCGGAGTGGTAGTGCCGTTCGCCCGTGAAGCCTAAGCCGACGCCCGACGAAACCCGACAAAACCCCCACATGTTGAACGCAACCGCCGCAATCCACATTTTCTAGCGGACGCTATGGCATTCCATGTTGACGCGGCGCTAAAAATGACCGATGCTGAACACGCCCTTACTCTGTCCAGAGTGTGGGAAGTTGGAGAAGGCGCGGAGTAATCTGCGCCTTTCCCATTTTATAGGGGAGTCTGTCTAACGGCAGGTTCCCCTTTTTCTTTTGCCTGAGAGGCAATGCCAAGCCGCCCGCTTAACCGCGTGGCGGCTTTTTTCATTTCCACAACCCGAAAGGAACGACCATGGCGACAATTCTGCGCCTTCCTAAAGTATTGGAAAGAACTGGGCTGGGCCGCACTACAGTTTATGATGGCATCAAAGCGGGAACCTTCCCGCGCCCCATCAAGCTGGGGGTTCGTGCTGTTGGCTGGGTAGAGGCCGATATTGACGCTTGGCTTAGCGCCCGCGTGGAAGCGGCGGGGGTGAACTAATGACCGACGCGGCACAAATGCAAAACCCGGCCCCGCTGGAACGGGAACCGGGCTATTCGCGGCACGGTGATTTTATAACATCGCGCCCCACGTTTGCCCAGAGAATTACTAAGCGGGCGGACCTTCCGAAGATGCGTGACCCGGCAATCTATCTTGTCGAAGATGCTGCCGGAACCGCCCGCCATGTTGTCCAGAAACGGGCGCGGCAAGTGCTAGAGGCACTTATGCGGGAACCGATTTTCTGCGCTTCCCCTGTCCGGCTTGGCCCTGCCGTCCAGCAACTTCGCGAAATCTTTGGAGAGGGTGCAATCGAGACCGTCTGGCATGAAGTCGGAGAGGGCGACGAATACACGCGGTTCGGTAGTTACCACCTTCGCGCGGGCATTCGGAGGGCATCGGAATGACGGCCCTACAGATACGCCGCTTACAAGCCCGGTTCGGGCTAACTGCAACGCAAGCCGCCCTAGTGGCGGCTTTTGTGTTTTCTGGGGGTGCGGAATGATTGACGCCCGTTCCCTGACCATGCAGCTAGGCGGGCGCTGGCATGGGCGCTATGGCGTTGCGCCTTGCCCTGTCTGCCAACCTGACCGCCGCAAGGACCAAAACGCCCTGACCCTTGCGGACGGCGATTCCCGCCTTTTGGCAGATTGCAAGAAAACACAATGCAGCTTCCGCGACATTGCGGCGGCGGCTGGCATCGCCCCCGGTGACTTCACGCCCCCGGACCCGGCGGAAATAATGCGCCGTGAAGCCGAACGGCGGGCGCTGGAGGCGAAGCGGGCGGAGCAAGCCGAACGCCTTTGGCTGGCATCCATGCCGATAGAGGGGACGATTGCAGAGCGTTACCTAAGGGGGCGCGGGATAACTTGCGCCCTGCCCCCGACGCTGCGCTTCAAGCGGGATTGCTTCCATGGTCCTACCGCGCAACGGCATCCTGCAATGGTGGCGCTATATCAAGGCTGTGAAGGTTTCGCGGTTCATAGAACCTGGATTAAGCCCGATGGCACGGGGAAGGCGGACATACCGACACAAAAGGCAATGTGGGGGACAAACAAGGGCGGCGCTATCCGGCTGTCTGAGGGTGGCGGGCGGCTTGTGGTGGCAGAGGGCATAGAAACCGCACTAAGCCTCTTGTGCGGCTTGCTGGATGGCCCGTTTACCCTTTGGGCAGGTGGTAGCACTTCCGGCCTTCGCGGCCTGTCCCTGCCCCCCGTTCCCGGTTCACTGATTATCGGGCGAGACAACGGCAAGCCGGGTGGAGACGCGGCCTTTGCACTGGCAGAGCGGGCAACGTCGCTTGGCTGGGCGGTGTCAATTCTAACGCCGCCCGACTGCTACCCCGACTTCAACGACATGCTTACAGGAAAGGCGGTGGCGGCATGAACGCGCAACTGCAACCCATCCCCTTTGAGCCTGATTGGCCCAAGCCCCATAGCCGCTTTATCCGCAATGAACTTCCCCCCGCGCCTGTCTTGCCCTTAGATGACGTTCTAGGCCCGGTGCTGGCCCGCTGGGTGAAGGATGCGGCACGGTCAAAGGCTGCGCCTGCGGATTATGTTTTCGCGGGCTTACTGTCTGTCGCGGGTGCTTTGATTGGCAATGCGCGCTGGGCGGCCCCAAATGAAAGCTGGAAAGTCCCGCCGATAATCTGGTGCATCTGCATTGGAAGGCCCAGCGCCGGGAAAAGCCCCGCACTGGACGCGGTGCTAGAACCGTTGCGCCGGGTGGAGGCCCCTATCCGGCAAGCCGCCGAAGCGGAGCGGGCAGAGTGGGCCGAACGGGCGGAAGTCGCCAAGATTGCCGAAACCGATTGGCGCGAACGCGTTCGAGACGCAATCAAAAAGGGCATCCAAACGCCGTCCAAGCCTGAGATGGCAGACCCCGGCGAACAACCCCATATGACGCGGCTTGTCGTGAATGACGGGACCATTGAAAAGCTGGCCCATATCCTTTCGCGGCAACCGCGCGGAACGCTGCAAATGCGCGACGAACTTGCCGGATGGCTGCAAGGGATGACGCGTTATTCAAGCGGGGGTAATGACCGCCCGTTTTGGCTGGAGGCATGGGGCGGCGGCGGCTTCACTGTCGAACGAATGTCACGCGACCCGGTAACTATCGAACGGCTGTCAATCGGGGTGCTGGGTGGCATCCAACCCGACAAACTGAAATCGCTTCTAATCAAGGTGGATGATGACGGCTTGTTAGCGCGGCTTCTGCCCATCTGGCCCGACCCTATGCCAGTTATGCGGGCTGACCGCTTTGCAGATAGCGCCATGATTGAAGCGGCCTTTGCGCGGCTTCTGTCGCTGCAAATGGTGACGAATGAGGCGGGGCGGGAACGGCCTTGGATTGTTCCCTTCACGGGCGAAGCTGCGGACATGATGCACGACTTCCGCGTTGCCGTTGCCGATTGGGAACGGGACGCCGAAGGGCTGTTGCTGTCATTCGTCGGGAAGATGGCGGGCTATGCCGCGCGGATTGCGCTGGTGCTGGCATTTCTGGACATGGCGGCGGAAGGGCAAGCGGAGCCGCGTGAAATCACGGCAGGACACTTCGCCCGCGCCGCCCATCTGGTGGAGGCGTATCTTCTGCCAATGGCGCGGCGGGCTTATGCGGACGGCTTGACCCCACAAGAGCGCGCGGCAAGGCGGCTGGTGCAGCATATCCGCGACCATCGGCTTACCACATTCACGGCCCGCGAAGTCCTGCGGTGCGAACTTGCCGGACTAACGACAAGCGCGGAACTAACCCCGGTTCTATCCTTGTTGGAAGATGCGGAGTGCATCCGCTTTGTTCCCCCGGACGATAGCGCCAAGGGCGGACGGCCCGAACGCCGATACACGGTTAACCCGCAATTGCTGAGGGAGGTTCCCCGGTGACTAGATGGCTGGAAGCGGCCCGCAAGGCTGGATGGAATGGCGCGAAAGGCGGGGAGGAAAACCCCGCCCCATCGGCCCTTGGGTTATGTCAGGTTTCGTCGGGTGTCCCTGAGGGGGAAGCCGCCCGCGCGGAACTGCGGAGCGATGAAATAGCCCCGCCTGTCGAGACTAGGTTTCGTCGGGTTTTGTCGGGTGTCCCTGACCCGGCAAAGCCTGCGCCGGGGGTTTTGTCGGGTTCTGTCAGGGTGTCGGAGAGGGTGGAGCCTGTCCAAGCGGCCCCATCGGAAAGCGACCCGGAAACCCTACTTGCATGGCTTCGCCTTCACGGCCCCAGCACCTACGGGGCGGCGGCAACTGCGCTGCGGTGGGGTGCTACGCGGGCTTGGCAAGCGGAGGCGCGTCTAAGGGCATCGGGGCGCGTCTGGATAGATGGCACGGGCAAAACACAAGTGACGGATGGCGACCCGGAAAAGGGGGTGCGGGATGACGCTTGAAAGGCGACTTGCGCGGCTGGAGGCTACCCGCCCGATAGCCGCCCCAGCTTCCGCCCCGCTGGAATTGCCGCACGAATTACACTTGCGCGTCATGGCCGCGATGGAGGCCGGGACTTTCCCCGCTTCGCTTTCGGACGCTGACCTTCACGAAATCATCGAACTTGCTGAGACCCAAAGGGGGCTAGAATGACTACCCGTAAAAACGGCGGCACAACGGAAGGCCGCGACAAGTCGGGGCGGTTTGGACCCGGCAACCCCGGACGCCCGCAAGGGAGCCGCCATAGGGCCACACAAGCCGCCCTAGCCCTTCTGGACGGTGAAGCCGAAGCCCTGACCCGGCAAGCCGTGACGATGGCCCTAGAGGGAGATTCAACGGCCTTGCGCTTGTGTCTGGAGCGGATAGCGCCGCCCCGCAAGGATGCGCCCGTTACTTTCACGTTGCCCGCAATGGAGACCGCGAAGGATGCGGCACGGGCGGCGGCTGCGGTGCTGGAGGCGGTGGCGCTGGGCGACCTGACCCCGACCGAAGGCGCGCATATCATGGGGCTTGTCGAGACCTACCGCCGAACGCTGGAAACAACCGAACTGGAGGCGCGGATTGCGGCGCTGGAAGGGGGCAAGGAATGAGCCTTAAGCAACGATTGGCGAAGCTGGAAGCGGTGTCAGGGGATCCTGTCGAACCGCTTTCGGAGGGCGTTTTGCGGCAACTGGAGACGCTGGCCGATGGCATGGCGGCGCTGGGCTGGGACCGGGCGGAGGCATTGGAGGCGCTGGTTTACTTCCAAAGGCACAACGGCAAGCCGGTGGATGACGCCCCCATAACTGGGGCGGACGCCCGCGCCATAGGCCGCTTGGAAGCTGACCCGGAACTAAGGGAACTGGTTTTCGTGAAGGCTGTAATCGAGTGGCGCAACTTCCCCCTGAATTGCACGGCACAAGAGGCGGCGGGCATTATTGGCGGGCTGCGGGACATGCTGGAGGGCGAAGATGCTTAAGGGCAGGATTGCGAAGCTGGAGGCCGCGCGGGGACAAGCGCCGGACCCGGACGCGGACGCGGCCTTTCAAGCCATTGTCGCATGGCTGGAGGCTATGGGCGCGCGGATTGCGGCGGGCGACGAAAGCGCAAGGGCGGAGATGATTGCGACGATGGAAGCCCTAAAGGCGGGGGAGCGGTAATGCTGCGGAGACGATTGGAAGCCCTAGAACGCAATGCGCCCAGCGCCGCCGCTGGTGGCCCTAGCGTCATTTTCCTAGTGGGTGACGGAGAACCGGGCGGGGCATTTGTGAAGGTGGGGAAGCAATTTGAGAGCGTCACGCGGCTGGAGGGCGAGACCGCCGAAGCCTTTGAGGCGCGGTGCAATGCAATGGCGGGCGAGTGACCCAAGGGCCGGGATTGTCACGCCTTCACGGCAACCCCGGCCTGTCACTTCCGCAATTTCTTGTCCGGGGTATCACCAAACCACATCCGCCCATCTTTCGGCCCATCCCAAGGATTGCCGAACTCTTTTGGCGCTGGGGGTTCTTCGCCTTCCGTTAGTGCAATCTTAACCCCGCGCCGTTCCGACCTATGCGCGAAGGACTTGAACGCCTTTTCACTGGCGGCTGTGAAAAAGGATGCAATCGGGGTTTTGCGCCGTGACCGTGACACTACACGCCCCCGCGAACCGCAACGCCCGCCCCGACCGATACTGACCCAGCTTCTAGGAACTGGACGCCCTGCGCTTCAAAGGCGCGGCGGATGGCTTCAACGGTATCATGGCGGCCCCCTACTGGCCCTTTCGTGGCGTCTAGCCGCTGGATTGTCGGATAGCTGACCCCGGACTGTTCCGCCAAATCGGAAGCCGTCCAACCTAGCAGGGACCGGGCGGCCCTTATCTGTTCCCCATTCATCGGAAGCCCCTTTGATAGAAAATCTATTGCGCTTGATAGATAGCCTATTGCAAGACTGTCTATCATTGATTATAGATAATCTATCGAAACCGATAGGGCAACCGCCATGATTGACCGCCGCGCCGTTATGCAAGCCGCCTGGACCATCGCCCGCCGCTTCGCTGGCAACCGTGAAACGTGGGGGCAACGCCTTTCCCGCGCGCTGAAATCGGTTTGGTGGGATGCAAAGGAAAAGGCCCGCCAAGCCGCCGAAGCTATCCGCGCCGCCGCTGCCCATGCCGAAGCGATGGCCCGCACAACCGTTGCCGAACTTCGCGCCGAACTGGACTGGCTGGAAAATTCCGACGCCCGCCTAGGCTGGCAGAGACAAGAGCGGATTAGCTTTCTGCGCCGCGAACTGGACCGCCGCGCCGCCTGACCATCGCCGGGGGTGTGCGCAAAATTGCGGAGACCCCCCCTAACTTTCACGCAAGAGAGAGGAAAGACATGACCGACCCACTTCTAGCCGCTTCCGATGAAGTCGGATTCGCCCGCGACCTTTGCGACCTGATTGCAGAAAGCGGACACGCTGGAGCCGCCGCCGCTGCCCTTCACGCTTCCGACCGTCTGGCAAAGGCCCTGCAACTGATTAGGGTCGCGATGGCGGATAACACGAAAGGCGGTGCATGATGGAAGCGCACGGCGAGACCGATATGAAACTTAGCCGCGCCAAACACCTTGCAAGCGCGATTGCTGACCTAGCAGAGGCCAATAGCTACCTTTCGTCTGGCGACCCTGAGGCGCAACGGTTTGTAACGCTGGTGGAGGTGTTGCGGGACGCAATCGACGCCGCGCAAGCCTGTCACGATGCAGAATGGAAGGCCCGCACATGACCGAGGATAGGAAGGAATGGGCGGCGGCTTGGGATATGTGCGCACATTTGCAGGCGTTGCTTAGGGCCGCGTCTTTCCTGCGCGACCATGCCGATACCGACCATCTAGCGATGCACGGCCTAAGCGGAGTGTTGACCGCTGCGGAGCGGGTGGCGGATGAACTTCTTTCGCAAGTGGATAGGTGAGATATGGAGCCGACAACATGGGCGAAGGCTTCCGACCTTCACGGCCTTCTAGTCGCGGCGCAATGCGTGACCGAAAGCAGCTTAGGCCCAGAGGATAGGGCAACGGGGCTTGCGGCAATCCTGACCGTTGCGGAGCGGCTGGCCCTAGAGGTTAGGGACGCTGCGGAGGCGGCGGAACGGCTGGGGGTAGTGCCGCGAAGGGGTAATGCCGGATAATCCGGCAATATGAAACGCCCCCGCCTTAGGGCTGTCCAAATCTGGAGATACCCAAAGCCCCTGCCCAGCGCGGGGGCTTTCCTTTTGGGCGCGGGGTTAACCCCCGTGGTTATACCTTGCGGCAAGGTATCCGCTACGCGCGTAGGGCTGGGTGCAATGCACCTACCCCTTCGCCTAAGCCTGACCGCCTGTCGAGTTTTCGGACGCCGGAGAAGCGGGCGGCTTACCGTTGCGATGCTTTCATTTGCGTTCATTGGTGCCGGAGCCGATAGGGCCGCTTCCAAATACGCCCCCGCGCCGCATTATCCGGGGAAGCTGGCCCCGTGACCGTGAAGCCAAATGCCCTTGCGGAGGGGATTAGCCCGACCTGTCGCCTATCCTGTCACGCGATTGTGAGCCGCCCCAAGTCCGGCAAAATCCGCCCCGATACGGGGCAAGCCGGGTTCAATTGGGGGATTTTTTGGGGGATAGGCCAGGAGCGGACCCAATAAAATCAATACGTTAGGTATGAAAAATGGCGGACAGTGAGGGATTCGAACCCTCGAGACGGTTCCCCGCCTACACACTTTCCAGGCGTGCGCCTTCGACCACTCGGCCAACTGTCCGTCCGGCACTCCATAAGCGTTGGAAACCAGAGGCGCAAGGGGCCTGCGGCGGTCAATTTCGACGTTCACTCCAGCAGGGTGATCGACACGCGGCGGTTCTGACGGCCCTTCTTTTCGATCTTGCCGATCTCGACCCGCCCGATCTCGGCGGTGCGGGCGACGTGGGTGCCGCCGCAGGGTTGCAGGTCGACCTGAGTCGGCCCGGTGCCGATGCGGACCAGCCGCACGCGGCCCTGCCCCACCGGGGGATGGACCGACATCGTCTTGACGAGACCGGGATTGGCGGCCAGTTCGGCATCGGTGATCCAGCTGTCCGATACCGGCAGGTCCAGCCCGATCAGGGCGTTCAGCCGGTCTTCCAGCATCTGCACATCTTCGGGCGGATCTGGCATGTCGAAATCCAGCCGCCCACGTTCGGCGCCGATCTGGCCGCCGGTGACCGGCAGCGGGATCACAACTGACAAAAGGTGCAGCGCCGTATGCACGCGCATGTGGCGGTGGCGGCGGTCCCAATCCAGCCGCTGGACCACGGTGCAGCCGACCGGCGGCATCGGCGCAGGTTCGGCTGGCACCAGTGCGATGGCGCCCCCCTCGGCCTTGACGGCGGTGGCGATGGAGAGTTGCCCGCCGTCCCAGAACAGGGTGCCAGAATCGCCGGGCTGTCCGCCGCCCGTGGCATAGAACAGGCTTCTGTCGCAGATCACCCCACCTTCGGCGGTATGGCCGATCACGATGGCCGTGGCCTCGCGCAGATAGGCGTCACTGCGGAACAGGGGTTCGGTCATGGGTCTTGCTGCCTTTCGGTCGGATCGCGCGCCTCGGCGGTGCCGCCGGGATTTTGCACCCGCGACGGGGCCCGTCGCTTTGGTAAGGGGGCCTCTGGTGCCAGGGGTTCAGGCGCGGCTTCGGCCTTTTTGCTGCCGGGCAGGTCGATCCCTTCCTCAGCAAAGCGTTGCACGATCCTGTGGTTGATTTCACTGCGCACCTGCAACGAGAAGTTGACGTCGCGCAGGATGATCCGCATTTCGAAATTCATCCATTCTGTGCCGAACCCCATGAAGACGATGGATGGCGGCGGGTTCAGGATGGCCAAGGGCTGTGCCTCGGCGATTTCGCGCAGGATGCGTTCGACCTTACGGGTATCGCTGCCCAGCACGACCGAGACCGGCACCACCAGCCGCCCGGTCAGGTTGAACCGCGTCCAGTTCGTGACGCGCTGGGTCACCAGATCGGCATTCGGGACGATCACATCGGACCGGTCAAAGGTTTGAATCCGGGTGGAGCGGACCGAGATTGCCTTGACCGTGCCCTGCACATTGCCGACCTCGATCCAGTCGCCTTCGCTGACCGGGCGTTCGATCAGCAGGATGATGCCAGAGACGAAGTTCGACACGATGTTCTGAAGGCCGAAACCGATACCCACCGAAAGGGCACCGGCGACGATGGCCAGACCTGACAGGTCGATCCCTGCGAAGTTGATCGCCAGAAGTGCCGCGAGGAAGATGCCGATATAGCCGACGCCCGAGACAATAGCGTTTTGCCCCCCCTGATCCAGCGTCGTGCGCGGCAGGACCGATCCGCGCAGCGCCCCCTGAAACAGGCGCGTGAGCATGTAGCCGACAGCGAAGATGATGGCGAAGAACAGGAAATCGGTGGGCGATACGCGGGTATTGCCCATCTGAAAGCCGGTCAGAAAGCGCTGCCATAATTCGGTAATGTCAGCCGGGCGCGCGCCCCAGATCACGGCGAAGAGCGGGATCGAGGCCAGCGACATCGCAAAGCCGATCAGTACGGGGATCAGGCCTTCCTGATCGGCGGCATCGGATCGGGTGATCAAGCCGTAAAGATCACCCACCAGCCGTTGCGCGACCAGAAGCACCGCAACCAGCCCCAGCGAGATGACCGAGGGGAAGACCAGCGCCGTTGCCGCCGCGATATAGCCGACCGCACCCAACAGCACGCCGGCAAGCCCTGTCAGCATAACCCCGCGCGCGAGAAGGCCCAGCACGCGAAGCCCGAAGCTGAGCGATTCATCGCCCGCACCTGCGCTGCGCACATGGCGGCGCAGCAACTGGCCCATGCGGAAGATCAGCACCGCCATGGTGGCCAGAAGCGGGAAGCCCAGCACCGCGTTGGCGGTATCGCTGGCCGTTATCTCCAACAGCACAGCCTGACGCAGCGCCTCGATCCCCAGCACAAGGCCGATGGTGCGGGCCAGAAAGCGGCCTTCGGCGCGGCGCTCCGGAACGGGAATACCTGCGGTGTCGGTGCCATCCTCGAAGGGAAAGATGGTCGTGCCCAGCCAGTTCGCAGCGCAAATCGTGAAGATGATCGCCGGAAAGATCAGGACGGTGGCAGTGCCGACGGGGCCGGTCAGATTGGTCAGGATAACCGCTTCTGCCAGCGCCAGCGCGCCCAGTGTCGGCAGGATGATCTGCAAGAGCGAGATCATCAGCGATACGACACGTCGCCCGCGCGCGGTTTTGGGTTTCGGCAATCGTTGCTGAACCGGCTCAAGGATGCGCCGTGTCATCGACATCAGGGCAAGGCCCACCACGGCCAAAAGCAGGATCAGCGGCAGGTTGTCGAACAGGGCCTGTCGGCCAGAACTGCGCGCCCAGCGTGACGTGGTTTCCGTCCAAAGTGCCACGGTCACATCGCCAAGCACGGCGATGGCTTCGGGCCAATTCGCAGGGTTGATGGGCGAGGGCCAGAGTTGCAGCAACTGGCTGGCCTGCCGTTCGCGCAGGACGCGGTCCACTTCGCCGATCAACCCGTCGGCGCGGCGATAGGCTTCTTCGGCGGCGATGCCGGGGGCTTGCAGACGGACAAGCTGATCAGAAAGCTGCTGGCGGCGTTGGGCGATTTCGGCCGCCTCTGTCTCACCCTCGGCGGGGGTGGGGCCAAGCGCGGCGATCTGGTCGCGCAAGGTGGTGATGCGCGTGGAATTGGTGTTCTGCGCCACGAGGAATGCCGCCCGCCAATCGACGATCTGGGCGCGCAGCGCGTCGAGCACACGGCTGTCGGCATCAGGATTGGCCAGCACATCTTCGGCCCGGTCGGCAGCGCGTTCCCATTCCGCGTAATCAAGCGCGTTGCTGCGGCCTGATCCTTTGGAGACGACAACCGTGTTGCCGCTTTGTGCTGGGGTGGCGGCGGGTGTGGTGGTGGTCGTGACGACTGTCCCTACGGCCGATCCGCCCTGCCCGCTTGGCGCAGTCTGCTCTGCCGGGGCTTCTGGCGCGGGTGTGGTCGTAGTCTGGGCGTGGGCCGCTGGCAGCGCCACAATCGCCGCCAAAAGCGCAGCACAGGCGACGTGTTTCAATCGGGCCAGAACAGCTTGTGCCGCCTTGGTCATGCGTCCTCGAACACCGTCGGGATGGCGCGCGGCGCGCGGTCCAGCCAGGCCGGGACGGGCAGCCCCTTTTCCTTGAGGAAGGCAGGGTTATAGAGCTTGGACTGGTAGCGGTTGCCGTAATCGCACAGGATCGTCACGATCGTGTGGCCTGGCCCCATATCCTTGGCCATGCGGATCGCGCCCGCGATGTTGATGCCCGACGATCCGCCAAGGCAGATGCCTTCATCCTGAAGCATGTCAAAGACAAGCGGCAGCGCCTCGGCATCCGGGATGCGATAGCTGTAATCGGGGGTAAATCCTTCGAGGTTGGCCGTGATGCGCCCCTGACCGATGCCTTCGGTGATCGAGGTACCGGGGCTTTCCAGCACGCCGGTCGTGTAGAAGGAATGCAGCGCCGCGCCTTCGGGATCGGCCAGACCGATCTTAACGCCCTTGGGTTGCAGTGCCAGCCCCACGCCCGCCAGCGTGCCACCCGACCCGACCGCGCAGATGAAGCCGTCCACCTTGCCACCGGTCTGTTCCCAGATTTCGGGGGCGGTGGTTTCGATATGGGCCTGACGGTTGGCCACGTTGTCAAACTGGTTGGCCCAGACCGCGCCGTTGGGTTCGGTCCGCGCCAGCGCTTCGGCCAGACGGCCGGAATAGCGGACGTAGTTGTTGGGGTTCTTGTAGGGAGCGGCAGGCACCTGCACCAGTTCCGCCCCGGCGAGGCGGAGCATATCCTTCTTTTCCTGGCTTTGGGTTTCCGGAATGACGATCACCGTGCGGAACCCCATCGACGCGCCCACCAGCGCCAGCCCGATACCGGTATTGCCTGCCGTGCCTTCGACAATCGTGCCGCCCGGTTTCAGCGCCCCGCGCGCCACTGCGTCGCGGATGATGTACAGCGCGGCCCGGTCCTTGACCGATTGGCCGGGATTGAGGAATTCGCACTTCCCCAGAATGGTGCAGCCCGTCATCTCGCTGGCATGTTTCAGCTTGATCAGGGGGGTATTGCCGATCGTCTCGGCCAGATCGCTGTAAATCTGCATGGGCTGTCCTTCGCTCTTTGCCCAACGTGTAGGCGCGGGCGGCGGAAATCTCAAGTCATGCAGGGCAAACAGGCGGTTTCACCCTCTGGCCCCTGCACAAACAGTTTCAAATATTCCGATAGGCCGGATGTTTTCAGAAGGGCCTATCCTCCGCCCCCACCGACCGGCCTGACTCGGCGCGTTGAAAGCGTTGCGGCGGGCCACCCAAACCCCGGCACCAAGACCGGGGCCCTAACCGGACTGCAAGCCCGAGGGGGGCTGCAGAGACGGCGCGAAGAACAACACCCCTCAGGGAAAGGAACGAAACTCATGACCCAAGCGGTCCATCCGGTGGATGAAATTCTGCCAACACCCAAGCTGTTTACCCTTGGCCTTCAACATGTGCTGGTGATGTATGCCGGCGCGGTGGCCGTGCCGCTTATCATCGGGCGCGCGCTGAAATTGGAACCGGCCGATGTGGCCTTCCTGATTTCGGCCGATCTGTTCGTCTGCGGCATCGTCACGCTGATCCAGTCGCTGGGGGCGACGCAATGGTTCGGCATCCGCCTGCCGGTGATGATGGGCGTGACCTTTGCCGCCGTCGGCCCGATGGTGGCCATGGCCAACACCCAAGGCGGAGGCGACGGTGCACGCGCTATCTTTGGTGCGATCATGGCGGCGGGGGTGATCTCGATGCTGATTGCGCCCTTCATCAGCCGGATGCTGCGATTCTTCCCCCCTGTGGTGACCGGGACGATCATCCTTGTGATCGGGGTCAGCCTGATGCGGATCGGGATCAACTGGATTTTCGGCAACCCGGTCGGCCCCACCGCGCCGCAGATCGTGGACCCCGCCCATGCGGCATGGCTGACCTCGGTCACCGAAGGGATCACCGCAGGCAGCGTAACCGGCGTGCCGGAGATGCCTGCCGGACTGGCGCTGGCGGCCAAGATGAACAACCCGGCCTACGCGCCTTTGGGCAATATCCTGATTTCGGCCATCGTGCTTGTCTCGATCCTGCTGATCGCGCGCTTTGCCCGTGGGTTCATCGCCAATATCTCGGTCCTGCTGGGAATCGTGATCGGGGCGCTGATCGCCATTGCCACGGGTGCGATGACATTCACCAAGGTGGGCGAGGCGGCGTGGTTCGGGTTGATCACGCCCTTCCATTTCGGAATGCCGACCTTTGATCCGGTGATGATCGTGACCATGACCTTGGTGATGATCGTGGTGATGATCGAATCCACCGGCATGTTCCTTGCGCTTGGTGACATGACGGGGCGAAAGGTGGATCAGCCGATGCTGTCGGCAGGTCTGCGGACCGATGGGCTTGGCACGCTGATCGGGGGCATCTTCAACACCTTTCCCTACACGTCCTTCTCGCAGAATGTGGGTCTGGTGGGGGTGACGGGGGTTCGGTCGCGCTTTGTCTGCGTGGCGGGCGGGATCATCCTGATCCTGCTGGGTCTTGTACCAAAGATGGGCGCGCTGATCGAATCGCTGCCCACGATGGTGCTGGGCGGAGCGGGGATCGTGATGTTCGGGATGGTCGCCGCCACTGGCATCCGCATTCTGGCAGGGGTGGATTTCGCAAAGAACCGCAACAACCTGTTCATTGTAGCGGTCAGCCTCGGCTTCGGGATGATCCCGCTGCTGGCCCCCAACTTCAAGATGTGGATGCCCCATGACATCCATCCGTTGATCGAAAGCGGCATCCTGCTGGCGTCGGTCGCCGCAGTTGCGCTGAACGCCTTCTTCAACGGGGCGACGTTGAACGAGGCCGATATCAAGGCCGCAGCCGCAGCCGCCGATCACTGAGAAAAAAACGCAAAAGGGCGGCGGTCTGCGCGACCGCCGCCCTTTTCTTTTGTGAAAGACCGATCCTTCGCCCGTGGTGACGGGCAGAGCGTCGGCGTTCAGGTCCGTATCGACTATGCGGCGTCCGCGCGGCAACACAGCTGTGCGACACCAACCACAGGAAACCTGTCAGCGCAGTGCAAAGCTTTCTGCGGGCCTATGGATCGGCGCGTTCGCCGGCCCGTTTGTTTGCGTGATTTCGGCGGCGGGGCCGACCGCCAGCAGGTCTTCGATGAAAAGCGACAGAAACTGCGGCCGACCATTCACCCCCGCCTTGCGATAGATGGAATTCGTCTGGGTCTTGACCGTTCCTTCGGTCGTCTCGCGCAGCGCGGCGATCTGGGCCAGAGAGAACCCCTTCATCGCAAAAAGCGCCACGTCTCGTTCGGCCGCCGTCAGTCCCCATTCCGAGAACCGCTCTTCCATCAGGTCCTGAAATGCACCCGCCGCCCGGCGCAGGCGCGTTTGGGCATCCGACAGCGCGCGTTCTGCTGCCAGACAGTCCAGTTCTGCGTTGTTGCGTTCTATCAGCACGCGCATCAGCATCACCGTGCCCAGCACCACGCCTGCGATCAGCCCGAGAACCGCCCCGACCTCCAGCGTTTCGCGCGTTTCCCAACTGATCGGCTGCGTCGGGATAAGAAAGACCGAAGTGAGCATGTCATAGGTAAAGAAGGCCGAGCAGACCAACTGGCAGCACACTATCACAAACAGGGCGATCGGAGAGCCCGACAAAAATCTGCGGTTCACGGTTCAAAGCCCGTCGCATAGCCGTCAACCTGCTCGGCGGACAAGCCGGAGCCCATGGTGATCTCGGCAGAGATCACCCCATCCTCCCCTTCTTCCAGATCAACAATGATTTCGGCAAAGTCGGTCACGCGACGCGCGGCACCAACACCGTCAGAATCGTTACCGCCCCCGGCTTCAACTTCGACTTCGACTTCGATCGGGTCAAGAAAATCGCGCAACACCTCGCCCGAGGTGGGATGGACGATGATTTCACGCGCACGCCCGTCAATCCAGCCGACCACCCGCAACCGCCCAAGCCAGGTTCGGGTTACCAATATATCGCGGTAGCCTTTCTGTTGCAGGACGATAACGATCTTGTCGGTAACCATCTGCTGCGGCGGATCCGACTGCGCCGCCGCTTCGCCTGCAAACCCTGCCATGGCCAGCAGGATCGCCATTCCCGTCTTCTTCATTCGCATACTCGCAGCCGCTTAACTCAACAACACCCCAAGAACCTGCCTGTACAGGACGGCAAAGTCCATTTCCACCGAGCAAATATGACCCCGGCATGGGTGGTGCCGGGGTCCAGTGGCATCAGTTGCAGAGCAGTTCGTTTTTCTTGACGTTCGCCGCATCACATGCGGGCGTCTCTGCATCCCCGTCGCCATCGGTCGAAAACACGTCCGTGCTTCCCGACGCCAGCCCAGCGTCGGCTTCGATGATGGCCACGTCTTCGCCGATCATTTCGATGGTAAAGCTCACCACCTCGTCGGTCGATCCTGTGCATACCCCTTCGGCCATGTCTCCAGCGATCACCCCGGCTTGATTGCCTGCTTGGTACGCGCAACCCGCCATCGTGATCAGTTCAACATCCACGGTGGCGCCGGTCTCGTCCTCGACTTCGATCAAATCAATGACGACTTCGATGACGTCCTGTTCCGTGCCAGCATCGCTTGCATGATTGGTATCAGCCCAAGCTGAACTCGCACAGATCAGGCTTGCCAGCGCGACGGCACCAGCGAAGTTCTGGTCGAAAGGCATTCGTTGTCCCTCAAGAGGTACCGTGACTTGCAACTCGGACGGTGGACACGTCCGATATGCATTCAGCAATACAAAAAAAACCTGCCGCTCCATCTGCGGCAGGTTGATCCGGGTGGCTTTCAACGAAAGTTAGATACGCCCGCGCCGCATCTTACGGCGCAGGTGCCCTCAGGCCTTGGCGACCAACAGACCGTCGGCCTTCAGACCCGCATAGCTTTCGTCCAGCGATTTGGTCGCCCGCGCGATCAGCGTGTCGATCTCGGCCGGCGTGATAACCAGCGGCGGCGCGATGATCATCCGGTCACCCACATGGCGCATGATCAGGTTGTTGGCAAAGCACCGCTCGCGCGTGCGCAGGCCGACAGTGCCCGCTTCAGAGGCGAACTTCGCCCGCTTGGCCTTGTCCGGCGTCAGCGCGATAGAGCCCATCAGGCCCACCAGCTTTGCCTCACCCACGAGCGGGTGATCGGCCAGCGCGGCCCAGCGCTCGGCCAGGTAGGGATGGGCCACATCGCGCACATGCTCGACAATGCCTTCTTCCTGAATGATGCGCAGGTTTTCCAGCGCGACAGCCGCCGCAACCGGGTGCCCGGAATAGGTATAGCCGTGGAAGAATTCGCCCCCTTCGGCCACCACCGCCGCCACATCATCACAAACGATGGATCCGCCGATGGGCTGATAGCCCGAGGACAGGCCCTTTGCGATGGTCATGATGTGCGGCTTGATGCCGAAGGTCTGCGATCCGAACCAGTTGCCGGTGCGGCCAAAGCCGGTGATCACCTCATCCGCGATCAGCAGGATGCCGTACTTGTCGCAGATGCGCTGAATCTCGGGCCAATAGGTGGCGGGCGGGATGATCACGCCGCCTGCACCCTGCACCGGTTCACCGATGAAAGCCGCGACGTTTTCCACGCCGAGTTCAAGGATCTTGTCCTCAAGCTGACGCGCGCGGGCGATGCCGAAGTCGGCCTCGGACATATCCTCGCCCTCGCCCCACCAATAGGGCTGGTCGATATGGACGATCCCGTCGATCATGCCGCCATGGGCATGGATCGGGGCCATCCCGCCAAGGCTGCCTCCGCCCATGGTCGAGCCGTGATAGCCGTTCTTGCGCGCGATGATCACGCGCTTGTCGGGCTGGCCCTTGACCTGCCAATAGCGCCGAACAAGGCGGATATTGGTGTCATTCGCCTCGGACCCGGAGCCTGCAAAAAACACGTGGTTCAAATCGCCCGGTGCCAGTTCGGCGATCTTGGCCGCCAGCGCGATGGCGGGCACATGGGTGGTTTGAAAGAAGGTGTTGTAATAGGCCAGTTCTTCCATCTGCCGCGCGGCGACATCAGCCAATTCCTTGCGGCCATATCCGATGTTCACGCACCACAGCCCGGCCATCCCATCAAGGATCTGATTGCCTTCGCTGTCGGTCAGCCAGACGCCCTTGCCGCGGGTAATGACCCGCGCGCCCTTTTTGGCCAGACCAGTGGAATCGGTGAACGGGTGCATGTGATGCGCCGCGTCCAAGGCCTGCAATTCGGCCGTCGGCATATGGTTGGTGATCATGTTCATGGAAGGGCCCTCGCGGAATCAGCGGCCCGCCAAACCGGCAGGCTTCACGCATCAGCATATGATCAAACGCGCCCGCCATCAAGGAATTTGATCAAATTATCGAACGCGCGGTTCCGAAATCGACCCGGCTTCATCTTGGCCCAAATACCCTGGGGTCTGGGGCAACGCCCCAGCGGCCGGGGCCGGGCGGAACGCCCTCATATCTCGCCCTGCGCCTGAGCCTGGCGGATCTGGTCGATCCCCTGCTGGATGTCGTTCTCGATGGCACGCGCCAGCGCCACCGTGTCACCCGCCCGCATCGCGGCGAGGGCCTCTTCGTGGCGGTCCGGCAGGGCCGAAGCGCCGTACCGCGCGCAGACCACCCGCAGGGAAGGGCCAAAGCGCAGCCAGAGGGAACGCGCGATATCCACCAGAATGGGCGCCTGCGACGCCTCATAGAGCGCAAAGTGAAAGACGTGGTTGGCCTCCAGATAACCGCTCACCGCGCCCGCCCGGATGGTCTGATCCACCTGATCATCTATGGCCTCCAGCCGGTCGATCAGATCCGGCGTCAGGTGGCGGCCGGCCAGTTCGGCCAGCTTCGGCTCCACCGTCAGACGCACAAAGGCCAATTGGTCCAGCAATGCGGGCGTCAGTTGCGGCACGGCCACGCGGCGGTTGCCCTGCGGGAGCAACGCGCCTTCGGCGGTCAGGCGGCGGATCGCCTCGCGCACAGGGGTCATGCCGGCATCCAGATCGCGGATCAGGCCCTGAATCGTGACCGGCTGGCCGGGCTGCAGGTGCCCGAAGAGGATCATGTCGCGCAGGCGGCCATAGGTGACCTCATGCGACGGTATCTTGCGCGTCTCTTCGTCCATCCGCCCTGCCCTGCCAGTCTTTGCGACAGCTAACCTTTGCCTGTGGATTTGATCAAGTTGCAAAGCATGGCGCAAAGACCCTTGCGATGATCATTTTCCTTGAACCGCACCCGGTGGCGCAGTCAGATAAGGCAGGTTTACCCGGTCCGGCCCGGCATCCCTGCGCCAGAAGTGCCACGGCGAAACCAAAAGGGAGGAGTCACAATGAAAACCATCAAGGGCCCTGCGCTGTTTCTGGCGCAGTTCGCGGGCGATGCCGCGCCGTTCAATTCATGGAAATCCATCACCCGCTGGGCCGCAGATTGCGGCTATGTGGGCGTGCAGGTGCCAAGCTGGGACGGGCGGCTGTTCGATCTGGACAAGGCGGCGGCGTCCAAGGACTATTGCGACACGTTCAAGGGCGAGGCCGCCGAGGCGGGCATCACCGTGACAGAGCTGTCCACCCATTTGCAGGGCCAGCTGGTGGCTGTGCACCCGGCCTATGACAGCGCCTTTGACGGCTTTGCTGCCCCTGCCGTGCGGGGAAACCCGAAGGCGCGGACCGAATGGGCGGTGGATCAGGTCAAGAAGGCGCTGACTGCCAGCCGCAATCTTGGCCTGTCGGCCCATGCCACCTTTTCCGGGGCTCTGGCCTGGCCTTACGTCTATCCGTGGCCGCAGCGCCCGGCCGGCCTGATCGAAGAGGCCTTTGACGAATTGGCCCGCCGCTGGCTGCCGATCCTGAACCATGCCGAAGAGATGGGGATCGACGTCTGCTATGAAATCCACCCCGGCGAAGACCTGCATGACGGGATCAGCTACGAGATGTTTCTGGACCGGGTTAAGGGGCATGCGCGGGCCTGCATGCTGTACGATCCGTCGCATTACGTGCTTCAGCATCTGAACTATCTGGATCACATCGACATCTACCACGACCGCATCCGCATGTTCCACGTCAAGGATGCCGAGCTGAACCCGACCGGGCGGCAGGGCGTTTATGGCGGGTTCCAATCCTGGGTCAACCGCGCGGGCCGCTTCCGCAGCCCCGGCGACGGGCAGGTGGATTTCGTGGGCATCTTCTCGAAGCTCACGCAATACGGCTTTGACGGCTGGGCTGTGGTGGAATGGGAATGCTGCCTGAAGCACCCCGAGGATGGGGCGCGAGAGGGCGCGGAATTCGTGCGCAACCACATCATCCGCGTGACGGAAAAGGCCTTTGACGATTTCGCCGATGCGGGCACCGACCGCGCCGCAAACCGCCGGATGCTGGGTCTGGACTGAGCGGGCGGAGCGGGGGTCAGCCCCCGCACCCCCGGGATATTTTCACAGAGAAGATGAGGGAGAGGGTCAGAATGGCCATCACAAGGGCACATGTCGCGCGGGCGCCGCGCATCCGGCTGGGCATGGTGGGGGGTGGGCGCGATGCCTTTATCGGCGCGGTCCACCGCATCGCCGCGCGGATCGATGATCAGTATGAATTGGTGGCCGGGTGCTTTTCCGCCAATCCGGAAAAGAGCGCGGCATCCGGGGCCGATCTGGGGGTGGACCCAAAGCGCACCTATGCCAGCTTTGCCGACATGGCCACGCGTGAAGCGCGCCGCAAGGACGGGATCGAGGCGGTGGCCATCGTCACGCCCAACCACATGCACGCCCCCGTGGCGATGCAGTTCCTGCGACGGGGTATCCATGTGATCTGCGACAAGCCCCTGACCGCCACCCTGCCCGAGGCCAAACGTCTGGCCAAGGCAGCCGAGGCGTCGGGCGTGATCTTTGCGCTGACGCACAATTACACCGGCTATCCGATGATCCGGCAGGCGGCGGCCATGGTCCGCAATGGCGATCTGGGCGAGATCCGAGTGGTGCAGGTCGAATATGCGCAGGACTGGCTGGCCGAACCCATTGAACAAAGCGGCCAGAAGCAGGCCGACTGGCGTACCGACCCAGCACGCACCGGCGCGGGCGGATCGACGGGGGATATCGGCACCCATGCCTTCAACCTTGCCGCCTTTGTCACCGGGCTGGAGCTCGACAGTCTTGCTGCCGATCTGCAAAGTTTCGTTGCGGGGCGGCGGGTGGATGACAATGGCCATGTCATGCTGCGCTACAAAGGCGGCGCGCGGGGGATGCTGTGGTGTTCGCAGGTGGCATCAGGCTGCGAAAACGGGTTGCGGCTGCGCGTCTATGGCACAAAAGCCGGGATCGAATGGGCGCAGGAAGACCCGAACTATCTGTGGGTCGGGCCGCTGGGCCAGCCGAAATACCGCCTGACCCGGGGCGGGGCCGGATCGGGGCCAGAGGCGGGCCGCGTGACCCGCGTTCCACCCGGCCACCCCGAAGGCTATCTGGAAGGCTTTGCCAATATCTATGCCGAAGCCGCCCGCGCCATCATTGCCCGGCGCGATGGCAGCGCTCTTGACCCTGCCGTCACCTTCCCCGGATTGAAGGACGGGCTGGACGGCGTGGCCTTTGTCGATGCCTGCGTGCGGTCATCGAAACGCAACGGGGCCTGGGTGTCGCTGGCCCTGTGATCCGGTCGGGCGGGGTCAGCCCCCCGCCCGTATCCGGGCGCGTTCGCGCTGCAGCCAGAGCGCCGTCAGGATCAGGGGGGAATTGGCAATCTCGCCGCTGGCCACCAATTCCATCATCCGGTCGAAGCTGATCAGATGGCCGCGAATGTCCTCGGCCTCATCCTCTTGGCCGAAGACGCCCGCTATGCCATCGGGCAAGTCGACCAACCCGACATAAGAATAAAGATATTCCGTCATGATCCCCGGGCTGGGATAGTATTGCGCCACCGGCAGCAGCGCGCCCAGCGTCAGCCCCGCTTCTTCCACAGCCTCGCGCCGCCCAGCCTGTTCCGGCGTTTCGCCTGCGTCGATCCGGCCTGCAATCGCCTCCAATTGCCAAGCCCCGGCATCGCCGCGCGCCATCGGGCCGGCGCGGAACTGTTCGATCAGCAGGACACGGTCACGGACCGGATCATAGGGCAGCACCGTCACCGCATCGCAAGAAACGAAGACCGCCCGTTCCACCGGCGCATTCAGCGACCCGTCGAATTGCCGCCAAGCGACCTGCCATTCTTCCACCGAAAAGAATTTGGCATAGGCGAGCCTGCGGTCTGCCACCTGCAGATCATCGGGACCTGCTACCCGCCGCAGCGACGAAACGGAAGGTTCCTTCGCCCGCACGGCGCTGGCGCCCCGCACCAGCATCGCGCCGTAGCGCGCGGCAATCGCGGCAGCAGGGACGCGCCCCATCAGCGCCATGAAATCCCCCGCCGTCGCGACGGCTGCATCGCCGTAGCGCGCCACCCAATCGGACAGGGACCAGACCGCACCGGCCTTGGCATCGGCTGCATCGGGGAAATAGACGCGGGCCATGACCGCCTGCCCTTCGGCCTGCACCTGAACCTCGCGCGTGAAGTAACCAAAGCCGCCTTCGTAGAAATCCAGCCGGGCGACATCGGCATCGGTCAAGCCGTCGAGCAGCAGGCCCTCGGCCATGGCCCCGGCCTGCGTGATCAGCAACGGATAGGGCGCGTCCTTGGCCCAGCAGACAGCATGATCGGCCAGCACGGCAGGTTGACCGGGCAGGTCACGCCCCAGCACCTGCCGCAATAGCGGGGCATGGCAAAGGGTGCCGAAAAAGAAGAAGCGCGCCATGGCTGCGATGATCCTGCCTCAGCGCCAGCGCCGACCGGCGGATTCTGTAACCATTCCGGCAATGGCACCGCCAAAAAGCAGCGCCACGATCACCGGGGCCGCGACAAGCATCATGCCAAAGTCGATGAATTGGTTGACGATATCCAGAAGCGCGTCCATCGGGCCGCGATAGCGCCCGCGCATCGCGATCGACAGCATTGTTGCGACAGAGAAGGCCAGCAGCGCGATGAATGTCGCCGTGACTGCCGTTCGGATGCCGGTCGAGGCCGCTTCGTAATACTTCGCGCGCTTCGCCGCGCCCGACACGAACCATCCGGCCAAGGCCCCAGCCGCTATAGACACGGGGTAGAGATAACCCACCCGCTGATCTTCGGGCATCACGCCTTCGACGATGATGCAGACCACCCAGGCCAGAAAGGCAAAGCTCAGCGCGGCAACCAGCTTTGCGGCAGTGGGCATGTGTGTGGCCTCAACTTGGACGGGTGACCGTAATCTGTGTTACGTCGCAGTTTCCGCCCTGAAACGCCCCCGCGCAAGAGGTGAGATAAAAGTTCCACATCCGGCGGAACCTTTCGTCAAATCCGACACGGGCCACGTCATCCCAGCGGGCGTTGAACGTCTCATGCCAGCGCCGCAGGGTCTGGCTGTAGCTGTCGCCAAATTCGATGGAGCCTTTCACCTTCAGCCCGGCCTTTTCCACCTCGGCGCGCAGCACCGAGGGAGAGGGCAACATGCCGCCGGGGAAGATGTATTTCTGGATGAAATCCACGCCGCGGCGATACACTTCCCAGCGCTTGTCGGCGATGGTGATAATCTGCAACGTCGCGTGGCGGCCCGGTTTCAGCCGTTCGCGCAGGGTTTCGAAATAGACCGGCCAGTATTTTTCGCCGACTGCTTCGAACATCTCGATCGACGCGACGCCGTCATAGACGCCGCGTTCGTCGCGGTAATCCTGCAACTTGATCTCGACCCGGTCGGACAGCCCCGCCTTGGCCATGCGCGACACGGCATAATCATACTGCGCCTGCGATATCGTCAGCGCCGTCACGCGCAGACCGCGTTCCTTGGCGGCGTATTCGGCAAATCCGCCCCAGCCGCAGCCGATTTCCAGCACATGATCGCCGGGCGCGGCCCCCATCTGATCGACCATCGACTTGTATTTCTCGGTCTGCGCCGATTCGAGGCTTTCCTGCCCGGTACGGAAGATGGCCGAGGAATAGGTCATCGTGTCATCGAGCCAGAGCCGATAGAAATCATTGCCCAGATCATAGTGATAGCTGATGTTCTTCTTGGCCTGCCGCTTGCTGTTGCCCTGCAACCAGAAGCGCATCCTCTCGAACAGCCGCAACATACCCATGCCGGGAAAGCCGTCATTGATCGGGTCATTTTCCGGCAGTTGCACCAGATCCATCAGCGCCTGCAGGTCCGGGGTGGACCACCAGCCTTCCAGATAGGCATCACAAAAGCCCAGATCGCCCTCGCGCACGAGGCGGGCAAAGACATCGGGATTGTGAACCTCGACCTCACCCACGGGGCCGGGTTTCGCACCCTCGACCCGAAAGCGCCGCCCGTCCGGCATGACGAAATCAAGCCGCCCGCGGCCCATCCCCTTCAGCACGGCAAAGGCCGAAGCAAAATAGCGCGGCAGGCCGGATTGGCCCTTTATGCTGGTCAGAACGTCCATAGACTCCCCACGTTTCTTCTTTTTTGGTTCAACAGTCACAGATACGCGCGGCGCACTCAAGGGTTTCATATAGCTGAAAACTGTCTTTGCGGGGCGGTCGCACGGCATGACCTAGCGTCATGCACCGCCCTCGCCACGCGCCGAATAGGCCGCCAGCGCCCGCGCCCGCCCTTCAGCCAGATCGACAATCGGCTTTGGATAGGGACGAGACGGGTCGAGCCCCCAGGATCGCGGTGCGGCGTCAAAGAACGCAAGCGCGTCGCTGACCGGTGCGCGTTGGCCTTCGGCGATGAAGCGGCGGCGATAGACCCCTTTGGGATCGAACTTTTCCACCTGCGTCGCCGGGTTGAAGATGCGGAAATAGGGGGCTGCATCCGGCCCCGACCCTGCCGCCCATTGCCAGCCCATGGCATTGGCCGCCGGATCCCAATCCGTCAGGCAATCGGCGAACCAGTCCAGCCCCAGTTTCCAATGCGTCATCAGATGCTTGGTCAGGTAAGAAGCGACGATCATCCGGCCCCGATTGTGCATGGTGCCGGTCACGTACATTTCGCGCATCGCGGCATCGACAAAGGGTTCGCCCGTCATGCCGCGCCGCCAGGCATCCACGGCTGCACTTTCGCCCTGCCAGGGAAAATGGTCCCATTCGGGTTTCCAGTTGGCATGGGTGATGTGCGGCGTGTGGTGCATCAGGTGGTAGGAGAATTCACGCCAGACCAATTCCTTGAGAAAGGTCTCGGCCCCTGCGCTGCCACGTTCAAAGGCGACCATGGCGGCGTGCCAGACGCGGCGGATGCCGATCTCGCCATAGGTAAGGTTCTCGGACAGGTTCGACGTTCCCGCCTCGCCCGGCAGATCGCGGGCAATGGCGTAGCGGTCTACCCGCTCTGCCAGAAACCGCTCCAGCCGCGCTTGCGCTGCCGCCTCGCCCACATGAACATGCGCCGCCACGACCGCCGCGCCACGCTTCATGGCCGCGCCAAGGTGCCAGTCTTCCAATCGGTCAGAGCCGGGCCAGACATCCGGGACTGGCAGGCGCGTGGGGGCCACCGTCGGGGCCGCCACGTCGCGCCCACGCACTGCACGCCAATAGGGCGTGTAGACCCGGTAGAACCCGCCCTGCCCCGTCTCAACTGTCCAGGGTTCGAACATCAGATGGCCGGCATGGCTGTCGGCCCGCAACCCCCGCGCCTTGAGCGCGGCCTTCACCGCGCTGTCGCGCGCCTTGGAGGCCGGATCGTAAAGCCGCGACCAGAGCACACCCGCAGCGCCGGTTTCCGCGATCAGCGCGTCCAGAACCGTCAGCGCCGCGCCCCGCCGCAGGATCAGCCTTGCGCCAAGGCCTTCCAGCCGGGCGGCAAAAGCCGCCAGCCCCAGCCCCAGCCGCCATTTTGCCGCCGCTCCCAGCGCCTCGGTCTCGGGGTCCAGAATGAACAGCGGTATGACGGGATGGCCGCTTGCCAGCGCCGCCTGCAACATCGGCAGGTCGTCCAGCCGCAGATCGCGGCGAAACCAGAGTATCAGGGGGGGAAGGGTCATGCGCGCCTGTGTATTCTTTGCAGTGATACGCGCCGCCCTTCCCGTCGGATCACAGCAGATCGTCCAGAGCCGCGATCAGGCGCGCCACATCTTCGGCCGATGTGTAATGCACCGCGCTCATCCGCAGCACGCCCTTTTCCAGATCGACGCCCATCGCCGTCAGCGGGCGCACGGCATAGAAATCGCCCGCCCAGCAGGCGATCCCGCGCTTGCCCAGCTCTTCGGACAGCGGTTCTGCCGCGCGGCCCAGATCGACGGCGACAGTGGGCGCACGCCGCGCTGCATCGCGCGGGCCGATCAGCCGCAAGTCGTTACGCGCGGCCAGATACTCCAGAAGCGGGGCGATCACGGCCACTTCCTGCGCTCTCATCAGATCATGCACACCCCGGTTGCGTGCCGCCGCATCGCCGGTGACGCCATGATGCGCGGCCAGCGCATCGACGAAATCCGCCATCCCGGCGCAAGCTGCAATCTGCGCATGGTCCGGCCCGGCAGGCGTGAACCGTTTGTAAAGCGTGTCGTTGTTGAAGAAATGCGCCTGCCCCGGCAGTTCAAATCCAAAGGGCGCGCGGATGACCATGATCCCCTGATGCGGGCCATAGGTCTTGTAGGCAGAGAACAGATAGACATCGCAGCCCAGCGCCGGAATGTCGGGAAAGCCGTGCGGGGCATAGCTGACGCCGTCCACCACAGTGCGTGCCCCTGCCGCGCGGGCCATGTCGCAGATGGCGGCCACATCGTTGATCTCGGCCACCACGTTTGAGCAATGCGGAAAGCAAACCAGCCGCACCTTGCCATCCGCCAGCAGCGGCGTCAGCCCAGCCATAGACAGCGATCCCGTGGCGGGGTCGACGCGCCATTCGCGAACCTCGATCCCTTCATCCACCAGACGCCGCCAGACGCCGGAATTGGCCTCGTGGTCCTGATCCGTGACGATGATCGCCAGACCTTTGCCCGACAGCCATTTCCGCACTGCCTGTGCCAGAACATAGGTGTTGGCGCTGGTGGACGGGCCAAAAGACACCTCTTCCCGCGCCACGCCCATCATGGCGGCAAGGCGCGTGCGCGCCTCGTCCATCTCATCCCCGCCCGCCTGCGCGCCGGGATAGGGGGCATAGGGCTGTACCTTGCGGTCGGTATAGAAGCGATGCAGCCGGTCCACCACCTGACGGCAGGGATAGCTGCCACCCGCATTTTCAAAGAAGGCATGGGTCGACAGCACCGGCGAGGCAAAGGCCGGGAATTGCGAACGGACGAAATCAAGGTCTAGCGCGGTCATGGCTCTGGGGTCTTTCTCAACAGCGTTTCCGGTCGGACCCGGCCAGCCCCGCACGGGCGGGGCTTGTCCCGATCCGTGGCAGGTCTTCCAGCCGGACCGACGGGATGGCTCCCCCGCCGGCAGAGGTGCAGCGCGGACGCTGCCCCTCAATGCCTTTGTTAGCGGCAGGTTTCGCCGCCGTCAAACCACCTGACCCGCGCTTCAGCGGCGCACATCCACCACCACCCGCCCTTGCACGCCCCCGGCCAGAATGGCCCGGCCAAGGTCTGGCAGATCGGCGAGCGCGCAGTCCTGCACCATCGCCTCAAGCCGGTCCATCGGCAGTTCCGCCGCAAGACGTTCCCAGGCAATCAGACGCTTGACGAAAGGCACGGTCACAGAATGGATCCCCAACAGGTTCACCCCCCGCAGGATAAAGGGGGTGATCTTCAGCGGCACCTCTGCCCCGCCTGCCAGACCCACGGCCGCCACGGAACTGTTGGCCTGCATCTGCCCCAATACCCGCGCCAGCATTGCGCCGCCTACATTGTCGATGCAGCCGGCCCAGGTCTCGGATTCCAGCGGCTTGGCCACCACATCGGCAAGGTCCGCACGTGGCACGATCCGGCTTGCGCCCAATTGGCGCAGATAGTCGCCGGTCTCGGGCCGGCCGGTGACAGCCGCCACCCGGTAGCCCCGCGTCGCCAGCAGCGCCACGGCCACCGATCCCACACCCCCGGCCGCGCCCGTGACCAGCACCTCGCCCTGATCCGGGTCCAGCCCATGCGCCTCAAGCGCGATCAGGGCGAGCATGGCGGTAAAGCCTGCGGTGCCCACGGCCATGGCCTGCCGGGTGGTCATCCCCTTGGGCAGCGGCACCAGCCAATCCGCCTTGACCCGCGCCTTTTCCGCATGGCCGCCCCACCAGCTTTCGCCGACGCGCCAGCCTGTCAGAATGACAGCGTCACCGGGGCGATAGCGCGAATCCCCGGACGCCTCGACCACACCGGCGAAGTCGATCCCCGGCACATGCGGCCAGGCGCGCACCATGCCGCCCCCGGACCCCATGCAGAGCGCATCCTTGTAATTCAGCGTGGAATATTCGACGGACACCGTCACATTCCCGTCAGGAAGATGCGCCTCATCCAGCATCTGCACGCCTGCGCGCGTTACCCCTGCGGCATCCTTTTCCACCACCAAAGCCCTGAACATCTCCCCTCCCTTTCCATTCTGCATCTTCAATCTGACCCATTTCCGGGGAAGATGCCCAGTTTGCGGGCATTCTTGCCGGAAAAAACAGCATGGGCCCGCTGCGCCCCTTGTCGTTGGGGCAAACAATTCCAATGTCGCATGGGGGCTTGAGACCGGGCCATGCCTGAAATAGCGTTAACTGATCTTTTTGGTCGAAGAGGGAAAAGCGGCCAAGGATCCAGCAGTGAGGAAAATAAATGAAGCATACAAGAATTCTGCTTGCGACTGTCGCGACCATCACCGCGCTGTCGACCGCAGCCCGCGCCGCCGATCCCGAAATGACAGTCTTTGACTGGGCCGGATGGGAGATCGAAGGTGTCCTGACCGACTTTGTCGCCAAGCATGGCGCGAATCCGACCTATTCCTTCTTTGCCGATGATGACGAGGCCTTTCAGAAGGTCTCCTCCGGCTTCAAATCCGATGTGACCCATCCTTGCGTGGCCAGCCTGCCGCGCTATCGCAGCGCCGATCTGATCGAGCCGTGGGATACGTCGAAGATCCCCGAATTTGCCAACATCAACCCGGCCCTGCTGAATTCCACCTATGTAAAGGATGACGGCGGCATCTGGTTCATCCCGACGGATTACGCCTATACCGCCGTGGCCTATAACACGACCGAAGTTCCGGCCGAGGATGTTGCCTCGCTTCAGGTCTTTGCCGACCCGAAATATGCCAACCGCATCTCGCTGCCCGACAACTCGGACGATATCTGGGCGCTGGCCTTCCTGGCGACCGGCGTAACGAGCTGGGACAATGTGACCGATGAACAATTCCAGGCCGCCGCCGACTGGCTGCGCACGGTGCATCCCAATGTCCGCGCTTATTGGGCTGATCCGGCAGAACTGTCGCAGCTGATGGCGACGGGTGAGGTTCTGGTGTCTTGGTCGTGGAATGACGGCGTGGCGCTGTTGCAGGCCGAAGAGTTCCCCATCGGGTTCAACCGCTCTCCGGCGGAAGGGGCATCGACCTGGTATTGCGGCTATGTGAACATGAAGGATGCGCCGGGTTCGGAAGACAAGGCCTATGACTTCATCAACTCGCTGCTGGCCCATGGCTCGGCCAAGACGCTGCTGGATGAACTGGGCTATGCCCATTCCAACAACGCCGCAATGGCGGAAATCCCGGCAGAAGAGCTGAAGGCCGCCTTCGTCGACCCGGTCACGACCACGCTGCTGGCCCAGACGCCGGTATCGCCCGAGTTCCGCGAAAAGATGATCCAGGAATTCGAGAACATCAAAGCGGGCTTCTGATCGTTCAGACCAGCTTGCAAGCGGCGCCCGGGGGCAACCCCGGGCGTTTTGCATTTCCGGCGGAATGACTTGCGGCCCGCGGTGACCGCCCCTATATCAGATGGTGTTCGGGGCAACCCGGACTATGGCGATAAACGCACCTGTAATAGACGGCTCGGACCCGGGGGCGGTACCCGGCGGCTCCACCAATCCACCCGATCATTGCGGGGGTTCGGGGCCGAAATAGGATCGACGAACGTTCAAAGAGGCCAGCTTTTGCTCGGTGAGGTACCACCGTTATCGGTCCAAGATCACAGTTGCCAATGACAACCGTGCTCCGGTGGCGCTGGCCGCGTAAGCGGCTCGCAATACCAAATCTAAGTCCCTGCGCTTAGCCGCGTAGGGCGGGGTTCGCAGGTACCTGGCAACAGAAACCTGCACCTTTCCCCAACCGTTGCAGGAAGATTTTCCATGGAAAATCTTCAGAAGACGAAAATCTTTCAGGAAAGATTTTCCGGCTGCGCCCGCGCAGCCTGACCGAGAATTTTCAGGAAAATTCTCGGGCCTCAGCCTTGCCGCAGGACAGCGCCGGGGTTGAGGATGCCCAGCGGATCGAGCGCGGTCTTGATCGCGCGCATCGCCGCCAGCTTGCCCGGATCGCCATAGCGCTCCAGGTCCCCCACTTTCAGCCGCCCAATCCCGTGCTCTGCACTGACCGATCCGCCCATTTCATGCACGAGATCATGAACACAGGTCTTGATCGCATCGCGCTGATGCGCGTGGTCCTGTCGGCTGCGGCCCGGCATCGGAAAGACGTTGTAATGCAGATTGCCGTCGCCCAGATGCCCAAAGCTGTTGATGCGCCAATCGCCCAACCGCGCCAGCGCCGCATCGGCCCGCACAAGAAAATCCGGCACCGCCGCCAGCGGCAGCGAGATATCATGCGATGAGATCGCGCCGATCTTGCGGTTCGCGGCGGGAATGGATTCGCGGATCCGCCAGAGACCGCTGCGCTGCGCCTCGGACGCGGCGATCACACCGTCCAGCACCAGACCGGCTTCATCCGCCTCGGCATAAAGTCCGGCCATCACCGCCTCGGCCTCAAAGGCTGAAGGCAGGCCAAGTTCCAGCAGCACTGACCATGCGGGGGCCGTGGGAAAGGGGCAGGCCACTTCGGGCATCGTTTCTGCAAGGAAGGCGAAACCCATGCGGCTGATCAGTTCAAAGGCCGATATCATGCCCGGCATCCGGTTCTGGCACAGCGTCAGCAACTGCAGCGCCGCCGCAGGGTCGGGCACGACAAGCAGTGCCGTCACTTCGGCCGCCGGGCGTGGCACCATCCGCAGGGCCGCCGCCGTGATGATGCCCAGCGTGCCTTCAGCCCCGATCAGCAGATGGCGCAGGTCATAGCCGGTGTTGTCCTTGCGCAGCCGTTTCAGTCCGCCCAGCAGCGACCCATCGGCCATCACCGCCTCGATCCCAAGGCAGAGGTCGCGCGCATTTCCATGGCGCAGTACGCCAATGCCACCCGCATTGGTGGCCAGAACCCCACCGATCCGGGCGGTGCCTTCGCTGGCGAGCGACAGCGGGAATTGCCGCCGCGCCTCTGCCGCCGCTTCCTGCACGGCGGCCAGCGTCAGGCCCGCCTCTGCGACCAGCACGTTTTCCTCGGGCCAGATGCCCCGGATATTGGACATGCGTTCCAACGACAGGATCACTGGTGCGGGGCCATCGGGCATGACCTGCCCGCCCACCAGCCCGGTACCACCACCCCAGGGCAGAATGCCCACCCGCGCCTCGGCGCAGGCGCGCACCACGACCTGCACCTCGGCAGTGGATCGGGGCAGGACCAGCACGCCGCCCTGCCCTGCCCATTGGCCGCGTGGCTCTTCCAGATACCGCGCCTCGGGCGCGCGCACCGCGCCATCGGGCAGCAGGGCGGCAAGCTGTGCGGCAAAGGCGGCATCGGCAGGGTTCAGCATGGGCGGGGCTCCTTCCGCCCCTTCCTATCCCCCGGCCGCCTGACGGGAAAGGGGGCGTCACGGAAGATAGGCCGGCTCCAGCACCATGATCGTGGGCCGACCGGGCAGGTCCTGCAAGGACAGATCCAGTTCCGGCCCGCCGGTTTCGACCACGTCGAACTGACCTTCCATCTCGTCGAGGAAGGTCACCAGCGACGCGCCGGAAAACCAGTGCATCGGGATCACGACCGATGCCCGCAGGCGCCCCACCACCTCGGCCATGGCCTCGGTGCTCATGGTATAGCCGCCATCCACCGGCACCATGACCACATCCAGCCGCCCGATCGAGGCGTATTGTGCATCATCGGGGATCTGATGCAGGTGCCCAAGGTGGCCGATGCACAGACCGCCCGCCTCGAACACAAAGATCGAATTGCCATCCGCCCGCGCACCTTCACCAAAGGGGCCGCGCGTATCGGTTGTCACATTGCGCACCAGCATCGACCCAAGGTCCAGTTCGTGAAAGGCGGGTTGCCCCTCTTCGGGCCAGCCGTTCAGCACATGGGGAATGCGCGGATCGGGGTTGCTGGTCCAATGGGTGGAATGGGCGTTGTTCATGGTCACCACATCGGGCACCACATCCGGGTTGCCGATATACCCGGTGTAATCCGTCACGGCGAGGGTGCCATCTTCGGTCTCGATCGCGAAACTCGCATGGTCCAGATAGTGGATGCGCACATGGCCCGTTTCCAGCGCCGAGCCGATCGACGCGCGCCAGACGCGTTCCACGGGGGCCTGTGCAAGGGCAAAACAGTTCGAAGGTATTCGTTCCTGTGCCGCCGCAGGCCGTGCCTGCGCCCCGATCACCAGCGCCGCACAGAGCATCATCCCGCGCCCAATCCGCACCATCGCGCCATCCTTCGCTGCCTGCCGTGAGGAAACCAGCCTGCCATGACAGCCGGCCTTCGGCGCATCACGCTTTCGTCAGGCGCCTTGGTTTTCCACAGGAAAGCGCGCGCTCAGCCCACGCCCGTTCGGCCCCGCCGATCCAGCCGCAGCGCGGCGTAAAGGACATGGTTCCGCCAACGCCCCGAAATTTGCAGATAGCTTTGCGCCACGCCTTCGTATTTGAAGCCGCATTTTTCCAACACCCCGCGTGAGGCGATGTTTTCCGGCAGACAGGCCGCTTCGATCCGGCTGAGGTCGAGTGCGGAATAGGCGTGATGCACGACCGACTGAATCGCCTCGCGCATGTAACCCCGGCGGCTGAACCTTTCACCGATCCAATAGCCCAGCGTCCCCGATTGCGACGGCCCACGGCGGATATTGTCCAGCGTGATTGCCCCCAGCAGCGCCTGATCTTCCCGCCGGATCAGCAGCAGGGGCAGCGCGGTTCCCTGCGCCTCGGCCCGGGCGGCCCAGTAGACGCGGTTGGTGAACGCCTTGCGCGTCAGGTGATCCCCGGCCCAGACCGGTTCCCAAGGCGTCAGGAACGCGGCGCTTTCGTCGCGCAGGGCGGCCCATTGCGTCCAGTCGCCATGGGTGGGCAGGCGCAGCGTCATCCGCTCCGTCTCGATCTTGACCTTGCGGCGGAAGGGCAGCATCACGCCGCCAGCCTTGCCCGGATCGCCTCCAGATCCGGGGCATCGGTGACGGGGCCATAGAGCGCGAGCGCCGATTTCGCCCCGACCAGCCCCGCGCCATAGGCCCGCACATCGGCGGTAGAGACGGCGTCGATCTTTTCCACCGTTTCGGCCACGCTGGGCACCCGGCCCCAGATCGCCAGAAGGCGCGCGTTGCGTTCGGCGCGGCTGGAGGGGCTTTCCAGCCCCATCAACAGCCCCGCCTTCAACTGCGCGCGGGCGCGGTTGACCTCGGCTTCGGTCATGTCATCGGCGGCGCGTTTCAACTCATCCAGCGTCAGCCCGACCAGATCGCCGATCTCTTCTTCCGACGTGCCAGCATATACCGTGATCTGCCCGGTATCTTCATAGGCGCCGGACTGGGCAAAGATGGAATAGCACAGCCCCCGCTCTTCGCGGATCTTCTGGAACAGGCGGCTGGACATGCCGCCGCCCATCGCGGTGGCATAGACTTGCGCGGCATAGACATCGGGCGCGCGATAGCCCGGCCCCTCGAACGCCAGCGCGAAATGGACCTGTTCCAGATCCTTGACCTCGCGCCGTTCACCGCCGCCAAAGCGGGCGGGTTGCAGGCGGGAATTGCCAACGGGTTTCAGATGCCCGAACAACGCTTCGGCCTGCGCCACGATGGCGTCATGGTCCACGCCCCCGGCGGCGGCCAGGATCATCTGATCGGGGCCGTAATGTTCGGCCACAAAGCTGCGCAGATCATCGCGGCTGAAGGAAGATACCCGTTCGGTCGGCCCCAGGATCGTCCGACCAAAAGGCTGATCGGGGTAGGACACTTCCTGCAACCAGTCGAAGATGATGTCGTCAGGCGTGTCCAGCGCCTGGCCGATTTCCTGCAGGATGACGTGGCGCTCCGTCTCGATATCATCGGGGTTGAACACGGGGTTCAGCACGATATCGGCAATCACATCCAAAGCCAGCGCCACATCGGGCGACAGGACGCGCGCGTAATAGGCTGTCATCTCGCGGCTGGTATAGGCGTTGATATATCCGCCCACATCCTCGATCTCTTCCGCGATGCGCAGCGACGAGCGGCGCTCCGTGCCCTTGAAGGCCATATGCTCAAGGAAATGCGCGATCCCGTTCTGTTCGGCCCGCTCATGCCGCCCGCCTGCCGTAACCCAGACCCCGGCCGAGGCCGACAGCAGGCCCGGCATCGCCTCGGTCACGATGCGAAAGCCGTTCGAAAGCGTGGTGATCTTAAGGCTCAACGGCCGGTCCTTTCGCGAATGATGGCCTGCAATGCGGCCAGATCGTTGGCAACCCGCGTCAGACGTTCGGGCCGGTCGTACAGATCGCCCATCCGGGCGGGCAGCGCGGGCCGCACGCCCATTGCGCCTGCGACAGCATCGGGGAACTTCGCCGGATGCGCGGTGGCCAGCGTGATCATCGGCACATCGCCCAGATGTTCCTCGGCCACCTTCACGCCCACGGCGGAATGGGGGCACAGCACCTCGCCCGTCCGGGCATAGGCGGCGCGAATGGTGGCGACCGTCTCCTCCTCGGAGCAGCGACCCGAGGCGAAGGTTCCGCGCAGCATTTCCAGCGCGCCTTGGCTGATGGCAAAGCCACCGGCCTTCAACTCGGCCATAAGCTGCGCCACTGCCCCACCGTCGCGGCCATAGGCATCAAACAGCGCGCGTTCAAAGTTGGACGACACCTGAATATCCATCGACGGGCTGATCGACGGGCGCACGCCATCCGTGACATAGGACCCCGACCGTATGGCCCGATCCAGAATGTCATTCTGGTTGGTGGCAATCACCAGCTTGTCGATCGGCAGCCCCATGCTGCGCGCGATGTATCCGGCGAAGATATCGCCGAAATTCCCCGTCGGCACGGTAAAGGACACCGCCCGATGCGGCGCACCCAAGGAGACCGCGGAGGAGAAGTAATAGACCACCTGCGCCAGAACCCGCGCCCAGTTGATGCTGTTTACCCCCGCCAGCCGCACGCCATCGCGGAAGGCGAAATCGTTGAACATGTCCTTCACGCGGGCCTGACAATCATCGAAATCGCCATCCATGGCGAGGGCGTGAACATTCGCCTCAGCAGGCGTGGTCATCTGCCGGCGCTGCACTTCGGACACGCGGCCATGCGGATACAGGATAAAGAGGTCTACATTCGCCAGCCCCCGGAACGCCTCCATCGCCGCCGATCCGGTATCGCCGCTGGTGGCACCCACAATCGTGATCCGCTCGCCCGATTTCGCCAGCGCCGCCTGCATCATCTGCCCGATGAGCTGCATTGCGAAATCCTTGAAGGCCAGCGTCGGCCCGTGGAACAGCTCCAGCAGGAAATGGTTCGGCCCCAATTGCACCAGCGGCGCGCGGGCATCATGGCCGAAACCTGCATAGGCCTTGGCGATCAGACCGCGAAACTCGGCCTCGGAAAACAGACCGCCCAGATAGGGCCACATCACGCGAAAGGCGACTTCTTCATAGGGCTGGCCAGCCAGCGCCGCGATATCGGCCTTTGCCATCACCGGCACCGCTTCGGGGACGTAAAGCCCACCGTCGCGGGCAAGGCCCGTCATCATCGCTTCGCCGAAAGTCAGAACCGGTGCCGCCCCGCGGGTCGAGATGTAATTCATCGTCATGCCTTCAAACCGTCCGCTGCCTGATACGCCACAGAAGATACGCTGTCATCCCCAGCCAGACTGCCGCCAGCGAAAACCACGTGATGGCGTAATTCATGTGGTCATTGGGAATACCCGACGTGTCTACCGGCATCGGCTCAATCGCGCCACCGGTCGGCCTGCGGGCGACAATAAATGTCGGCTCTGTCTTCAGCGCCTCGGCCAGCGCCCCGACATCACGCGCAAACCACAATCCGGTGGTGGCATCGGGCGGCGGGGTAAAGCCGTCGGTTTCATCGGGCCAATGCAGATTGCCCTCAACCCGCGCTGGCCCCGACTCGCGCGGATTGCCCCGGTCGTCGTCCCGCAGGAAGCCTCGATCCACCAGCACGCGCCGCCCGTCATCCGTCTCGAACACCTCGATCACGCGGACACCCGCGCCGATCTGCTTACGGCTGACCAGCACGTCGGCATGTTCCCCGGTAAAGCGGCCTTGTGCCGTCACGGGCATATACCGATCTGCCTCCGGTTCCAGAGTGGCCGGCAAGGGAACGGCTTCGTCAGAAATCCGCGCCGCAATCTCGGCCAGCACGCCCTCTTTCCAGGCCAGACGCTGCATCTGCCAGACACCCAGCGAAATCAGGATCGCCCCGCCCAAAAGGCCGATGGCCAAGGGAAAGATCATGCGGCGCAACATGGGCAAAGCCTCCGGTCAAAAGGAAAGGCGCGCACCCGCCCGGGTCCGCGCCTTTCGGCAAAGGGTGGGGGGCGGGGCGCCGCCCCCCGCGCCTTGATCAGGCCCGGGGTTCAGCGACCCCAGACATAGATCGAGGCAAACAGGAACAGCCAGACCACATCGACAAAGTGCCAGTACCAAGCCGCCGCTTCAAAGCCGACATGCTTGTCCTGCGTGAAATGGCCCTTCATCGCGCGGATCAGGCAAACGCCAAGGAAGATCGTCCCGATGATGACATGGAACCCGTGGAAGCCCGTCGCCATGAAGAAGTTCGCGCCATAGATATTGCCCGCAAAGCCGAAGGCGGCATGGCTATATTCATAGGCCTGAAAGCCCGTGAAGACGATCCCAAGGACAATGGCCAGCGCCAGACCGTTGATAAGGTCCTTGCGGTTGTTCTCATGCACCAGCGCATGGTGCGCCCAGGTCGCCGCGGCGCCCGAACACAGCAGGATCAGCGTGTTGATCAGCGGCAGATGCCAGGGGTCGAATGTCTCGATCCCCGCCGGCGGCCAGACGCCATCAATCGCGGGGCTTTGCGGCCCCATCGGATACAGGGCGTGCTTGAAGAACGACCAGAACCACGCCGCGAAGAACATCACTTCCGACATGATGAACATGATGAAGCCGTAGCGCAGGCCGATCCGCACCACCGGGGTGTGATCGCCAACCTGGCTTTCCTTCACCACATCCGCCCACCAGCCGAACATGACATAAAGCACGCCGACAAAGCCGATCAAGCCCAGCCACGGCCCGCTGCCATGCATCCAGAGCACTGCGCCAAACAGCATAACAAAGGCCGACACTGCCGAAAGGAAGGGCCAGATCGACGGCGGCAGAATGTGATAATCGTGGTTCTTGGCGTGTGCCATTCCGGGTCCCTCGCGTTTCTTGTTAGTTTACCGCCTCACCCGTGGCTGCATCAAGTGCAGCCTGTTCTTCGGGCAGGGGTGTTTCATAGAATGTGTAAGAGAGCGTGATCTCTTTCACGAATTGTCCTTCGGCGTCTTTCACGATTTCCGGATCGACGAAAAAGCTGACCGGCATCTCAACCCGTTCACCAGGTTGCAACACCTGTTCGGTAAAGCAAAAGCAGGCGATCTTGTCGAAATAACCGCCGGCCGCTTCGGGTGCCACGTTGAAGCTGGCGGTTCCCGCCACCACCCGATCCGTCGGGTTGTAGGCCTCATAGAAGGCAAGGGCGTTCTCGCCGATGCGCACGGTCATTTCGCGCTGTACCGGGCGGAAGGTCCAAGGCATGCCCCGCTCCAGCGAAGCGTCAAACTTCACGACAACCGTCTGATCAAGGATCATGTCAGGCGCAGATGACGCAACACCCGTCGTTCCGCCAAAGCCCGTGACACGGCAGAACCAGTCATAGAAAGGCACGGCCGCAAAGGACAGCGACGCCATCAGCGCCACCACGCCCACCAGATAGGTTGCCGTCCGCTTCTGCCCTGTCATTGTCCCTCCTCCTCGGTCGCCAGTTCCGGGCGCACCGAATGGTCAAATCCCTGCATCGGATCGCCGCGCGTCACCTTCACCACGGTGAGCGCAAAGACCAGCATGATGAACAGGCCCAGCGTCACAGCCACGCCCACATTGCGCCCCAACCGCCGCTTGTGGATTTCATGTTCCGGGGGAAAAGCCATCACCAGCCCCCCAAGCCATAGGGTTTCAACGCCGCCTCGGCCAGAAACGCCCCAAAGAGCAGGAACAGGTAGTAGAGCGAAAAGCGGAACACCGACTTCTCGGTCGCATAGCTGTCAGCTTCGGCCGCCGCCTCATCCCGCCGCCAGATGCGCCATGCCCCGATCAGGAACCACACGTTCAGCAGCACGGCCGCCGTCAGATAGACCGGGCCGCCGATGCTGGTGAAGGCCGCGCCGATGGCGACGGGGGCCAGCAGGATGGTGTAGATCAGGATATGGTTGCGGGTGGATCGCCGCCCATGCGTCACCGTCAACATCGGCACGCCGGCGTTGGAATAGTCATCCTTCATGAACAGCGCCAACGCCCAGAAATGCGGCGGCGTCCACATGAAGATAAGTGCGAACATCAGCAGGCTTTCGATAGAAACCGTTCCAGTCGCGCAGGCCCAGCCGATCATGGGCGGAAAGGCCCCAGCCGCGCCGCCAATGACGATGTTCTGCGGCGTGGACCGCTTCAGCCACATCGAATAGACGACCGCGTAGAAAAAGATCGTAAATGCCAGCAGCGCCGCCGCCAGCCAGTTCGCCGCCAGCCCCAGCATCACCACCGACAGGCCCGAAAGCGCCAGCCCAACCGCCAGGGCCTCGCCCGCCTCGACCTTGCCAGCAGGCACGGGGCGGCTTTTGGTGCGGCGCATCACAGCGTCGATATCGGCATCCCACCACATGTTCAGCGCGCCCGAAGCCCCTGCCCCAAGCGCAATGAACAGGATCGACGCGAAGGCAATCACCGGATGCACGCCAACCGGGGCCACCAGCAGCCCGACCAGCGCCGTGAACACCACCAGCGACATCACGCGCGGTTTCAGCAACTGCACATAGTCGCCAAAACCTGCCTCACCGGGCGCTTCAAAGGCGCGGGTATCGCTCATCTGTCTGTCTTCCTATCGGTGGGTAAAATGCCCCGGCGCACCGGGGCAACCCCTGCCTGTTACAGCGTGTGTCAGTTCGAAGCGACGTCGACCGACGCTGCCAGATCGGCATCCGACAGCATCACGTCGCCTGCCTCGGCCTTGGCAACCCAAGCGGCATAGGCCTCTTCCGACACGACCTTCACGGTGATGGGCATGTAGGCATGGTCCTTACCACACAGTTCAGAGCACTGACCGAAGTAGATGCCTTCCCGCTCTGCCGCGAACCACAGCTGTGCCAGACGGCCCGGCACGGCATCCTGCATCACGCCAAAGGCCGGGATCTTCCACGAATGGATCACGTCGGCGGCGGTCACGTTCATCACAACCGTCTTGCCCACGGGCACCACTACAGCGGTGTCGGTGGCCAGCAGGTACTGGTTGTCTTCATAGCCGAATTCGGCCAGCTGCTCGCGTTGCAGCATGAAGCTGTCAAAGGCGATCGGCGCGGCTTCCGGGTCTTCGGTCACGCCGTTGTCGGTGTATTCATAGGACCAGTACCACTGCGCGCCCGTCACCTTGATCGTGACATCCGCCACCGGAATTTCCTGCTGCTTGAACAGCACCGGCAGCGAGAAGGCCCCGATGAACACCAGGATCAGGATCGGAACAACCGTCCATGCCACTTCCAGCGGGCTGTTATGCGTAAAGGTTGCCGGCGTCTTGTTGCGCTTTTCGCTGTAGCGGAACATGACCCAAAGCAGCAGCGCCGTCACGAAGATGGTGATCACCGTGATGATGATCAGGATCATGTGATCCAGCCCCTGCAAATCGCGCGCAAGCTCTGTGGCCGGCGGCTGAAAGCCCATCTTCTCCGGCAAGGGCTGACCCACGACCTCAAGCCCCTGCGCAAAGGCCGTGCCAGACAGAAGCAAGCCGGTGCCAGCAGCAGCCACAGCTTTCATAGTGGTCAAAAGACGCATGTTCTTATCCCGTTCGCGTGCGCGGCCTTGGGCCGCTGCCGTTTTCCCCGCACGTTGCCCGCAACAGACAGCCGCGCAGAATCCCGTTGTTTCCTGTTCGCTTGAAACCATATTAAGGCCTCTACAGCAAGCCAAAGCGTTGCGGCAAAAGCGCGCCGCTTGACCCAGATCAAGGACAGCCCCCATGACCGATGCCCCTTTCCGCCCCTTCGAGACGGCACTGGATGAAGGGGCAGCCCTGGCGATCCTGCGCGACGCCACGGCCGGGGCCGATGACGGCGAGCTTTTCCTTGAACGCAAACGCTCCGAGGCGATCGTGCTGGACGATGGCCGCATCAAGACCGCCGCCTATGACGCGTCTGAAGGGTTCGGCCTGCGCGCCGTGCGGGGCGAGGTTGCGGGTTATGCCCATTCGACTGAGATTTCCGAAAAAGCCCTGCGCCGCGCGTCCGAAACCGCACGCATTGCCGTGGGCGATGGGGGAGGCACGCTGGCCGCATCGCCCAAAGGCACCAATACCCGCCTCTATGGCGATGCTGACCCGATGCTGGACGCCACATTCGCGGGCAAACTGGACCTGCTGAAGGAAATTGACGCCTATGCCCGCGCGCTTGACCCCCGCGTGGTGCAGGTGTCGGCAACGCTTGCTGCGGGCCTGCAAGAGGTGGAAATCCTGCGCCCCGAAGGCCTGCGCCTTGCCGACATCCGCCCGATGGCGCGGCTGAACGTTTCGGTGATCGTTGAACAAAATGGCCGTCGCGAACAGGGCGGCACGGGCGGCGGTGGCCGCTTCGGCCTGGCCCGCCTGATGGAGCGCAGCCACTGGCAACCCATGGTGGCCGAGGCGCTGCGGATTGCTCTGGTCAACCTCGACGCCGTTCCTGCGCCTGCGGGGATGATGGATGTGGTCCTTGGTCCCGGCTGGCCCGGCATCCTGCTGCATGAGGCGATCGGTCACGGGCTGGAGGGTGACTTCAACCGCAAACAGACCTCGGCCTTTGCGGGCCTGATGGGCAGCCGCATCGCCGCAGCGGGGGTGACAGTGTTGGATGATGGCACCATTCCCGACCGGCGCGGGTCAATCAGCGTCGATGACGAAGGCACGCCTTCGGGCAAGAATGTGCTGATCGAGGATGGCATCCTTGTGGGCTACATGCAGGATCGCCAGAACGCCCGCCTGATGGGCGTGGCCCCCACCGGCAACGGGCGGCGCGAAAGCTTCGCCCATATCCCGATGCCGCGCATGACGAATACCTACATGCTGGCCGGCCCGGATGATCCCGCCGCGATCCTCGCTGATCTGAAGGATGGCATCTATGCCGTGGGCTTCGGCGGCGGTCAGGTCGATATCACCAATGGCAAGTTCGTGTTTTCCTGCACCGAGGCCTACCGCGTGCAGAACGGCAAGATCGGCGCCCCGGTCAAGGGTGCCACACTGATCGGCGACGGGGCCACCGCCCTGCGCCAGATCCGCGCCATCGGCAATGATCTGGCGCTGGATCCCGGCATCGGCAATTGCGGCAAGGCGGGGCAATGGGTGCCGGTGGGCGTTGGGCAGCCTACCTTGCTGATCGGGGGCCTCACCGTCGGCGGCAGCGCGGCCTGAGGTGTTGATACGGGGGGCTGTCTGCCCCCCACGGCGCGTGCCGCGCCTCCCCCCGAGGATATTTGACCAGACGAGAGGCAGCAGGATCAACAGGCTTGGGCATTCAAACTGGCGATCATCCACCTGCCCTATCTTCTCTGCGAAAATATCCTCGGGGGTGAATGGGCCGCAGGCCCAGAGGGGGCAGACAGCCCCCTTTTTCTTTTCACCGCAAAGCCCCGACGCGCTTTCAGCGCCCGAACTTCCCCTTCAGCGCATCGGCAAAGGCATTGCCTCCCGTCGCCTCTTTCGGACCGGCCGATGAGGGCACGGGTTTGCCGCCACCGCTCCGCATTTGGGGCTTGGGGTTTGCAGCGCCCCGCTCTGCCGCACGCTCGCGCGCCTCGCCCGAATCCGCTTTCATGGTCAGCGCAATCCGTTTGCGCGGCGCGTCCACCTCGACCACGCGCACCTTCACCACATCGCCGGCCTTCACCACCTCATGCGGGTCTTTGACGAAACGGTCGGCCAGCTGGCTTACATGAACCAACCCGTCCTGATGCACCCCGATATCGACAAAGGCGCCAAAGGCCGCGACGTTGGTGACCGTCCCTTCCAGCAGCATCCCCGGCTTCAGATCGCGGATTTCATTCACGCCATCGGCAAAGGTGGCCGTCCGGAACGATGGCCGGGGATCGCGGCCCGGCTTTTCCAGTTCCGCGAGAATATCCTTCACCGTTGGCAGGCCGAACCTTTCATCCACGAATTGCCGCGGATCGACGGATTTCAGCGCCACCGCATCGCCCATCAACGTACGAATGTCGCGCCCGCAGGCCGCCACGATGCGGCGTGCCACGTCATAAGCCTCAGGGTGGACCGAGGATGCGTCCAGCGGTTCCGCCCCGCCCGCGATCCGCAGGAACCCTGCCGCCTGTTCAAAAGCCTTGGGTCCAAGCCGCGCGACTTTCAACAGATCACGCCGGGTCTTGAAGGGGCCGTTCTGGTCGCGATGCGCGACGATGGCATCGGCAAGCGACGCCCCCACCCCTGACACCCGCGCGAGCAAGGGGGCCGATGCGGTGTTCAGATCCACGCCCACCGCGTTCACCGCATCCTCGACAACCGCCTCCAGCGACCGGCCCAGACGGTGCTGGTCAACGTCATGCTGATATTGACCCACGCCAATGCTCTTTGGTTCGATCTTGACAAGTTCTGCCAGCGGATCCTGCAATCTTCGGGCAATAGAGACTGCTCCCCTGATCGAAACGTCCAAATCCGGGAATTCCTTCGCCGCGAGTTCCGAGGCCGAATAGACCGACGCCCCCGCCTCGCTGACGATCACCTTCACCGGTTTTTCCGCCCCCGGCAGCACGGCCAGCAGGTCAGCCACCAGCTTTTCCGTCTCGCGGCTGGCGGTGCCATTACCGATCGCAATCAGCTTGACCCCATGCTTGCCGATCAGCTGCGCCAGCGCCACCTGCGCCCCGCGCAGGTCGTTCTTGGGCTGGAACGGATAGACCGTATCCGTCGCCAGCACCTTGCCTGTGGCATCCACTACCGCGACCTTCACCCCGGTCCGGATGCCGGGGTCCAGCCCCATCGTGGCCTTGCCGCCCGCAGGGGCCGCCAGCAGAAGATCCTTCAGGTTGCGCGCAAAGACGCGGATCGCCTCTTCCTCGGCCCGTTCCCGCATCTCGCCCATCAGATCGAGCGTCAGAGAGGTGCGGATCTTCACCCGCCAGGCCCAGGCTGCCGCTTCGCGCAGCCAGGCGTCCCCCGGCCCGCGACCCAGATTCTGGCCCTGCGTGGCCAGAACAGCGGCACAGGCACGCTCCGCCGGGCTGTCGCCCTTGGGGGCGTCGGCGTCGATCTCCAGATCCAGCGTCAGAAAGCCCTCATTCCGCCCGCGCAGCATCGCCAGCACGCGGTGCGAGGGCGCACCCGCCCAGCCTTCGGAATGGGCGAAATAATCGGAAAACTTGGCCCCTTCGGCCTCTTTCCCATCCACCACCTTCGCCACCAGCTTGGCCACCTGTTTCATATGCCCGCGCAGCCGCCCCAGCAGATCGGCATTTTCGGCCAGCCCTTCGGCCAGAATGTCGCGCGCGCCTTCCAGCGCGGCCTTCACATCGGGCACCGCCTCGGTGATGAACGCCTCGGCCAGCCGGGCCGGATCGGCCATCCGGTCGGCCAGAATCGCCTCGAACAGCGGGCCCAGCCCGTTTTCCCGCGCGATCATTGCCCGCGTGCGCCGCTTGGGCTTGTAGGGCAGATAGATGTCTTCCAGTTCCGCCTTGGTCGTGGCCTTCACGATCGCGCCTTGCAGGGCGTCGGTCATCTTGCCCTGCTCGGTGATCGACGACAGGATCGCCGCCCGCCGCGCCTCCATCTCGCGCAGATAGGCAAGACGTTCGGCAAGCGTCCGCAACTGCGTATCGTCCAGCCCGCCCGTCACCTCTTTGCGGTATCGCGCAACGAAGGGCACAGTCGCGCCTTCATCCAGCAATCCTACAGCCGCCACCACCTGGGCGGGCTGCGCGCCAATTTCGGTTGCGATGGTCTGGGCGATGCGGCGCGTGGTATCGGGGGTCATGGAATTCCTTCTCGGAGAGGGTCGAGTCGCGGGCGGCGACCATAGCCGCGCCCTGCCCCGCATCCAAGCCCGCCCGCACCCGCCCGACACCGCAAGGGGACACAGGTTCGGCACAGGTGCGCAACCCCCCTGCACAAAGCCCGCCACACCGCCTAGATTGGCGCAATGACAGATGTCCCCCCCAATTCCGGCCAGCCCGCCCTGCGCGTGGCGTCGTGGAACATCCACAAGGGTATCGGCACCGACCGGCGGCGCGATCTGATGCGCACCACCGCCGTGATCGCCGAAATCGCCCCCGATCTGATGACCCTGCAAGAGGCCGATCTTCGCTTCGGCACCCGCGCGGGGCTGCTGGACCTTGACCATCTGCATTCCGAAACCGGCCTCAGGCCGCTTCCCATCGGGCTGGGCGGGCCGTCGCATGGCTGGCATGGCAACGTGATCCTCTTTCGCGATGCAGAGGTTATCGACCATCACCGTCTGTCCCTGCCGGGGCTGGAACCGCGCGGGGCGCTGGTCACTGATCTTGACCTCGGGCATGGCCGCCTGCGCGTGGTGGCCGCCCATCTGGCCCTTTTGCGCCAGTCTCGCAGGGCGCAGGCGCGCGCGATCCTTGATCTATTGAACCAGCTGCCACCCCTTCCCACCCTGCTCATGGGTGATCTGAACGAATGGAAGACCGGGCCGCGCACGCCCCTCGCCGATCTGGCCGGTCACTTTGTCCTGCCCGATCCGGTGCCCAGCTTTCCCACGCGCCGGCCTTTCCTTCCGCTCGACAGGATGATGACCACCGCCGAGGGGCGGCTTTCCGACATCGCCGCGCATGACACGCCCCTCGCCCGCCGCGCCTCTGACCACCTGCCGCTGACGGCCCTCCTGCATCTGCCGGGGCTTGGGGCATGATCCCCGGCCTGATCCTGTGGATCGGCGTTGCGGTGGCGCTTTTTCTTGGGGCTTCGGCGCTTGCCATGCGGTCCTACAACCGCTTTGCCGCCCGCGCCCGGGGCAGCCACAGCACCCATCTTCCGGTCGAGGGCCCGCAAACCCCGCTGGACCGCCTGCTTCAGCCCCAGATCGAGGCCCATCCCGGCCGCAACGGACTGGCCAATCTGCTGGGGCCAAAGGATGCTTTTGCCGCGCGCAGCCTGTCGGCCAGCCATGCCGGGCGCAGCCTTGATCTGATCTACTATATCTGGCGGGCCGATACCTCTGGCCGGCTGCTGATGGCCGATCTTCTGGCCGCCGCCGACCGGGGGGTGCGCGTGCGCCTTCTGCTGGATGATGTGAACGTGCAGGGGTTCGATCTGGCCTTTCTTGGTCTGACCCAGCACCCGAACATCGAGGTGCGGCTGTTCAACCCGACGCGCAATCGCGGCCATTGGCTGCGCCGCTCTGCTGAGTTCCTCCTTGGCCTGTCCCGCTTCAACCGCCGCATGCATGGCAAGATCTGGATTGCGGATGGTCGGCTGGCCATTCTGGGCGGGCGCAATGTGGGCGACCTTTACTTTGGCGCATCCGACAAAAGCGGGCGGCTGGCCCATGATGCCGACATCATCCTTGCAGGCCCCCTCGTGGCCGAGGCCGCCGCCCTGTTCGACCGGTTCTGGAACCTTGGTCTTTCGCTGCCTCTGGTCACGCTCTGGCCAAACCTGCGCCTGAACCCGGCGCGGTTTCGCCGCCGCCTAGCGCAGCGCACTACGGCACCGTTTTCCCAGCAATATCGCGATCAGGCCATCGCCGGGCGCAGCGCCGACGATCTGCTCTGCGCTCCCTTGCGCTGGATCGAGGAGGTCAGCCTGCTTGCCGATCCGCCAGAAAAGGCGATGGGGCAGCGGGCCGAACCCTGGTTGGCCGACCGGATCGGCGACCTGCTGCAAAGCGCCCAGTCAGAAATCCGGCTGACCACACCCTATTTCGTGCCGGGATCGCGCGGCCTGTCGGCAATCACCGGGCTGGCCGAACGTGGGGTGGCGGTCAAGGTGCTCACCAATTCGCTGTCGACAACCGATGTGGCCGGGGTTCACGCGGCCTATGCCCATTACCGCCAGCCGCTTCTGGCCTCTGGCGCGGCACTTTGGGAATTCGCGCCGATCCGAACCCGCCGCCGCGGCCTGCCCGCGGGGATCAGGGGCAGCCGGGACAGGCTGCATGCCAAGATCTTCCTGATCGACGGCACCTGCGCGCTGGTCGGTTCGCACAATTTCGATATGCGCTCTGCGCATCTCAACACCGAATTTGGCCTGCTGTTCCGCGATCCGGTGCTGGGCGGTGAACTTGCGGCGCTGTTTGACCGGCAAACCGCACCGGACTCGGCCTTTGCTGTCACACTTGAGAATGGCGCGCTGCATTGGAACATCGTCGAGGATGGCCGCAGGGGCAAGGAACGCAACGAACCCGAAGCGTCCGTCCTGCGCCGCCTTGCCGCCTGGGCGATGGCCTTTCTGCCGCATGACTGGCTGTAAGGCGCTGAGTCAACCGGGCGGCAGGATCAGCACGGCCCTGAAATCGTTCACATTGGTCAGCGTTGGCCCGGTGATCACCTGATCGCCCAGCGCGGCGAAAAAGCTGTGCGCGTCATTGGCCGCCAGCGCGCGCCCTGCATCCACCCCGGCCCGCGCCGCCCGCGCCAGCGTATCGGGTGCCACCCGCGCGCCCGCCACCTCTGCCGCGCCATCCACACCGTCGGTATCGCAGGCAATCGCATGCACCTGGGGATGCCCGCGCAGCGCCAGCGCAAGGGCGAGGCAGAATTCCGCATTCGGCCCACCGATGCCATCGCCCCGCCGCGTCACTGTCAGTTCCCCGCCCGACAGCAGCAGTACGGGCCGATCCCCGGCGCGCAGCCCTTCCGCCGCCTCTACCGCCAGCCTCGCATGGGCGATGGCCGCCTCCCGCGCCTCACCCTCCAACGCATCGCCCAGCAGCCGGACCTCTACGCCCTTTGCCATCTGGGCTGCCGCCCTCAGCGACTGGATCGGCGCGGCATAAATCACATTCTCCACCCGCCCCAGCCGCGCATCGCCGGGCGGCACCACGCCCGAAGGCCCGTTCAGCGCCGCCGTCACACTGTTCGGCACGGCCACCTTCCACCGCTCCAGCACCGCCCGCGCCTCGGCCACGGTCGAGGCATCGCCGACGGTCGGGCCTGATCCGATGAAAGCCGGATCATCGCCCGGCACATCCGATATCATCAGCGTCAGCATCCGCGCAGGCCAGGCTGCTGCCGCCAGCTGCCCGCCCTTCACCCGGCTCAGATGCTTGCGGACCGTGTTCATCCGGTGAATCGGCGCACCAGAGGCCAACAGCGCGGCATTCACCGCCTGTTTCTCCGCCAGCGTCACCCCGGCAACAGGTGCCACCAGCAAAGCCGAAGCCCCGCCCGAAATCAGCGCCAGCACGAAATCCCCCTCGCCCAGCCCCGCCACCAAATCCAGCATCCGCGCGGTGGCCGCCGCCCCGGCTGCGTCCGGCACCGGATGCGCGGCCTCCACGATCTCGATCCCCCGGCACGGGCGGCCATAGCCATAGCGCGTGATCACCAGCCCCTCGCAGGGGCCCCAAGCCACCTCCACCGCTTCGGCCATACGGGCGCTGGCCTTGCCTGCGCCAATAACAACCACCCGCCCCGCAGGTTTGGGTGGAAGGACCTGCGCCAAGGACCGCATCGGATCGGCCACTTCGACCGCTCGGTCGAAAAGGGCCCGCAGGAACGCCGCCGGTCCGATTTCAGAAAGATTCATCCGCCCCTCCCGCGTTGCGCAAATCGCGCAACCTCATGTCCGTTCCAGCAACCGCCGCAGGGCCGCCGCCCGCAATCGCACCATGGCCACCGCCTGTTCCGGGGTCACCGACCGGAAGCGCACCTCTGCATGTGGCCGCAATTGCGCGAAAGCGTCCAGTTCGGAACCGACCAGCGTGGCGATCTTCGGATAGCCCCCGGTCGTCTGATGATCTGCCATCAGCACGGCCGCCACCCCATCCCCCGCCACTTGCAGCGATCCGCGCAACACGGGTTCGGACGGGATGCCCAGCGCACCTTCGGGTGCCAGCGATGGCCCGCGCAGGCGCACCCCCATCCGATCATAGGCATCGGTCAGATGAAAGCGCGCGCCCAGCAGCATCTCGATCCGTTCTGGCGCAAAGAACCGCTCTTGCGGCCCGATCACCAGCGCCACCGCATCCCCGCGCGGCCGTGCCCAGACCGGGCAGGCCATCGGCCGCGCGCCCACCGTTCGCGCCTGTTCAACCACCAGCCGCCGGCTTGCCACAACGGCACCACCGCCCAACCCGGACAGCGCATGGGTGGCCACACTGCCCAGCCACGGTTCAGCCACCAACACCCCGGCAAAGGCGATCGTGCACCATGCCCCCCAAGGCCCGCGCCGGATCGCCAGCCGGTCGCCTTCGCGCAAGTTCACCACCGACCATGACCCCGTCCGCGACGCCCCGGCCTCCACCACAAAGCCGCCACCCGCCACCGCGACCGACAACGCCCCCGACTCGACCTCCAGCACCAGCCCGCCCAGCGATACCTCAACCGCGGCCGCGCCCGGCGCGTTGCCCAGCGCGTGATTGGCCAGCGCCAGCGCCGCCCGGTCCATCGCGCCAGAGGCCGGCACGCCAAAGCGCATCAGCCCGGCCCGCCCGCCATCCTGGACCGAACAATGCGGCCCGGCCGCAATCACCCGCAGCACCGCCCGCGCCATCAGCCGCGCTCCGCTGCGGCGAAATCGTCCAGCCCCACGCGCCGGAACTGCACCCGGTCACCCACATCAAACAGAAAGGGCCGCGCCGTATCGCCCGTCAGAATCCGCGTGGGCGACCGCCCGATCACCCACCACCCTGTCGGCATGGTCAGTGTCGTCACCAGACATTGCCCGCCCGCGATGATGACGCTGCCCGCCGCGACACCCCGCACGGGGGCCGCCTTGCGCGGCAGGTGAATCGCCTCTGGCACGCCGGTCAGATAAGCATAGCCGGGGGCAAAGCCGTACATGAACACCCGGTAATCGCCCGCCAGATGCGCCGCGATCACCGCTTCTACGCTTAGCCCCGTCGCACTTGCCACAGCAGCCAGATCGCGCCCGAACTCCCCATCATAGCAGACCAGAACCTCGTGCCCTGCCCCTTCCGCCCTGTCCGGCCGGGCAAGAGAAAGCCGCGCCTCCACCCCGGCCGCGACAGCCGCGTGATCGGTCATCAGCGGGTCAAAGACCACCAGCAGGTTCACCATGGCAGGCACCACCTCTACCTGCCCGCCCACCGGATCGTCGCGCAGCACCCGGTCCAGCGCCAACACCGCGTCATGCACGCCGTCCGTCACAGCTGCGCCGAAATCCACCAGCACGGCACGGTCGGCCACCGGGGTCAGGCGCGGATAGTCCATCTCAGACCCCGGCAAAGGGGCGGATGGCAAGCCCTGCCGCCTCAAGGCTTGCGCGCAGCCCGCGCGCCAGTGCCACCGCACCGGGCGTGTCGCCATGCACACAGACCGACCGCGCCGCCAAGGCGACCTCACCCCCGCCCAGCACCGGCATCCGGCCCGTCTCGGCAAAGCGCAGCAGCCGCTCTGCCACCATCGCAGGTTCGTGCAATACCGCGCCCGCCTGCCCGCGCGGCACCAGCCGCCCGTCGGCGCGATAGGCGCGGTCGGCAAAGACCTCGGACACCACCTCCAGCCCGGCCTTGCGCCCCTCTATCTCCAACTCCGTTCCGGAAATTGCCAGCAGCGCCAGCTTTCCCGGCAGCGCCCGCACCGCCCCGGCAATAACCGCCGCCACTTCGGCCCGGTCGGCGGCCAGATTGGCCAGCGCCCCATGCGCTTTGACGTATCGCACCGTCACCCCGGCCAGCGCGGCCACGCCCTGCAAGGCACCCACCTGCGCGGCCACCATGCGTGCAATCTCATTCGGCGTCATCGGGATCACCCGCCGCCCGAACCCCTCGCGGTCGGCATAGCCGGGATGGGCACCCACGACGACGCCGCGCTCTGCCGCCAACCGAAGGCTGGCAAACATCACCTCGGGGTCGCCCGCATGGCCGCCACAGGCCAGATTGGCGCTGCTGACAATGTCCAGCATCGCCGCGTCATCGCCCATGGCCCAAGGCCCAAACCCCTCGCCCAGATCGGCATTCAGGTCGATCTCTTGCAGCAATGGCCCATCCCCCCGATTCGCACCGCCCGTCCCGTGATCCTGCCCGTCCACCGCCCCGGGGAAAACCCGAAAAGCCAACGCGCCCACCGACCACACTTTTCCTCTTGCACAAGGGTTTGCCCTTCGTTAGACCGCCCCCACCAAACGCCGTGGCCCGTTCGTCTATCGGTTAGGACACCAGGTTTTCAACCTGGGAAGAGGGGTTCGACTCCCCTACGGGCTGCCACTCTCGATAAAAAGCACTTTAAAATCAGCGAGCTACAAGCGCCTTTGACCAACCTGTAAAAAAGGTTGGTCAAGGTTTCTTTGCCTCGACCGGCCTCAGACGCGCCATGCCATTGTCCGCGAGAAGCGCCCGGTTCGCCTTCTGAACGTAAATCGACGCCATCTTGGTGTCCTTGTGCGCAAGGTAACTGGCAATCTCCCACTCCGTAGCACCGGCCTCCGCCAGACGTGTCGCACCCGCCTTGCGCAACCCATGGGCAGAACAATGCGGCAGACCCGCCGCAACGCATTGATCCCGAAACCAATTGCCCAATGTTTCTGCCTTGTATTTGCGCCCGGCACCATGCGCGAGCAACGGCACCTGGTCTTCCGGCAACAGAGCAAGCTCTTCAGCCAGTTCGGGCAAGATCGGCAGCAGCGCTGCCACGCGCGTCTTTCCGCGTGAGTAACTCACCCGCCCTCCCTCCATATTGTTCTTCTCGAGGGCCGCTGCGTCCTGACGTGATGCACCTGTAAGGAGAAAGATCAAAAGGGCGAGGCGAGCCTTGCTTCCTTTCGGATGCACAGCAAGATACTGGGAAATCTCCTCGTTGGTCCAAGTATGGTATCCATCCGGATTTGTTTTGCGCTTTTAAGCGAGCTTGGCGGGATTGTCCTTCAGGATTTCCTCACCAATTGCAAAATTGAAGAGCATCGACAGGTTCTTTTTGACAGTGTTTGCGGCCACCGGCCCCGCCTTTTTCTTCATCAAGGCTTCAACATGCTTCTTTTGGAAACTGCGAAAAGGCAGATCACCGATCTGATCCATCAACCAAGCCAGTTCACGCTGCAGGGTCTTCTTCCTGCTCAAAGACAGATCGGCATACCGCATGGTCGATTTGTAGCGCACGATCAGGCCTGCAAACGAATTTGGATCCACACGAGCTGCTTTCGGTGAAGGCTCCGTCAATCCGGCGATCGCACGATCATAGGCGATACAAAACTCTTTGGAGCCATAGGGCCCGGGAAGATACATGTCGATCTTACCATAGACACGAAAACGATAGCGCACCTTCTTATGTCGATCAGTGACTCTACTCACTCCAGGAAATGGGTTTTTGCGCTTCATCTAATGCCTCCAGACCACTGATTTTTCACTCTAAGTTTCTGTTTGGGCGTCACACACGCGGCACACTTGGCCTGCACTACCCAAAACCGAAATCTGCTGATTGATAAGTTCAAAACGAGGTTTATCAAGAAAATTTTCACATGATCCCATAAAAAAGCTCCGGCACAAAATGAGCTGCCAGTGCTACACTATCTCTGCTCTCAACCCTTCACTTCGATAGATTGATACCTTACTCCATCACGGTGACAGAGCCCGAGAGGTTCAAAACGGAATGCGTGTGGTCAGCTTTCGATAAAATTGAGACCGACTGAGAAGCAGACTGAGAGCCTGCGAAGGATCTCTAGAGAAGCTGGCAACTCCTGTGGCAAATTCTTTCTGAGCTAACAACAGTCTCAGCCCAATGGCACCATGGAGCACGAACCCATAAACAGCGCAGAGACACGGCCACTTCATTGAATACTTTGAGAGGCGGTACCTGCCGTTCTTTGAAAGACACTCAAGTCAGGCTGATCCATCGATTTCTGCAAGAGGCCTAGCCGCAAAACTTGGATAGCTGGCATTCCCGCAATTCTTGCTGTTGCAATCGGCCTCAAGAACGCGCGGTTCCTCTGAGATCAGCCGCTGTGCATGATGCATCACGACCGGACGAATGGCCATGTGCCGCTGGCACCACTGACTCTCATCTTCAACCACATCGCTCTTTTCCCCCAAATCCCTCTTCAGAAGGAAAAAGACCATCTTCAACTTACTCATCCAACAACCGATCACAGGGATTTACATCGCTGCCCAAGTCCACATCATATGCACTCGGCAGGGTCAACAGATACTGATCCAGTTCGCGTTTAATCCAGACCCGCACATTCGATCCAAGCCGTCTCGGAGAAGGGAGCGCACCAAGAGCAACCATGCGGTCAAAGTACACGGCGCTCACCCCACAGTAATGAGCGGCAGCCTCACGTCGCAGGGCGCCGGGATCAATGGTTGTAATTGGGTTGTTGCGCTTGGTCATTTCGGGTTCGCCCACTGTCTCCCTCACAAAGGGAGAAAATCTACTGTGATCGGTGCGTTTTCTCGGCATATGAAACCTCACAAGTTCACGTCTGCAAGAATCTTGGTAGACGGCGGAGAAAATCGCTAGAGCTGTCCATAAAAATCACGCACGTGACTGTGGATAATGTAAACTCTGAGACCAAAAGACGATTATCTGAGAGGTGGATGAGGATGTACTTGGGGTAAGTTTAGAAAATCGCCCTATAATTCGGAATTGTTCCTTAAATTATACGTTTTTCATAATTATTTCTGACACAAGCTTTCTGGAAAATGTCAACTGGTTTCTTCTATCTTTCCACGGCATATGCTGAACGTATGCACTATCTTTTGGCGAGTTGATTCTGCTTTCGGTCGGTCCGCGGAATGAGGTGAAGTTCCATGTGCGTTTCTGACGGAGCCGTTTCAGGGTAGATCAGGGTGAAGGCCTTGGCCGCCAGATTGATGCCGTGCGACAGACGCAGGGCGATGCCCTCACGTTCCCTAGCTCCTTCTCACATTCGGCGACAATCCGGCGATACTGCCCCATTTGGTCGCCACGGTCGGATGGTTTGTAGTCCTCACCTTTCGACAGCTACACCCTCGCTGCGCGTGCCAGTCGGTTGGCAAAGGCCGCTGCAACCAGAATCGTTGCCGTGAGTGCCGTCATGCGTCCCAGACAGGTCGCTTCGGGTGCGCCCCATCGTACAGCCCACCGCACCACCGCGACGGTCTCAATCATCAGTAGCCTTCGAATGTCACGCTGACCCATCTTGGCGGCTCGGCCCAGCGGGTCCTTGCCGCGGTACGAATGCTGACGCGGCGTGAGGGCAAATCAGACAGCGAAGCTCCGGCCCTTCGGGAAGGTCGCCAGCGGTGGCATAGGGGTAATGATGGCTGCTGCGGTCATCGCCTCCACTCCTTTGGAACGTCTGAGAAACTCTGCACTCAGCTTTCGGTGTGGTATGATCGGGCCTTTCGCCACGGAGTTTGACGATGCGGAAGCAGCCCGCCCTTCCCAGCTTTTCCGACGCATGGAAGAAGAAGCGGACGCGGCGTGAGGCGTTTCTCGCGGAGATGGATATGGTCGTGCCGTGGGCACGGCTGGAAGCATTGATTGAGCCGCATTACCCCAAGAAGGGCAAGAAAGGTGGTCGCCCGATCATGCCGCTCGGAACGATGCTGCGGATCTACTTCCTCAAGAATTGGTATGCGCTCAGCGACCCTCTGGCGGAGGAGATACTGTATGACTGCGAGGCCATGCGCCGCTTTGCTGGGATAGAATTGGGCGATGATCGCGTCTCCGACGAGACGACGATCTTGAACTTCCGGCATCTTCTGGAGCGCCACAATCTGACCAAGGCGCTCTTCGCTGAGGTCAATGTGCATCTCTCCGAGAAAGGCCTGACGCTGCGCTCTGGGACACTGGTTGATGCGACGATCATCGACGCGCCACCTTCCACGAAGAACGAGGCAAAGAGCCGCGACCCCGAGATGAGTTCAACAAAGAAAGGCTATGATTGGTACTTCGGCATGAAGGCGCATGTCGGCGTGGACGCTCAGAGTGGCACCGAGCACAGCATGGAAACGACCACAGCTAAGGTGCATGACAGTCAGGTTTGGGATGCGCTGTAGCACGGCGAGGAAGCGTCCGTCTGGGCCGACAAGGGCTATATCAACGCCGACCGTCAGGCTGCATTTGAAAGCTAGGGCAGCAGTATACCTTGCCAGAATGACAACGGAGAACTCGAGCTACACCCGAGATGCAGTTTGCGGGGGGGCCGCCGATTGCTCATTCACCGTAGACGAGCTGTTGAGGGTGACAGCCGCACGTCCAATTACCAAAAAGAGCGGAGTGCTCCGGGGAAATCATAACGTCGTCGGCTTCATCGAGGACACGTCCTCACTACCGGTCGCTGGTGGCGGTGAGATGGATGGATATATCGAACGCGATGCCGCTGAATGGCCGGAAGGCCCTATTTTCACTGTACATATCTCCATGCGTTAGATTGACGATCCGAGCGAGGACTAGGGGTACAGCGGAGCATGCACGTGCCCTACCACCAACCACGTTTGGCCCAGAGTGGACGGTCGGTCCATCGCCACGCGATGCGGCAGTACTCCTAGAAGCGTCATTCGAGGGATTCTGCAGCAAACTCTTGCAGGCGCCGCAAGCTACCATCTGCTAATCTAGTGAGTGGCCACGACAAAACCTCCGAGTGTTGATTCTCGCTCAGAAGTGACTCAGTTGAAGGTGTCCTAGGCTGGCGGCATGACCCGTGGCCGCCGCCACCGCGACGTCTGCGGCGCGGCGGACCTGACGATCAGCGTGCAGGACACGGTGGGGTCGGTCATCGCCTTTGCCGGAATTGTCCACCTTGGCGCGACCGTGCCCGAACGCTTCCTGCGCTGCATCCTCGACTGCCGCGATATGGTCACCCTGACCACCGCCGATTTCGACGCCCCCGTCCGTGATGGCGGCGTCCTGCCGCCAATGGCCCCCGGCCTTGGCATCACCGTCCGGCGCGATGCTCTGGGGGGATCGGTCGCCCGCTGGTCGGCCTGAAACCGGTCAGGGTGGGAAAGCCATGACCCCAGACAAACAAGACCAAACCGACAACGAGAAACCCATGAAGATGTTGACCGCCACTTCGGCGCTTGCCCTTGCGATAATGGTAGGGCCGTTGTTCGCCAACGACACCCCCGGCGAGGGCGTGACCGTCCGCCCAGTCCGGCAACACGCTTTCGCCATCTCAGTTCACAAAGCACAAAGATCTCAATGGCGCCGCGTCATTATCCCCATCTTCCCGTCCCGCCTGCTGGACAGAACACTGGTTTACACAGCCATTGCGCGTGTGGCCGAGCAAGTTATATTATTGGGTGATGAACTCGCCTTGGCATCGGCCATTAAGAGCGCGCCCGCGTCCACCGTACAATCCATTGGACTGGATAAACGACTACATCAGGTATGCCGATGAACGATGCCGAGCTTGATTCCCTGATCGCGGCACTTCGAAACGAGGCTGACGAGGCCGCTTGGCACGTCGGCTACATGAAAATTGCGGTCGATGAAAATCCCTTGATCTCGGATCGCCTGAATGGCTCGTATTCCGGATATGCTGGGGCAATCGCAAGTAGTGCAGTAAAGGCTGCGCTCATTCTCTACTGCGCCCGTGCTTGGGACAAAGCAGAGGATGCGGTATCTCTTCGAAGAACGATTGCCGAACTTCCTGACCTCGATGGGCTTCTGAAGCGTCGCAGCATTCAGTTGGCCGCTCTTGGGGTAAATTTTGACGACACCTACACTTTCACAAGTAGACATACCGCGCTTTTGAAGGCATTTGGTGAGGCCGAAGCTTCAGTGACCCATGGTCACATCCGACTTCTGCGCACTGAATACTTCGCTCATCGGGTTATCGAAAGCAAAGAGCGGAAGAAGCTCGCAAGTTCGGGAGTGGCGATAGAGCCTGCGACATACGATGCCCTGTTGCAGCTTGCCGAAGCCACCATCTTGCTTGTTGGGGAGATTGGGTATCTCTGGGATAGGCAGAGCAATCCGTATGCAGATCGTATCGCGCGCGCAGAAGCCTATTGCCGCGAGTTCTGGCAGAACGTCCCGGTCCTCCGTGACGTCGAAAAAGCCCTTCGATAAGACGGTCGGTCGTCGGAGCCAAAACTACCTTAAGAATGCTGCGCCAAGCCAAAATTACCGGCAAAATACTGGTTCTTTAAACCGGTTCAGCAAGCCTGCAGTCTAAAGGCATCCAAAAGGGTACGATGTCACACACACAGTTGCCAGTGTCGCATTCTCTTCATTATCTGAAGCGCGCCTGCAAACTGGGTAATTTCGCAACCGACTGGCGCCCTGAACTGAATGGCTATCTGTCCGGATAGGGCGGAAAGCGTATTTTCCGCTGATCTACTGGCACGGTCCTGTATCGCGAAAATGTAGCATTATTCAGGCGTTTATTGGTATAATGTTGAAAAAGCGGCACGTCTCAGAACAGCCTCTTCATCGGAGAAATCTCAATTTGACTACTAGCCTTCACAAAGTTAGATCTCTTGGAGATGGGTCAGCCTTTGATGCATTCGCTAAAGCACTATGGGCGAATGAGGCAGCCGTTATGGTCGGTGCCGGCTTCAGCCGCACTTGTCGCCGTGAACATGATGCACCTGCTCCACCGCTCTGGGGAGATTTTGCCGCCCGCATGGAAGGCTCGCTTGGCTATGCCGAGGGGAAAGGTCCTAACGCCCTGCGTCTTGCGCAGGAATACCAGGCGCAACACGGCGAAGATGGGTTGGACCGCTTGATTCGGGAGTTAGTGACGGATGACAGGTGGGAGCCATCGAATCTTCACCTTCAGCTGATGGAGTTTCCTTGGGTCGATGTGTTGACGACGAACTGGGACACCCTACTGGAGCGCACCTCCCCGAAGACACCAGATCGCGTCTATAGTTGCGTCCAGACGATCAGCGACCTCGCGCGTTCGCGCGCACCGCGCATAGTTAAGCTGCACGGCTCTTTGCCGTCTTCTAAGCCGTTCATTTTTACCGAGGATGAATTTCGCACCTATCCCGCAAGATTTGCCCCCTTCGTGAACCTAGCCCAGCAGGTGATGCTAGAGAACGAGCTTTGTCTCATCGGCTTTTCAGGGATTGATCCGAACTTTCTGGCGTGGAGCGGCTGGGTGCGTGACACATTGCACGTATCTGCCCGCCGAATTCGACTTGTCGGCGTGCTTAACCTGACTCCGGCGGCGCGATCTTTGCTTGAGCATCGCAATGTCACTCCAATTGATCTGGCACCTCTCGTTGAAACTGATCTGCCCGACGAGCAACACGAGAAGGCGCTTGAACTGTTTTTCTCCGCCTTGATTGAGGCAAAACCGCCGTCGCCCTTTGAGTGGGCGTTATCACCAGATCGCTTTAATGCTTCCCGAAGTGCGTCAGATGACGACAAGGCAAGCCGCAAGGACGTCGCGGCAACGTGGGCTGCAGATCGGCGCATTTATCCTGGCTGGGTTGTCGCCCCTGAAAGGGTTACCCGTCCCCTGCGATACTCCTTCCCGACTCTAAGACGCATAGAAGAAACGCCAGCAGATCATTTGAGATTTGCGGCTGAGCATATCTGGAGAAGGACCATTGCGGGTATCGAACTGTTTCCCCGTGACCTCGAGGAGGCAGATCGACATTTCAACGCGGTTTCATGCCTTTCTACGCAACAGCGCACCGACCTCTGCGTTAGCGCCGTAAAGCATTGGCGTAAGTTTCGCGACTGGGACCGTTGGTCTACATGGATGAGGCGGCTGGCGGCCACCTCAGGTGAAGACGCCAACCTGTGGCACGCCTATGAGACTGGCTGGAAGGCTGTACTCGATTGGGACGATGACGGCGTACAAAAAGCAACCCTAGCGATATCTTCGGACGCACCTATATGGGTGATGCGGCGTGCAGCACTTTGTTCGACCCTCTTTTCATACCGGGACGCAGCCTTAGATTATAAGGCGGCGCTTTTATCCGTCCGGCAAAAGTTACGATCAGCCCCGCGGTCGGCATGGCTGATCTCAATCGAGGGATGGGCGGCATTGTTTCATAAAGTGACTTTCAACGCACTGACGGATGACCTGCTCTCCTTTGCCGAACATGAAACGGATGAGACCCGGCTGCGCTATGCCGGTGCAAAAGTCGATCCTTGGGACGAAATCTCACGCCGAGACAGGCTTGCAACTGAACGGTCTGAGCGAAACAGAACCGACGGTGAAGGGTGGGCTCTGTCGTTCAAACCCGGGCGCTATAGGCCAAGTGGAGTTAGACGAATTCGCGGTGATGACGAATGCCCGTTCTACGGTCTACTGGATCTTATGGAGCGAACTGGCGCGCCAGAGAGGAGCATACATGCCAATCTTTTCTCCGACAGGCTTGTCGCAGGGTATCTAGCGCTCAAAGGCCCCGATGACGATGATCTTATGACGCTTCTAGCGCGCTATCGCGGTACCGATGTCAAGATCCTGGATCGCATCCTTCCGCGAATGAGAATTGCACGGTTAAGTGATGTCGCAATCAAGGTGTTGCTGGATAATATTGGAAATCGGATAGATCGAACACTAAAAAGCCATGGCGCTTGCCGTCACGATGACCATGTGCGCTTCTTGTTGGGCTTACTTGCACGCGTGGTGGTACGCGCTGAAAGCCCAAAGGCACTCGAGATTTATCAATGGTGCCTTGACCTGTTGAACAACTCAGAGCTTTGGTGGACCTGCCTCCGCGAGTGCGGTGGCGTACTGGCAACGGCAATTGAAGCGATGGATGCCGGCAATCGGCAAACTGCGTTGCAACTCGCGCTCGAATTCAAACTTCCATCGGAGGGTAAGGCCACGGGAGTTGAGGACGACTGGCCGGAGCTTATCGATGATTTCACATTCAATGATCTTTGCAGCTTGACGGTATCCCAAACACTTTGGAATCGTGTAGAGGTCTTGATCGCAAGCGCAAAAACAGCTCAGAAACTGGACAGGACCCGAGCATTGATGCGGCTCGCTAGGTTGCATCGCGCAGGAAAGTTGACGAAGGATCAGAATTCCGCATTGGAGGATGCGATCTGGAGTCGGCGCACCGAAGCAGGTTGGCCAGAAGATCATAGTCTCTACCTGTGGGTATTTTTGGAGCTTCCGGGACGGGATAGGGCCGAAGCGCTGTTCGCGCCTTCTTTTTTAGAACCATTGATGCAAGGCCAGATCGGTGAAGACCTGCTACGAAACTTGCGCTTTGGGCTTTCAAAGCTCGATAGAAAGCCGGGCGTCGATACGTTGACATCCTGTGTGGCGGCATGCGTGAATTGGCGACCTCGATCTCGCGAAGCTTCGGAAAGATCTTCTAAGTTGTTCGGAGATGTTGATCCTGACGTAGGCGTCGCAAAAGAAATTGGATATGTTCTAGCAAGCGCACTTTTGCCTGCTTGTGCCATTCCTGCGCAGGATGGCGATTTGGCCAGCTTGATCTCCAGCATAACCAGCCATGGCCATATCTCCACTTTGTCTGCGACAGCCTATCAGATTTTCCGTCTTTGTCCGAACATGAGTGATGAGGCTATTGCTCTTGTCCGATCGTCAATTGCCAGCCGCGATCCTACTCGAGTGTATGCGTCATTCGTAGCCATTGGACAGTTTTTAGATGCCGCGGACAACAAGGATTCGATTCCAGCTGAGATCGTCGAGATTTTGCTGCAGATAGCTGAACAAAGGTTGCAGCCAGGCTTGGCAAATGCGCTGGAGTGTCTCGCGACCGTTGTGGACCACGCGACCAAATTGGAAAAAGTTACACAGCGGCTCGCTAAAGCCTTGCCGCCAATTATCGAAGAGTATCGGTATGACCAAGATCGGTTAGATGTGCCCTCAATGGCGGAGCTCCCGTTGGTGAGACGGCAGGTGCGACGTTTGGCGCAGCTACTGGCAAATGAGCATGCGGAGTTGCACACTATCTTGACTCAGTTGAATACGGACCCGATGCCGGAAGTCTGCAATGTATGATAATGTAGTGATGTGATGGGAAGTCATTGGCGTCGCGGCTCATATCATTGATCGCCTAGACCATCTCCTGTGGCAGACGCAGGATTAGGTCGTCACTATTTTTTTCTTGTTTTCCATGCGTTAGCCGATCCGGCAAGGTTTTTTTCACTGCCGACGTTGAAGAATTCAGGATTTTGGCCAGAATATAGTGGTGATGACCAATTTACGTCTGTGCGTCCATCCAAATCGGCGTGCACACTTCCATTAGTCAGCCACGCTCAGTCGGGCGAAGAAGAGAGTTGGCCCTCTCCCCTCCGCCCTCGCCACCAACAGATCTTGATAGGAGATTTGCCGATGACTGTTTTCGACCCTAGCAGCGCCAATCGCGCGCTGAAAGACCCGCTCTTCCCCACCCCGACCTTTGTCGCCTTCACGGCCCTCGTTGCCGCGCTGGCAAATGCCGCAGAGATTGCCGAGATGCAGTCCGATCCGGCAAGCTTCGATCCGGCCTATGCGTCGCTGGACGCCGACGAGGCTGAGATCGCCGCTGTGATCACGCGGGCCACCACGGCCGCGATCCAGGCCACGCCTGTGCTGGCCGTTGACGAACGCCTCTCCTGTGCGGCGGTCTTCATCCGGTCCTTCTTCGGCATTGAGGACAATAGTGATCGCCGCCATTTCCTTGAGCAGATGCGCGACTGTGAACTCTGGGAGCCCGGACGGGGCAGCAGGAATGATCAGATCGTGGCCCAGATGATCGGGCTCGCCTTCCAGCGCCTTGACCGCTTGGATCGCGCGCTGTTCGGCCCCGACCCCGAGGACATCCCTGCGCTGTAACCAGGGCGCGGCGTAGACCCCGCCAGGGGACGGGCCAGCCATGCGCTGCGCCCTGCCTCGGTCCGCGCATGGCTAGGCCAAGAGACCAGCTGTGTCACTTGCCCCTTTGGGCAACGACTTCGCTGCCCACCTCGTGCCGGTTCTGCCCTCTCGGCGTGACCGCTGCGCCGCCGCCCCTTCTCCCATCGTTTCCCCGTGTCGGCCTTTGGACCGCACGGGGCTCATCCTGCGTCTTTTCATGGAGGTCTTTCATGACCCAGCTCACCCTTCCGGGCTTTGCCCCGCCCCCGACCCTCGCCTCTCTCATCCGTCGCTTTGATCACCCGATGCACGCGCTTGCCGCCTATCCCGAAGTCGAGCCGGCCATCCGCAGCCAGTTTGCCAAGCAGATCGGGCGTTCCGGCGAATTTCTCGTCGACTCCGTGACCCACCGCTATGGCTTGCGGAGCCTCCCCTCTTTCGAGGACGAGCCGTTTGACCGCCACCTCATCATCACGCCGCGGGTCTTCGACCGCATGCAGATCAAGACCCAGACCGCGCCCAATGCGATGGGCAATTATGTCTTCACCTTCGCGAAGGGCTATAGCCGCAGTGGTCAGGGCCGGCGTCCCTATGAGGCCGGGGATTACGACATCAAGGTCTGTGTGATCTTGCCACTCAACGCGGTCTATTTCACGAGGGAACAGGGGCACAGCGTGACGATCACGCCGCTTCTTCTGCGCCACATCCTCGACTTTCCCCAAGAGAGCCTCTTTGCCGCCCTCAGGCCGCATATGATGGACGTCACCCCCTCCTAAGGAGCCGCTCCCGCCCCTGCCCGACAGTGTTGCAAAGGGTCAGCCCCTCCGACGCCGGGCATACCGCAGCGCGGACAGACGATCTTCACCCCGTCTGACCCAAACCTCCTCCCTCGCAGCCGCGTGGCTGCGAGCCCCCCCACTTTTGTCCTTTTCACGGAGAGCACCCATGAGCCACATCCCTCCCCCGCCGATGGCCACCGACACCGCAAGCTTCACGGAGACGCCCAAGACCGGCTTCACCACTGCCCCCCACGCCAGCAGCGCTCCTGCCAGCCCGTCGCCCGACAGCCAGCCCAACGGCAGCGCGCTTCCCGACAGCGCCTCGCCCGCGGACAGCAGCCCCACCGCCGAGGCCAGCATCACCACTGGCCAGGCCCCCGAGGCATCCGGCCTGCTCCTTAACCGCCTGAAGCGCAGTGCGGAAGAAGAGGGGGACATGCTGGATGACATCATGGCCGACCTGCAGTGGGATCCCGAGGACGTCGAGGTCCCGAAGGCAGAACGGAAGCGCAAGCCGCGGAAGCTTGTGACGATCCGTCCCAAGTCCCCTTGGCAGCAGCTTGGGGTGCAGATGCTGAACACGCTTGCGGCAAATCCCGATACCGCAAGCCTGTTCCGCGGCTCGCCGAGCGATCTTGCCACTGCACCGGCCCGGTCTGCCGCAGGTTCTGCGGCCGCAGCCATGTCACGGGAGGCGATCCGCGCGGAGATCGAACGCGGAAGTGACCCCTATGCCCGCCCTGTGGACAGCGAAGACGCGCGGCCTCAGGTGATGCTGCAGCCGGGCTTCCTCATCCCGCTCGTCGCTCTTGCCCGCAGCTTCGGATCCCTCGCGGCCATGAAGGCCCGCACCCGTCCGGGCGAAGTGCTGCTTCTGGAGGTCTGGGGCGAAGAGCATGTGAGAACGACCGCCAAGCTGTGTCGCAAGGCGCTCCTGCCCCTCCTCGAGACAAAGGCACGGAATGGGGGCATCACCATCCTTGAACTTACGGAACGCGCCCTGCGCAAAGAAGCGCTGAGCGAGGAGACCCGCATGGCGCTGTCATCGGGGGCCCCGGTGATCGTGATCGCACCTGCAGACCTGCCCATTCCCAGAACCTTGCGGCAGAGAGCGGATCACTCTTTTTCCGTGACCCCCTTCGATCAGGAGAGCCTCACGTTTCTGCTTCGGTTGAGCCATTCCGTGACGGGAACCGTAGCCTCCGCTGCCTTGAAGAAGCTCCTTCCCGAGGATGCGGCCCTCCGGACGCTCAAGGTGGAGGACCTTGAACTTTCCTTGCGCAAGCCAACCTCGCTGCAGGTTGCAGCCGATATCCATCGCGCTCTGCCGAAGAAGCTGATCGAGGGCGATTTCTCGGCCTATCCGCTGGCACCTAAGGCGCGCGCCGCAGCACAGCGGTTGATCACGGATCTCGAAGCCTGGAAGAGCGGCGCCCTGGATTGGGACGACTGCCTGCGCGGCGTGGTCCTGCACGGCCCCCCGGGTACCGGCAAGACCGACTTTGCGCGCGTGCTCGCCGCCCATGCCAAGCTCCCCCTGATCGAAGCCGGGCCGTCAAAGGCCCAGGGAGCAGGATCCTTGCACAATGCAATTCGCTCCATGAACGACGCCATGGCACGCGCAAAACAGACGGCACCCTCCATCTTGTTTCTGGATGAGGTCGATGCGATCGGCAATCGGAACCGCCGCGATCACAACAGCGCCTATACCGATGGTCTGGTGGCGGCCTACCTCGCTCTGCTCGATGGCGTAGGCGATCGCGAAGGCGTCGTCGTGATTGCGGCAACGAACCATCTGCACAACGTCGATCCGGCGCTGATCCGGGCCGGAAGGTTCGATCTGCACATCCGCCTTGATCCCCCCTCCTCCGATCTGCTGCCGCAGGTCTTTCGGTGGCATCTGCGGGATGACCTTCCCGATGCGGATCTGTCGAGCCTTCGTTCGCTCGCCATGGGCCGTTCGCCTGCGGAATGCGCCGCTGTCGTGCGCGACGCGAGGGCGCAGGCCCGGCAGGAACGTCGCCCGATGCGACTTGCCGATATCGAAGCCATTCTCTCGGCCGGCCTTGGGGCGATGTCGGTCGAAGAACGCAGGCGCATCGCCGTGCATGAAGCAGGCCATGCCGTGGCCATGATCGCATCGAGGGTTGGTGCCGTGGAGAGCATGACAATCAATCCTTCTGGGGGCATGGTCGTCCGGCATCGCACGGAAGGATTTTCGACGGCGCGCGACATCCAGGATGAGATCAGCACCCTGCTGAGCGGCTTTGCCGCCGAACAGTTGGTCCTTGGCGAGGCCAGCCTCGGCTCCGGGGGCAATACCGAAAGCGATCTCGCCCGCGCAACCAGCGCCGCCGCGGTCCTCGAAAGCAGCACCGGCCTTGGGTCCTCCGGGCTCCTCTGGTCCGGCCCGCCGGAGGAAGCCCGCGCCCTGCTGCGGACGGATTTCGAACTGTCAGAACGGGTGACGGCCCATCTGAACAGAGGCCTCGACCAAGCCAAGGAGATCATCCGCAAACATCGCGCTCTGCACACCGCGTTGAGTGATGCCCTCTTCAATGCCGGGCACCTCACGCAGGAGCAGGTCGCAGAAATCGCGGCAGAGTTCACGGACCGGAAAGCGTGATCGGCATCGTCATGTGCAGCGAACGGTGGATCGAAGCCGTTTCGCCGGCGACATTACAACCTACCCCTGCCCTGTCGGTTGATCTTGTAAACAGATACACCGATGGGGCGGGACGAAGAGGCGCCCACATACATCACCGAGTGGGCCGCGCGCAGTTGGGCATTCAGCAGCAGCTTCTTCAGTTTGCTCATATTTCCAGACTGGTATTTTAACATATTTTAAAAGAGAAGCATCTCTTCCATCCAAAGCCTTGATAGTTATTCATCCTCACAACCCGCCAGCCAGCTTTCTCCACCTTTGTCATTTTTTTCCTCAGCGGTTTATGATTTTTTAGTACACCGTTCAGAGGCGCTCACCTGCACGCTTGATTCCTTAACTGAGCAAAAGGATCGTGCTTTTTGTGGGCGCACAGGTCACGGGACAACGACCAATACTTAAAATGTTAACATTCATTTTAACAGTACAAACGAAAGAATGGGTTTTCTCTGCCGTTAATATGTACGCCACCCATAGTTCACACCCAAAACAGACCCATAGAAGCCCAAAAACACCTACGGCCAGCTAAAAAGGAAGTAACGCAAACCGTAGGGAGCCAATCATGTCATGCCACTGGAGTGAAGTTGAAGTCGCAGCGCAGCCCGCACCTGTATCGACCGCGACACTTGCCTCTATCCTCGTCGGCGAGACGACCCCGATGGTAAAACTGAAGCGCATGATTGCGGCGGTAGCAACCTCTGATGCGTCCGTCATGGTCAATGGCCCAACCGGCGCCGGCAAGGAACTGGTTGCAGAGGCTATTCACCGCGCCTCCGGTCGCCAAGGCGCACTGATCGCTGTCAACTGTGCAGCGATCCCTGCGGAGCTTCTGGAAAGCGAACTCTTCGGGCACGAGAAAGGTGCGTTTACCGGTGCAGATAAGATGCGCGTTGGCCGTATTGAACAAGCCGCAGGAGGCACGCTCTTTCTCGACGAGATTGGCGATATGCCTCTGGCGCTGCAAGCCAAGCTTCTGCGCGTTCTGGAAACGCGTCGGGTGCAGCGGGTCGGTGGCGCCTCGGAAGTTGCGGTCGATTTTCGGCTGGTCACGGCAACGCACCGGAACATGGAGGCTGCTGTCGAGAAAGGCGCCTTTCGTGCTGATCTCTACTTCCGGATATCAGTGTTTCCAGTGACTGTCCCGAGCCTCGTGGAGCGCAGCGCGGATATCCCGCTGATCCTCGCAAGGCTTATAGACCTTCAAGCCCGTTCGAACCCCATAGTCGATGTCCCGCATTTCGATCTTGGCGCTCTGCGAGCGCTTCAGGGCTACGCTTGGCCCGGTAACGTTCGCGAACTCAAAAACATTGTCATGCGTGCCTTCGTCATGTTTGGCGGTCGAATGATTACTGCTCGCCATGTTCGGGAAAATCTTCTCGCCATGGAAATGCCCGATACGGAAACGGCCGATTGTGTCATCCCTCAGGTTGCCCCGGGTACGAGGGACGAACTCCCCGATCCCACCGAGTTCCACGATGCCTTGGCACGCCTCGGGGCAATCGATCTGCGTTGCTACATCAGAGACATCGAGGTGGCACTGATCGAAGCGGCTATCGACAAACGTGCGGGCAACATTTCACAAGCAGCCGAGGCGCTGAGGCTCAACCGGACCACAATGATCGAAAAGATGAAGAAATACGGGATCCGGCGAGGAGCATTGGTCGCATGAGCGCTCTCCCCAAAGATATCAGTTTTTCGTCGCCTCGACATAAAGCTGTAACTGCGCAGCCGTCGAGTAGGCTCTTTTCCGAGTCGCCTTACTGCTCCCTTGCGCGGTCGGCCTCGACTCTGGAGCCAACAAAAGAAGGGATTTCGTGCGTGCAACCTTTGCTGCCGCGGCATTCGAAAGCAGTACCGGTCTCGACTCTTCTGGGCTCACCGGGGCTCGATATTCGGAAGTCCCCCAGCTAGGTTTCCCGCCAAACAAAGGGGGTGTGGCAGCTTCCCGCTAACTTTGGCGAAAGCCTTCTGGCAAGCAACGAACGCGTGCATCTGCTCCACGCGGATCCAGCTCAAACAAGTGCGGACGTGCGCCTAGGTATCCGCGCCAAGTTTTCTCAGGTAGCGTGCTGATCTTTACGCCATGCTTGAGATGCATCTTCGGAGCAAGTTCTGAAATCCGCATTCCCTGTGCATCGCTGCTACTACCCTTGATTACGTCTCGGATTTTCTTATCCATATCCAGAACAATCGAACGCGTGACAACCGCTTTGGTCGAAGTTGTCTTTTCTTCAAGTTCTACGAACGTGTCGCAAATCGCACGGAATGCCTCAGAGGTCTTCTTCTCACCAAGGCCCGTTACACGCGCTCCGTTCTCCCGCAAACGGATGACCAGATGGGAAAAATCCCGATCTGAGCTCACAAGAACAAACTGCCGCATCGATTTGGCAAGCCGAAGCTCAATCGCATCAACCGCCAAAAACATGTCAGTGACATTCTTTCCAACGCCGGTGTGTATGAGGCGATAACCATTTACGTTGTGCCAACCAGAGCCGCTACGAGCGTCGAGGTAGACACGGACCACCTGCGGGACGCCGATCGACTGCGCCACCCTTAGGATTGCAGCCGCATGCTTTGAACTGACATTCTCGCCATCAACGAGAACCGCAACACCGTCCAACGTGTCGACCATGACTTTGCTCCCCTTTATGCAGCTGGAGTCAATTTCATGTTAAACGGTAATACGACGAAAGAAAGCATGGCCACCATTTTCGAAAAAGTAGAACCACACTGTAGGTTCGTTTTTTTAACGACCGGCGCCACTTTCATGGCCCAAGTTCGTCTATATCCCAGTGCCTCCGCTTCAGACAGAAGCCATAGGTTTGGGAGCCCATTGACGAAGACGGGGAACGGCTAACTCCATCGTCAGCCTGCTCTACTGTTTTAATTTAGGTTAGGCTGTGTGACAAGATGACTAACTTTAGCTTCTCAATCCAGCTACCACGACAAATGCTCTACGCCACGGCCACAAGAAACCTGCCCCCCTCGAAAGATTTGTTGACGGGCTAAGGCCGGATGCCTACGTTCTGACCATCATGTCCCACGTATCGATCATATGAACCAAACGCGCTGACGCCACCTGAGGTGGCGTGGGTTGGTTCGTGTGTTCGAAAGGAATAGGTCATGACGCCCCTCCCCCTGTTGCACTCTCCACTGTCTATTGCTGTGCCGCTTCTTTTGAGCGGTCGCTTGGTCGCGTCCGCGTTGCATGATCGTAGCGGTATCCTCGATAACCATGAGAAGCAGATTGTGGTCGCCAGCATGTTGCTGATCCTTGGTCACGCGGCGGATAGCGTTGGTTTCTGCACTGCTGATGCGCCGGACCTCTGCCTCGAGCCGCAGGTCGGTCCTGCGGCGCGTGTCACGGCCATAGCCGTCACCGCCGCCTCCGTCACTATCACTCCTTCGGTGATTACGAGCGCGGCCGGACGTCAGGCCAAGACCCCCTCTCTCCCCCGGAACTGATCTTTCTTCCCGAAACGCGACTCGAATGAGCGGTCAGGGGGTAGAATCCCCGGCCGCGCCCCTTCTTGCGCCACCCCGGAAGCAGATCAGTCGCATCAGCCCTTTTCCATTTCTCCGTCCGTGATTGAGGTTTCGCTATGCTCACGCCCAAAAGTCCCTCTGCTGCCGCACTCGCCGCCATCTATGCAGATGTCGCAATCAAGCGCCTGACTGCGGCCCATCCCAAGCCCTTGCAGAACGCAGTTGTCCTGCGGGATTACCTTATCCGGCAGGGGAGCGAGTTCTGCTGCGCAGTGATCGTGGCTCTAAATGACGGAACCGACAGCGTTGAGCTTGAGAAGGCCCGGCGCGTCTACTTGTCTCCACCTTTGGGCAAGAACGAGGCGACGGTGGCTGACGCCGCTCATGACGCTGAGGCGGACGACCTGGACGATAACGCGACCGATTCTGGCACTGGATTGCCCTGGTTGAGCGCTCTCGACGCAACCGAAACGCCGGAACAGCCTCCGGAGCCGAACCCTCCGGCATTCGATCTCGACAAGGTCATCTTGACTCTCACGGAACTCCACGGCGCGCCCGTAGATCGCGCGCGTGCAGAGGCAAACCTGAAGCGCATGCCGGCGTGGCATGTCGAAACCCGTATGGCTGAGATCGACGCAAGGAGGCTCGACCCGACTGTGGCTGCGGTTTGGTTCGATGCGCCTCCCTATGAGTGCGAGCTTCCGGATCTCTCCGAAGTCGGAATCACGGAGAAGCTGCCCCTCGTCGCCTATGAAGCCTATCGGAAGCTGAAGCGCGAGCTGAACAGCAAACGCGAGCGCATCGTCTTTCCGGCGACCGTGTCGGCCTTCAACATCGACAGCAGCAAGAAGGACCATGAGGTCCCCCTGAAAGAAGCCTCAAAGCCGCGTCTCGCCCTGCGCCTTTCGCGCGACGAGATCGATGTCGCATTTGCTGCAGCCTATGAAGACGCCCCCTGGCTGGGCAGGCCGCTTGCTTATCTTCACCGCGCCGCTGTGGAACGGACTGGGCAAGATTTCAGCTTGCCGCCGGTGCTGATCTATGGACCGGCAGGCTACGGAAAGACGACGCTTGCCAGCAGCCTCGGGCGTCATCTCGGCATTGACTCGCGTCGTATCGAAATGGCAGGCGCGACAGCCGTCTTTGACATCTCCGGCAGCGAGCGCACTTGGTCGACTGCTTCCTCCGGCGTACCCGTGACGCTGGCAACGAGTGGAACCTATGCCACCTCGCTGTGCGTCTTCGATGAAGTCGAGAAGGCGGGGGGCCGCGGTGGAGGACGCACCGGCGGCAACCCGCTTGATGCGCTTCTCGGCATTCTTTCAGAGGTCAGCCGCAAAAGCTATCGCTGCCCTTTCCTCAAGACCGAGGTCGATCTCACGCATGTTAGCTTCATCCTGACCGCCAACAGCATCAACGGCGTCTCGGCACCGCTGAAGGACCGCTGTGCAATCTTCGAGGTCGGCATGCCGAGTTTCGATCAAGCTCTTGACCTGATCGAAAAGGCTGACCCGGAAGGTCTGATCCTCAACGAAGTCAGGACAAAACTCGCGGAACTCGTGTCAAACGGGGCGTTGAGCCTTCGCAAGATGCACCGCGCGATCGAGGACATGCTGATCCGCGCACGGCGTCGGCCGTTCAACTAGGCCGGCAGCTATCGACCCAAAAGGCGCCGCGCGCTGGATGCGTTCATCGCGTGGCACCGCAACGCCGCGGCACCAATAATGCTCACACTGCCGTCTACCATAGCGGCTTTACACCTGCACTGATCCAACTGCCGCCCCACGAGAGGCCCCTTCGGGCCGGGAGAATTAAAAATGCACTGGTATACCGCCGACCTTCACCTGAACCACGCGAACATCATTCGGTTCTGCAATCGTCCGTTTCAGACGGTATCAGAGATGGACAGCCATCTGTGCAATGCGATCAGTACGAAGGTCGCGCCTGAGGACGATTTCTGGATCGTCGGGGATTTCGCGTTCGGAGGCGCAAGTGACCGCGACCGCGTTGCGCAACGTTTTCACTCCCTGCCCGGCCGCAAACACCTCGTCATTGGCAATCATGACCAGGCATGGGTCCGCGAACTGGCATGGCAAAGCGTGACGGACATTGCCTATGTCAATGACGAGGGTCAGCTCTTCGTGCTCTGTCACTATCCGATGATCACCTGGCTGCATGCGCGGCGCGGCGCGATTCAGCTCTTCGGACATGTGCACCAAAACTGGCCGGGCAGCCGGAATGCCGTAAATGTCGGCGTCGATCAGTGGCAGTTCGCACCTGTTGGACGTCGTGACATCCTGCAGCGCGCCAAGAAGCTCCCGGTCAATAAGCACTGGTTTGATGTGGAGCCCCGAACGGGAATGGAAGACTGAGGTCCTCAGCGCCAGCATTAGCGGGCGTTTTCTGCCCATCCCTCCGCGAAACGGTGAGCATTCTTTCGAGGATCGAGCCGACGCGATGGTCCAAACGCGGAGCATCCATTTGCGAGAGGATGTTCTCCACCTCGGCTGCCGGATATTCGGCACGGATGAAAGCGTCCCAATCGATCAACTGAACGGTCACTTGCAGATCGCAAGCTGCAAAAAGCCGGGCAAGACACTTGCTATCGAAACGAGGTGTGGCGGATACAACCGGTCGCCTCCAGATTACCGACAGAAGTTGGCTCGCCACATCAGCAGCCGCAGGGGCACCCGCGAGAGTTTCCAGCGAAATCTGATGCTGTTCTTGCGATGTGAAGGACCAGCCGGTGATCGGCCAGCTCTCCTGGCGCCGGATCAGCGAGGACCAGATGACGGGCTCGTCATTTTCCACCGTGGCGAGACCCACCTCTATGGGCCAGCCATCATGAAACAAAGAGGACGCCAAAAAGCTGATCAGGACAACGTCGTGTGGCAACAAGATCAGGTGTCTCGATCATCAATCGGGTTGGAAGCCAATAAAGCGTCTAGGGCTCCTGTAACAGAACAAAGGCGCTCTGTAACGGAAGGAGATGATCCTTTTTGGGTGCACATCACAATCCGATGATGCGCGGGTATCTGATTGTCGTTCATCTACATCCTGCAAGGAACATCGAGCAGGCACGGGCACGCATCATGTTTTCGTTTTCGGTTGAAGGCGACTGTACCTGACGACAACCCTCTCCCTGACCTGTTGCAGGTTCAGATCCCCAGTGACGAATGCTTCGAGGTCCGAAAGAATGGCGCGACAATCTGGATGAGAACGCGTCTCACCTTGATTGTCGCGCGGCACCGAAAGCGCGACAGGATAAACATACACGCCCTGTAAACGCTGGCTGGCGACAGCGCATCTCACGGCAGCACGGCGGCTAGCTGCATTTGATAGACATTCGCACACGCCCAGCGTCCCATTACCCAGCATCAGTAGCGCAACTCGCCTAAAATCAGGTAGCTCCAAATATGCGCAACGCGACAGCCACCTAAACAAGAATACCAAACACACTCGGTGTAACCCTGTGTTCAATCGGATATCCGAGGCTTGCGCAGAGGATCGGAACCCCCTCGAAGTCACTAGGCCCTTGAAAATGGGTATGTCCATGGATCCAGCCGTCAAGGCAGCCAGATGCCTTCTTCTTGCGGATGAACTCTGAAAGATCGGATACATAAGCGCAGGCGATATCTTCTTCCGGCTTCGTACAGCAAACTGGCAGTGGTGCATGGTGCGTTACAATGAAACTGCGCCCCTCAAACGGCGCATTGAGACGATCCTCAATCCATCGTAAATGATCGTGATGCACACTTGCGGCATAGGCAGGATACAGCTTTCTGAAGCCCGCCGCCTCGATTCGGATGGAGCGAAAATCGTTCATTTTCCCTTCCACCGCATGCCGGTGAAACTGAACGCCGTTGGCACCCCATTTCATGTCTGTCCAGAGCGTGGCGCATAGATAGCGATCACTTCCAACAATGACTTCCGCTTTTTGGGCAAAATTTGCGCCTGCCTCTCTACAGATGGCAGCCAGCTTGTCGTCCCGATCGATCCGCCCTCCGTAGTAGTCGTGGTTTCCAGGAAAGAGATGGACCTTACCGAGATCAACCCTCTCGCTTAACCAACGCAGCGCGTGGCGCCATTGAACATGGCCTTTGTTCGTAACATCCCCTGCAAGGATCAATGCATCCACGCAATCGAGGAGGCCAGCCTCCATATTTTCAAAGGGGTCGCGCTTCTTGGCGAGCCAGAAATCCAGGTGAAGATCAGCAACGATCAAAGCAGGCATAAAACCCTCGAAGGCGATACCATGGTATCGGATCTGAAAGAGTCAGATCCCGTTAGGGTAAACATCGTAAGGTCATGAAAGAAAAAACACCCATCCATTTGCCTTGTTTCAAAGAAGAAAAAAGCAAGGTATCAATCAACTCGCACAGCCCCTCACCGTAACAACGCTGTAAGTAGCGCTTTCATCGTGGTGCCGAGCCGCATGGCGAGGCCATGAACGAGAACCCCTAACTCTTGTAAAGTACCTCAACAGTGATACTAAGAGCAGCATTCATGACAGCGAGCCTCTACAGGCAAGAACCCTGCCTCTCTCTCCTCGTCCAACTGTGTAAATCGAACCTCTCAGCGGAGGAAGTTTGGCTCTTTGGAAGTCGCGCGCGCGGTGATCACAGACCGGACAGCGACTGGGACATTCTTGCTATTTTGCCTGATACTTCGCCCGAGTCCTTTCTTGAGCCAGTGCTTCTTTGGGAACTGCGCCGAAAATCCGGTTTGAAAGCAGATCTTTTCGCTGTTAAACGATCGGAGTTTCAAGATGCCTTGGACAGCGTCACTACATTATCTCGCGCGGTCCATGACGAAGGTGTGCGCCTCGATGTGTGACCACTGTTTCGCAATTCAGTATTCCGAATCGCGTCTTTTCTCGCCGGTCGACATCATTCCTGCCCGCCGAAGGCGACAAGCGCGATTTGAAGGACGTCGCGTTCGATATCGGCCTTAAAGACGATGGTCAGGCGATGTCCTTTACCGCCGTGTCGCACCAGCCAGCCTTCAAGATTTCCGGCAAGACGCATACCAAATGTCGGTGAGCAGCGCATCGATTTTATGGAGGCGTCGAGAAGCGGCCGCAAAATCGCCTTGGGTGATATCAATGATATTCTTAACAATACCGGTCAAGTCCTGATCAACCAGCCGGTGTTTACTTTGGCGCATCAGGCGTCTCTTTGCCGTTGCGCGCCGACTGGAGCCGGTTCAGATGGGCGCGGGAACCTGCTGTGAAGGTGCCAAGTGCTGCAACGGGTTCCCATTGATCAGATCGCAAGGCGAGGTGACGTTGAACCTCAGGCTCCCACAATGCCCGTTCCCTTTCCCTTTCGGCCTTTGCGCGGGCCAGTTCGCCGGAAACCGCCGCGCTCACATTGGGGTACTCGCCAGCCTCGACCAAGTCGCGCGCGAAGCTGAAGGCTGCATCAGTGAAGCTGACACTTTGTTTGTGCACGGTCATGAGAATATCCCGTCATGGTGCTCCATTGGAATACCGTGGCCTAGATTGCTTCTTCATGCAAATGCTGGCTGCCTTTGAGCGGCAAGTCTGTACCTCCGCCGTTGTTCTGTAAGGTCCACGACGAAGGCCTTCGCCTCGACCCGTAATTTACACTTTAGGAAGTCACCAGCAAACGGTCGTTTTTGCATGTCTGCCAGCTCAATCTTCTTCTGTCTGCCCTTTGTCTGCTCATGATAAAAATTATCACAAAACAACCATTTACAACAAAGATCATCACATCGTCACGTCGCTCCACCCTTATTCCTGCCGGAGGTTACCCAAGCAATCTTGCTTGATAAATTCAATCATACCCTGTGTCACCCAAAGCTGCTTAAAGTCACTCCAGTAAGTAAAAAACCAACGAAAAACATTACTTACTCTGACAAGCTTCTGATTTAAACAGGTTTTTTACAACCTTTTGTGTGACCCGTTACTGTCCATTGGTAACCCTGTTTGATCCTTCGTATGTCTATCGATGTACCTCCTGATGTCCAACGGCCTGGCTAGTGACCCGTTCGTTGAACAAGCCCCTCAGGAGTTCCCCAACGTTATGTCCTCAAGCAGAAACAATGTCTTGCTAACCATATTTCATGCGCGAAAACCACAATCACTGGTGTTTGCCGACACTGATGCTCTTGTGAAGTCCTGCTGCTATATCGATCAATCAGCTTCCCAGCCTTTCATCTGGGTCTTCACCCCAGACTTGATCCACCGTGATTTTTAATGTCTAGCAATGCGCCACGAAGTTTATCATAACTTTCAATCTCTAAATTTATCGTTCTTCTTGAGTCATTCTTAAGGATTTATCGCGGTCCTGCCCGTTACACTTGTCGCTCGACCTCTTGATTAGCTTTGAAGAACCTTTATACTCAGACACCTTAAAGGAGATACTCATGTTCTACAAAGATGAACGTTTAGCTTTACTTATTGACGGTGCCAATCTTCACGCCACGGCGAAGAGTTTGTCTATAGAGATTGATTACAAGCTTCTCCGTCAGGAGTTTATGAGGCGTGGAAAGCTTGTTCGTGCAATCTACTACACAGCCATGTTGGACGGCGAGGAACACAACCCAATCAAGCCCTTAGTAGATTTTTTATCTTACAATGGCTTTCATCTTCGCACAAAGTTGGCCAGAGAATTCACAGACTCGCAAGGTCGGCGCAAGATCAAGGGGAATATGGATATTGAGCTTGCGGTTGATGCCCTTGAGTTGGCCCCGCGCCTGGATCATATTGTTCTGTTTTCCGGCGATGGAGATTTCACACCTTTGGTTGAGTGCCTTCAAAAAAAGGGTGTGAGAGTCACTGTGATTTCGACCATTCGCAGTCAACCTCCGCTGATTGCGGATGATTTGCGAAGGCAAGCCGAGAACTTTGTAGACCTTTATGATCTGCGTGAGGTTATTGGTAGAGCGCCTCGGGACGTTCAGCATCTTCAATCAAGTTAATTGTGGTTCAGGAATGAAATTAGACACACCACTTGATGTTTGGTTTAAAGATGTTGTCAATTTCATTGATAAACATCTTTTTGGTGCCGTTCTTTTTGTAGATGCGCGCGGCCTGTCTTACGACTTGATCACGGAGCTTGCAGTCCGTCTTGGTATTGCTTCTGGTAATGCCTATCTTGTTACGAGGCATTCTGATGATAAATGTGCTCCTCCTGAAGATTTGAGAGTAGAGGATGTTGTTGTGGCTCTTTTATCATTTGGTCTTTATGAAATTCATATTACACGGAACTCTGCAGACGAAAATTACAGTTTCATGCGTCCCGTTTGTATGGGTGATGAAATCCTTTTCGTTAATGAGGATCTTCTAGCAGCTTTTCAGACGATCGGCGTTGTTTCTGACGGCTCCTTTATTGATGGCTCTCACAAGCTCTTGTGGAGTGCTGGAATCTTGGAGCCACCTGTAGATATTCTTGTTGAGAAAGCTTTTGAGGAGATGCCCGCTTCTGTCAGAATGAACATTGAAAATTTAACAAGAATGCCCAGTACCGGTGATGTATCTGCTGATGCATTCTTGGTGTCACTTTCCACAAGCGGCATCTTGGCGGATAGATGGCGTCCGGAATCTGGGTGGCTTTATGGTCGTGAGAGGGACAGGGCCATGTTTTTGAGAACCAATCTTGCGCAGGCGGTGGGTGACAAGTTAGTTGAAAAGCTCAAGTTATGTTAAGAAAAGATTTTGAATTGGTTTCACAGTTGTGATCTCGGAAGGTAAAACTTGAACATCCTTGTCCTTGCTGACCTTCACCTCGATGATGTTGGGTTTGAGGTTCATTTTGATGCTTTGCGTGAATCCATTCGAGAGGCCGGTGCTCAGGCTGACCTGATGATCTGGAAACGGCGGTGCAAAATTAGGCCACGGTAGCGGCGGGATCGTCTCGCTGCGGGCGGAGTAAAATCCGGCCACTTTTCCCTTCTTGCAGCAGCAGGGAGGGTGGGGAGATCTATACCGTGGAACTTTACAAGAAGGTCCGTCTGGCGTGTGCCGAGGGCATGAGCGCGCGGGCGGCGGCGAAGCATTTCAACATTTCGCGCGGGACGGTTGATAAGATGTTGGCCTTCTCGGTGCCGCCTGGCTACCGGCGGGACAAGCCGATCAGGCGGCCGAAGCTGGACGGGTTCACCGAGTTCATTGACGCTTGGCTTGAAGCCGACAAGGCCGTGCATCGCAAGCAGCGTCATACGGCCAAGCGGATATGGGAACGGCTTCAGGCCGAGCATGGCTTCACCGGCGGCTATACGATCGTCAAGGATTACGTGCGTGAGCATGAGCGGCGGACCCGGGAGATGTTCGTGCCACTGGCCCATCCGCCGGGCCATGCTCAGGCCGATTTTGGCGAAGCGGTCGTCGTCATCGCCGGTGTCGAGCAGAAGGCGCATTTCTTCGTCATCGACCTGCCGCACAGCGATGCCTATTTCGTCCGGGCCTATCCGGCGGCGACGGCGGAGGCCTGGATAGACGGCCATGTCCGCGCGTTTGCCTTCTTCGGCGGGGTGCCGCAGTCGGTGCTCTACGACAACGACCGCTGCCTGGTCTCGAAGATCCAGCCAGATGGCACGCGCATCCGCGCCACGCTGTTCAGCGGCTTGCAGTCGCATTACCTGTTTCGGGATCGCTATGGTCGGCCCGGGAAGGGGAACGACAAGGGCGCTGTCGAGGGGATGGTCGGCCACGCCCGCCGCAACCACATGGTGCCGATCCCCCACTTTGTCAGCTGGGACGCCTTCAATGCCGATCTTGAAGGGCAGTGCTGCGCACGCCTCACACGCATTCTTCGGGGTCACAAGGAGACGATCGGCGAGAGGCTGCAGCGCGATCTGGCGGTGATGCGCCCATTGCCTGCCGCCCCGTTGGACGCCTGCGACCAAGCGGGCGGCAGGGTCAGCTCGCAGTCTCTCGTGCGCTATGACACCAACGATTACTCGGTCCCGGTCGCCTATGGCCACCAGGATGTCTGGATCCGCGGCTATGTCGATGAGATCGTGATCGGCTGTCGCGGGGAGGTCATCGCCCGACACCCGCGCTGTTACGATCGCGAGGACATGATCTTCGACCCGGTTCACTACCTCCCGCTGATCGAGCGCAAGATCAATGCCTTGGACCAGGCAGCGCCTCTGGCGGAATGGGACCTGCCCGAAGAGTTCCAGACTTTGCGCCGCCTGATGGAGGCACGCATGCTCAAGATGGGCCGCCGCGAGTACGTGCAGGTGCTGCGTCTGCTCGAGAGCTTCGATATAGATGACCTGCATGCCGCCGTGAAGAAGGCCCTGAAGCTGGGCGCGGTCGGCTTCGACGCCGTGAAGCACCTCGTGCTCTGTCAGGTGGAGAAGCGCCCCCCAAGGCTTGATCTCGATGTCTACCCCTACCTGCCGCGGGCGAACGTCGAGACGACGCGTGCGGCCAGCTACATGGCCTTGATGTCGGAGGCGGCGGAATGACCGAGGCCCCGAAGATCCTGCTTGCCCACCATCTGAAGACGCTGAAGCTGCCCACATTCCTGCGCGAACACGAGAAGGTTGCGCGCCAATGCGCCGCTGAAGGGTTGGACCATGTCCAGTTCCTGTCGCGCCTCGTCGAACTGGAACTGATCGACCGCGAGCGGCGGATGGTCGAGCGCCGTATCAAGGCTGCGAAGTTCCCGGCCACCAAAAGCCTCGACAGCTTCGACTTCAAGGCGATCCCGAAGCTGAACAAGATGCAGGTGCTGGAACTGGCGCGCTGCGAATGGATCGAACGGCGTGAGAACGTGATCGCCCTTGGCCCCAGCGGAACCGGCAAGACCCATGTTGCCCTGGGCCTGGGGCTGTCGGCCTGCCAGAAGGGCATGTCCGTCAGCTTCACCACCGCCGCCGCGCTGGTCAACGAGCTGATGGAGGCGCGAGACGAACGCCGCCTGCTGCGCGTCCAGAAGCAGATGGCTGCCGTGAAGCTGCTGATCATCGACGAGCTCGGGTTCGTGCCCCCGTCCAAGACCGGCGCCGAGCTGCTTTTTGAGATGATCTCCCAGCGCTACGAGCGCGGTGCCACGCTGATCACCAGCAATCTGCCCTTCGATGAATGGACCGAGACCTTCGGCACCGAACGGCTGACCGGCGCGCTCCTCGACCGGTTGACCCACCACGTCAACATCCTCGAGATGAACGGCGAAAGCTATCGCCTTGCTCAAAGTCGCGCGCGCAAGACCGGCGACAACACCTGATCCAAAGCATCAGACTTGGACCTGACGGTCCAAGGCGGCCAGTCACCCGCAAGCTATATGGAGAGCGCGGCTGACTGGCCGCCGCCCATCTCCCACGTCTCGCTCAAATCCAAAGTGGCCCAGTTTTGCGCCGCCCCATGGCCCAATTTTACTCCGCCGTTGACACCGGAGCCTAAAGCTGGGCTATCATCGCCTCGCTGATCGAGACCCGCAAAATGAACGGTGTCGATCCCCACGCACGGCTGTTAACCACGCTTATCGCCATCGTCCAAGGGCACAGGCAAAGCCAGATCGACGATCTGCTCCCATGGAATTGCCGCGATAGGCTGTCGCGCACTAAGTAGTTTAATCTGAAGAGGCCGATTAGCGTCAGGAGCCAGCGTCCAGTGGACTCCTTATTAGTGGCTCTGCGCAGCAATGGATGGCCTCGACACTTGCCGACGAAGGCTACTATGTGATGCCCACCCCATACGCAGAGCCAAACATATTGTTCTTTAACTGCGCTCAAAAAACAAGAGATGTGGCTCTGCATCGGAGTGGCTGGCCACAGCATCCCAAGCACTTGGAGGGATCTGACTTCCAGCCTCTTTGCAGATCCAGTTGTCAAATACTATTTGAAAAGCTCAAAAACAAGTCTGTTCCGATTATACGCGATCGCTCCAGGGTGCCTCCGCGGCAACGCTTACATCTGAAGAGCATCGAGCCCCAGTCTACACTTTCTTTGCGCAGACAGGATCTGTTCTCCTGAGTGCGAAGGTACAGCGCCGGAACAAGCGATAGATGCTGGACTATTTGCCGAACTCGTATGCCAAGCCGCACCACTAAGGCCGCATGCTCGCGATCCAGAATATCCCCACCACACCAGTACTATGGTTCCTGGACCTACCTCCGTTCGAGGCGCGGGCCAACAGGATAAAGCGATCGAAAAGCGCCTACTCGTCGTCGGACAACAGGTCTCATGTCAAGCCCGCATTTATCGCAGGCATTATCGTGAGCCGCGACCAAATCGGCAAGGGCTTCGATTTTCAACGCGACCCAGCCTGCAGTAGGCCGTTGCAGAAAGCCACGTGCGACAGTGAAAGGCTCCAGTCCTTTGGATGAAAGAACACCAGAAACGACCGGGCTCGAGAACAGCGCTTATCCTCAGATGAACACCCGACACGAGGGGTTCATAACCCTCCAAAATTGACCCCAACGCGGCGAAGACAGACATGCGAAAACAGACGGATTTGCCTGACAACCTGTCATTCCTTGGAACACTTAGCTCTCGCAGGGAGTGGATGCTCGCCTGCCTGGATGGAAAAAAATTTTCCGAAAAAGAGTAATAATCACTGACGTATATCTCAAAAAACGATTTTGAATCAGCACTTTAATAAGAGGACTCTGCGAACTCTTTACAAACCGCTTTTGTAATTTTTTTTCACTTGCGGTAGGCTTGGATCGGGAAAATAGCGTTGAACGCTCGATAGGAACAAACGAAGTTTCGGTGACTTTCCTACGGAGAACGACGAACGGTTTGAGGCCCACAGAACGTCGGATCGAGGATTGTAAAGAATCGAAGTCTGGTATCCATAAGTGGGAAGAATATGCAAAACGGACCGTTTCATGGAATCTTGCTCCTCACACGCACCGTCGGTCTGCCCTTCTCGGTCTAGTGGAGACAACACACATGGCCGGAGTCTAACGGTTGCTACAACCTTGTGTTGCGGCCAGGTTCAGGAACCTGAACTAAAGAGTTCGCTCACCTGCAAGGAACACACCCGGCTTACCAGTCTCCATCTCGCACTTCTCGCAGCAGTGTCTCTACTTCAGCATCGGGTCGATCCCGCACCGCGCGAACAAGGGAGCTCAGAAGCTCCGGGCGCGCGCGAATGGCATCTTTCAAATCAGAGGCAATCTTCCCCCCCAGCGCCAACAGGCGGTCTGGATCTTCCCCAAGTCGGCGAGCAATTTTTACGATCAACTCTTCCGAGGGCGGGGCAAAGACGCCCCGTTCTATTTTCGACAGGTAGGCAGGCTCAATTCCAAGCTCTCCCGCAAGTTTCCTGACCGACAAGGCCTCGCCGTTCTGTTTCAAGGTCTCTCGGCACAGGCGAATATACGCTCCAAAATGTGGGTCGGGCGGCGCTGACGCCGCCCAACGTCCTCGGGGTTCTTCTGTTTCTGGACCCTCAGTTTGTGCCGTCAGTTCCATGGTTTGCTCCATCCACCTTTTGTCGTGATTTCCGCCAGGGCGCGTCCTGTTCCCAGTCCCCCGCCATGATGTTGCCATATGGATCGATCCGATCCGTCACCTCTGCAAGGCCAAACCGTTCCATCGCAGAAAGGATCGCCGAGGCTGGCTTGTATGCACTGGGAAGCTCCGTGATGTCGATCTTCCCGCAGTAAAAGCGCATATCAACGCTCTGCGTCTCTTCTTGAAGAATTTCTAGCTCTGTCACATTTCCCAGAAGCCGCTCGCGACGATGGCGGTCGCGAGATACAAACCGCCCTGCCCCATGCGGAGCGAAGCCCAGATTGGTGGCGGTCGTGCTGCCTCTGATGATTGCAATAGGCTCCGTTGCATTGAAGGGCACAATCATGCGGCCGTCACTGTCCGGCAGGAACGACTGCTCAACCGGCGTTGCGCCTTTTGCATGGATGTAGCTGGCGGCCTCCCGCGGCGATCTGGCTGCGCAGAGCGTCATAGCGTTCGACATTGGCCTTGGGCTCGCGCCGCAGGATCAACGCTTGCGGGGTATCCAGCGGTGGACCACCGATCACCTTGCCGTCGACCAGCCGGTGCAGAAGGTTCAACACATGGGTCTTGGTCGGCACGCCCTCAGTCAGTGCCAATCCCACAGCGGTCAGCACGGCCTGTTCGTCGTGCTGCAAGACGAGTGAAGGGATGTCCACCATCTCGCGGTCACCGCCAGGCTTGCGCAGCATATGGTCCTGCAACTGCCTGAAGGCAGGCGGCAGTTCGATGAAGGGTGCGCCATTGCGAAGAGCCCCGGGCTTCCGTTGCACGACCGCCAGATAGTGACGCCAGTCATAGATCGTCTTCGGGGGCAACTTGTGGCTGCGCTGGATCAGGCGGACATGTTCGCACAGGATGTTGCCCTCCGCCGCCACGACCAACCAGTCGGGATAGATCCGAAGGCTGACAGGCCGGTTCGCAAAGGATGCGGGAACGCTGTAGCGATTGCGCTCGAAGCTGATCAGGCAGGTGGGTGAGACACGCTTACTCATCTCGACAAAGCCGTCAAACGCCACTGGCAGAGGCATCAAGGTCCTCCGTTCCTCTGCCAAGACATCGGCGATGGTTCCGGGCAGCATGCCGTGGGCGGTCTCGTGCCAGAGTTCGAAGCAGCGCTCTTCCAGCCAGGCGTTCATCGCGGCGAGATCAGGGAAGTTTGGCATGCCCTGCAACATCTGGTGACGGGCGTCGCGGACATTCTTCTCGACCTGTCCCTTCTCCCAGCCTGCCGCTGGATTGCAGAACTCCGGCTCGAAGACATAGTGGTTCGCCATGGCGAGGAAGCGGATATTGACCTGTCGTTCTTTGCCGCGGCCAACACGATCCACTGCCGTGCGCATGTTATCGTAGATCCCGCGCTCCGGCACGCCACCGAAGACCCGGAACGCGTGCCAGTGCGCATCAAACAACATCTCATGGGTCTGCAAGGAATAGGCGCGCAAGAGAAAGGCCCGACTGTGCGACAGCTTGATATGGGCGACTTGAAGTTTCGTGCGCTCACCGCCGACAACCGCGAAGTCCTCGCTCCAGTCGAACTGGAACGCTTCACCAGCACGAAAGGCCAGCGGAACGAACGTCCCTCGACCCGTCGTTTGCTGCTCTCGCTACCGATCTGCTCGCCATTCTCGCGCGAAGGCCGCCACACGATTGTAAGAGCCAGTGAAGCCGAGCGTCACCAGATCGGCGCGCATCTTCGTCAGCGTTTGCCGCTCTTTGCGTGGCTTGCTGGCATTGGTCTTCAGCCAGCCCGCCAGCTTCTCGGCGAAGGGATCAAGCTTGCTCGGGCGCTCCGGCGTCGCGAAATGCGGCTCGGTGACATCAGCCTTCAGATACTTCTTGACGGTATAGCGCGACAGTCCAGTGCGCCGCGCGATCTCGCGGATCGGCAAACCCTGTCGAAGGCGCAGCTTCCGGATCACGTTCAGTAGTCCCATGTCGATCACTCCGTTGACCCCCTCGCACTTCGCTCGGGGGAGGGTCACATGGGTCAAATCTCAATGGAAATCCGGTGCCGAACCGGGTCAGCTCTCAGTGGAAATCAACACACGAGGCAATAAAACACCAGACCGGATCGCTGCACCGATCCCCAGAGGCCGAGACCAACCCCGGCGGCCGCCCAGCCGGCCCCATCGATCTGCATATCCGCCCTCGCGCCCTCCACTCAGGGCCCGCGCCAGAACCACAATCCCCATAGTGACAGACACCCCGCAGGTTCGTTCAATCCGGCTTCAATGAGGTCCGCCCGGTACCCGTCCGGCTGCATCGGCATTGCGCCCGCGAACCTCACAGAACCCTCCAGATTCCCCCAGAGCGTGAACTATGATTCCCGCCAGCATCTCGACGAGAAAAGCCGCTGGATCGACGTGATGACCGAGGCCTCGATCCTGCCGGTGAACAAACGGCCGCGTCTGGCCGTCAGGATCCACAGCTCGAACTGATCCTGTCCGTCCTCAAATCCGCCATGGACCGCATCTTCACCCATGCCTCCATGGCGGCCCCGTGAACTGGCCCCCATTTCGACCGGACACTCAGGCTTAACCATGGAGGCTTAAGGCTATGCCTAAGCACATGCTTAATGCCTGAGATTGAGATCCTACCTGATGGTACTGGTTCAATCCTGCAAGCCTCAGCGCTCATGCGGACAGGATCCCGACTTCGGCAGGCAGGGTCACGCTGGTCCAGGCGCTGCTGCCAGCGGGGTTCAGCGCCCATGTAGAATAGGCCGACCTTGGCGCGGGGGTCGGTACGGTCACCGGAGCGGCATCATGATTGACCCAGCCCATGCGCAGGAAACCCGCGACCGCCTGCGGCCCCACTGTCCCCGCCCGCGCGACCTGCTTCACATGCACGCCCGCGATGGCCGCGACCGCCGCAGGCCCGGTTGGCCCAGTCAGCGAAAACGACAACCTCTGCCCGGTCGCGTTGCTCGACACCCGGGTTCTGACATCCTCGTCCTTCAGCGCATCGATGCTGCCCGCCATCTGACTGAAGGTCGCGATCGCGTTGGGGGTATACCGCACGAAGCGCCGCCCGATCGTCGACACGCCGTCCAGCACCGCGAAATGCGCATAGTACCAGGTGCGGGTGCTGCTGGTGCCACGCAGTCCGACATTCGGAAAGACGATTTGGACTGGCTTGCCCTTAGCTTGGGTATTGGCGGCCGTGGCCGAGCTTTGCAGGACGCCATCGATGTAGAAGTCGATGGTGATGCTGGCCCCCACCGCCACGCGCATATCGATCCATTGTGGCTGGCCATTCGGCGGGGTGTAGCTTGAGTTGCCCTGCACGGTCGTGTCGCCCCGCGCGACGGCATGGTAGTGGTTGGTACTGGCCACCGGCTGGATCTGTGCGATGCGACCCTGGTTCGCGTCGAAGAACTCGATGAAACTCGCATTGCCTTCGGTGATGAGGTCCACGTCCCCGTTGGGCGGCACGTATCGGAAGCCGAGCCAGAGATCGTCCATCCGGCCCTGCGTGGCGTCGCGTGCGGCCAGCCAGTCGAAGGTGGCCTGAATGCCTTGCGGGCCGGGGATCTCGATCCTCGGGCGCGGCAGATAGACGGCGTGCGCCGTGAAGCTGAAACTCTCCCCCGAGGGCAGGCTGTGGGCGAAGGTCAGCGCGCAGGGATCGCCAGCGATGGCCTAGTTCACCAGCACCTGGTCGGCGAAGCGCGCCTCGATCTTGCCGGTCAGCGCGACAATGGACGGGTCCGCCCCGTCGATCCGGCCGTCCGAGCGGATGGTCTCCACACGGTCGAGGTTTTTGGCAAAGGTGATCTCGGCCGAGATGATGTTGCCGAGCGGCTGGCCGTTGCGCGTGATCGCCCCGTTGAAATGGTCGAAGCGTTGAAGGTCGACGGCAGCCAGCGTGCCTGCGGCGGAGGTGCTGGCGATGGTCTCACCCTGTGCCACAAGGCTCTCGGTCGCGGTGAGCAGCCCGGAACGCTGCATCTGCCAACTGAGACTGTCACACACGCAGCCCGAATACATCGCGAAGCGCGGCACCTCTGGCATGCCGGTCTCGATGGACATCGACGGCAAGGACCAGGCGCCGGAGCGGAACTCGTGAGTGAAGGGTCCCGGTGCCGCACCGGTGGTCACGAGCGACCCGAAGGTCGCCTTCAGCCAGAAGCCGAACGCCGAGGCATCGATGGGTACGACGACATTGCCATTCGCCGTGACCGCATCCTTGATCGGCGCCGGCGGGTCGCGGCCGTAGCCAAGGAGTTCGCTGTTCAGGAGCGGCTGTTCCGATCTCAGCGTGGTGCTGGCGAACGGCATCTTCGTGAACCCGCCCGCGGGCGGGGTGCCATAACTCGTTTCGAACGCAAGCGCCATCTGCGCCCGCGCGCCTTGCGCAGGTGCCATTTGGGACTCCTCGGATGTGGGGTGTCAGGCCAGAGGGCCGGTTGTGGTGTAGTGCAGAACGACCATGATCACCGCCGCCGTTAGGGCGGCCGCGCCTTCGACGGGGAGATCAACCGAGGCCGGGGCCTCGGGTTCCACCCAGTCGCAGAGGCCGCCGAGGGTCCGGTCAGCTTCCAACGCCGCACCGATGGCGGCGATCAGGTCGTCGAAGGCGCTGGCCCGACCGGTGCCCGCCTGGACGATGATCTCCAGTTCCGCCCGGTGCTGGTAGTGGTAGCGCAATGGCGACAGGGTCACCTCCGGCTCGCCCGGCTGGCCGTCGCGCAGGATGATCAGCCCCGCCACCGGGATCCGCTCGGGCAGCACCTCGTCACGCAGGGTGAGGGCGGCAAGCGGCTGCAGCCGCGCGTGCAGTGCGGTAAGGACGGTTTTGCGGGTGGTGGGCATTCTTCGTTCCGAGAACAGATACTTTGGTTGCCAGCAGCGATGTGCCGATCTTCGGGGCGATGAATGATCTCCGCCATCCTGTGCCTAGCAAACCCTACAGTTCGGCTTTAGTCTCGTAGGGCAAGATCGGCCGCAACATGGCTGATCGAATGCTTTTGGGTTTGAGAGGCAGTATGGGTCAGAGCATCGCAGTCTTGATCGGCAATACAAAATATGACGAGCTGTCGAGCTTGGAATGCTGCGCCAATGATGTCTCCAAAATGCATGAGCTGCTTTCCGCTACCCGAAAGTTCAGTCAGATCCTCGACTACGTCGACAAACCAGTATCTTCGGTAAAGGATGAGTTGCGTCGCCTCTCAGAACTGGATGGCGGCTTCGAAGAGATCTTTCTGTATTTTTCAGGTCATGGTCTGTCAAACACTGACGACTTCTATATGTGCTTTGAGGGTTTTAAGGAGTCATCCCCGAACACAACAGGTATCTCACGCTCAGACGCTTTTGAGATGATCCGACAATTTAACGCTGAACTATCAGTAGTTGTTATTGATGCTTGTGAAGCCGGCAGAAATCTTATCAAAGGCAATCTGACGCCTCTGGCATGGTCGTTGAAATCCGGCTTCACAAATTTCGTACAAATCTCATCCTGCACAGAGAGTCAGTATTCTTTGGCGGGGGACCAGATCAGTCTTTTCACTCATGAGTTCGTCAAGGCCTGTCTGCATAAAGAGCAAGGTGCCATATACTACTCCGATGTCGAAAACGCTCTGCGGGACGCTTTCTTAGGTCATTCCAGCCAAACGCCACACTTTATACGCCAGGGAACGTCGCAGGAGAAATTCTGTAACGATGCTAGCAATCTCGACGGACTTCGTAAGGCGTTCTTCGAGCCACACGAAACTACCAGTGAAAGAGCGGGGGTCGATCTGCCCAGAACGGCGCTTGCTTCGGCTCTAGCTGCTATCAAGGGTGTTGAAGCACGAGTGCCATCCAAGGAGAAGGCGCAGGAATTCATCGATCAGGTGTTCGAAGTGACTTTAAGGAATTCCGCACATACTCTAGAGGTCAAAGACTTCTTTGATGTTCGCACAGTCAAGTACGACGATTTTGAGTATGCACAGAACAAGCGCGCTATCATCAGCCTATTAGAGCGTCGCGGCGGATCCGACTCCTTTGTGGAAAGTGATGTGGTGCGGAAAAAGCAGCGACAACCCTTCGGTGGACTTGGTCTAAGCACACTTGCGGCTATGGGTATACCTGACGAATATGACGAGACCTACAGTTTGTTCAATCACTGCCAGCTTAAATCAGTGCACGTTGGTATCTACTTTGAACCGAAGTTCATGGCACTTAATAGAATATTTTCAGAGATATTATTCCTGCCCCGGTTGACCGAGTGCCTCATACTGACATGCAATACTAAGGAACGTCGTTCCGGCTGGGGTTCTTTCAACGAGTATGAAGGTACCAAGAAATGGAAGTGGTCGCATCATAGCTGGTCGGAAGATCCTGTGGAAGTTGCAAACAAGTATGTGTCAGACCCGTATGACTTCGCCAAGCAGTATGTCCTTTCGTTTGGGGGAGAAAAAGGTTGACGAGTTGCAAGGATTTATTTGAATCGCGCTTCAATCAATGTGTGCGAATGCTGTTAATCCCCATTAAAAACTGTTTGTTCACGCTTTTTGCCATTATTTTTGTCATCTCTTCCACCCTGCCACGATCAGCTCCGACACTCCTTCAATCGCTCACTCCGCATCCCGCGCGAGGTCCAGCCGCTTGCGCAGCATGACCTGCGGCACGAGCCGGAAGATCGGCACCGTGGTGAGCCCGCGCTCGGTCTTCGACCGCGACGCTACCGCCCGCCCTTGGAATTCAACCGCCCCCCGCCATGAGCAGGCTCGGGCCCCGGCGGCGATAGATGAACCGCAGGCGCAGGCCGGTGCGGCGCTCTCATTCGCCTGAGGTGATGCGGCCGTCGCGGGTGGACTTGTCTGCGGCCGAGGTGGGGATGGCCATCCAGAACCCGTCACGCGAGCGGATCAGCGGTCCGGTGTTATGCGCGCCTACGATCATCGGCGCCTTCGACCAGACCGGCGCGGCAGCGTTCAGACTGTCGCGCCCCATGGGATAGGTCGCGAGCCGGATCGAGTTCGCCAGCCGGTTGCCCAGCCCCGCGCCAGTGATCTGGCCGCGCCAGGCGGATTTGAGGCCCGCGCCCGCCTCGCGTATTGCTGTCGTGACAGCTTTCTCGCCCGCGCGGATTTCAGCTTCCATCGGGGCGACGAGGTCCGGGCTGATTTCCAGTTTCAGTTTCATCTGGTCACGCCGCGCGCAGATCCAGCGTCCAGATCAACCGCTCGCGGTCGCGCAGCGGCTCCCCTTGGATGAAATGGCTGTTCGCGCCAATGACGATCACGTCGCCCGGACGCGGGGCGGGCAGATCCGTGACGCGCACATCCACCACCGTCGTGTCGGTGACGAACCGGCCCGCGCCGAAATCGGTGACGCGGTCTGGCGCGCGGGCAATGATGCGGATAGGGCGTTCCTCGGACGTCGTGGCCGAGATCCAGAGGGTCGGGGTGATCTTGCCCCCGTTTGACCGGACACTCAGGCGGTTGCGGTTTGAGGTGCAATGAACTCACGAGGCGAGCGCATTTTCAACCCTGAGTGTGGGTGGTTTGTGTTTTAATCCTCGATCCAGCTTCCGATCAATCGCAGTGCGGTGGCCACTCTGCCGTTCTTAAAACGCCGCGGTCCATAAGCAAATCATGCATAATTTGTATGTTCTTGGTTAAAAGTTCTCGCAAGATCCTACGAACTGGACTTCCATGTGAGACAGCCAAAGCCTACGTTCACTGAAGTCGCATCTGGCATGTCTCGAACGCTTCACTGCCCCGCGCTAAAGTGTTGGAATGTAGCAGTGTGTTCAGGTCGTTGCTTAGCACGTTGCAGAAAGGGTACATGATGTCGTTCTCCACAGAGTTCTTTGGTTTTCTTTCTCTCTGGCCCCTTTGGTTGGTTCTCATCGGCATTTTCGCATTTCTCTACCTCACCCGACCCAAACAGGCTGCGCAGAGGCGCCACGCGTCCGACCAACCGGTCGATGACCAACAACACGTAAACTTTCTCGCAAATTCTGCGTTGTCGAATGATCCTTAAGGTGATCAAATAAGTGCGCAACCATCCATGAACTGACTGTGTGTGTCACCTTCGATAAACAGCTCGATTTAGCACAGATAGCTGAACGTAAGTTAATAACTATCATATGATTCGAATCTCTGCTTCGAAGTAGGGGCCATTACAATTCGATAAGCTTATCAGCTTAGCTCATTCAAGTTATCTATTCACAGACTTGGCTAACATTAACTGACCCACCAACTTGGCCATAGGTATTTTCAAGCATGTACGGGATAGTCTTGAACGCATTTTCTTCACCGTTTAGGCTCAACGCCTGTTCGACAACGGAGAAATCAGCTGCTGCTCCGTCATTCCACGTCTCATCTGTTTGAAGGTCACGTGCAGTTGCACACCAGACATAGGTGCCGGATTTGACTGCCGATGCGGGCAAGGACGCCTCAAGAGATACGTAGGCCTCGTAAACATCCTCTGCGACTTTTGTGAACTCCCGTCTTTGTGTGACAGTAGCCGCAGAAGTTAGCACATTGCCTTCAAGATCCCTGAATTCCACCGCCACTTCGAGATCTCTTTCAATCCCCGCAACCACCAGAACTTCGATCGTTTCATCGACCAACACAAGGTCAGAAGGATCCACATTCTCCCAATATGCAGGGTCCTCTACGTTGGGATTATTCGCGAGGTTCTCAAGATCGAAGGTCGAAAGCTCTGTTTCGAGTTGAAACCACATGGAGCGTGGCGACAGATTGACATAGCGCGTGGCTTCGGCGGATTTTGTAGCCTCAGCATCTCGGTATGCCTTTTGAAGCTCTCGTTCTTTGGCTTCAAGCAAACGGGCTTGCTCCTCTGCCAAGCGCGCCGCTGCTGCAATCTGACGCTCAGCATTTTCTAATGCGCGCTCTCTTTCAGCAGCTTCTCGTTCCTCTTCAGCGGCTTGGCGTTCCGCTTCTTGCAGTAGTCGCTCATTCTGGGCTGCTGCGCGCTCTGCGTCCTGAGCCCTGCGTTCCGCATTCTGCAGGGCGGCTTCCAGTGACGCCAATCGTTCCAGCGCTTCCAGCCGGTTCCGAAGTTCTTCGGTCATTGCTTTGAAGCGTTCCTCTGTCCCAGCCACACCGGCCAAAGTCTCACCAACGTCTTGGGCATAGGCTGCAGTGACCGTAACTCCAGAAACGGCTCTGTGCCCGAACATGACGAAGCAACTGACGAAGATCACGGATAACAGCAGAACGGCCTCATCGCGCTTTTCTTGCGGAATGAGCGATTTGAGATTTGGCAGCTTCCAATACGCCAAGAGGGCAGCACCGGAAACGAGAAAGCCGAACAGAGACCATTCGCGGGCTAAGCTGAATGCATCGGGCAAGACAGCAGGTAAACATGCAAACGCTACGCCAAGATACTTTCTCACGAGTCCGTCTCCAGAAGTTTAGCCGGGCCATGTTTTGTTCTGAATTTGTCGAACGTCAAGTGTTCGGGCCTGACCCAGCTAAAGAGATTTATTGTGGTACCAATGGTCCAGAAACGAGCTATTGGCAGAAACGAGTAGCAAGTAAGTGAGCTCCTCGCCTTCTCTAGAGCTAGCATAAGGATTCCATTGATAAGTCAATACTTTCGGAGCGGATTTTGGGACAGTCTCGGAATTCAGGGTGACGTTGCGCCTCTCGGATGCCCCAGTTCGTCTGTGTTAGCATTCATAGGTCGCCACTTGCCCGATCATCTTGAAACATCAATTCTCAAAGACTGAGTGGACGCTGCCAAGGCAAGACGAAGAACCCAAACGGCGCGGCTAAGTTTTCCTTTGTGATAAGTCTATGGACGGCAGTCACGACCCATTTGCCAGTGAGGAGCGAGGCAGCATGACGTGGTTTCAACCCCTTTCCTGTATCCTCGCTAAACTCACCAGCGATAAACCGTTGGTTGACACTTAAAGTCCGACTTCTCGTCCTAATGAGTGACCGCTTCAGCTTGAAGTTCTGTGGATATCGCAAACAAAAACTGGCGCCCCGCCGCGACGCACACTGGCCGTTGCCTGCTCTACAGTGTGGTATGTCCGAGGAAGGCTAGGGACTAAGCTCAGTCCTTCCTTTCCTACGCCTGCACGATATTAAGGGGTTCATGAAGATTTTGGTAACCGGCACAAGTGGGTTCGTGGGCGGAGCAGTGGGGCGCTTTCTGCGGTCACGCGGTCATCACGTCACGGGCCTGTCCCGTCGTAAACCCCGGGCTGAGGCAACGGACGAGTCCGTGACCTACGACCTGACACGCCCTGTCCCTGAGTTTGGTCAGTACGACGTGGTCATTCATGCTGCGGCCCTCTCTGCACCTTGGGGTAAACCTGAGGCATTCGATGCGGCGAATGTAGACGGAACGCGCCATGCCATCGACATTGCGGCTCGTTCAAGCGCGCGCTTCCTTCTGATTTCGTCCTCATCGGTGCTTTATGCGCCCGGCGACCAGCACCTGTTGCTAGAAGAGACGGCCCCCGCAACACCTCCGGTCAACGACTATGCTCGCACCAAGCGCGTGGCCGAAAACCTGACAGTCGCTTACACCGGCGCTTGGGCGATACTGCGACCCCGCGCTGTTTATGGTGTCGGAGATACGGTGCTTTTCCCGCGAATTGCCCGCGCGGCGCGGCTGCGCCTCCTGCCGCGCTTTCGCCAGGAGATCCCAGCCCATGGAGATCTCGTTTCTATCGACACCCTCGTGAGGCAAGTCGCGCGCGCGGTCGAAAGAAACGCACAAGGCATCTTCCACCTCATCGATGAGAACCCGGTCAGCATTGAAGATTTTGTTGCAGATGTTCTCGAACAACTGGGCCTTCCCGGCCCACGCTTGACAATCAGCACGGATCAGGCACGCCGAGCTGCCGCTGGGCTGGAGGCGGTCTCACGATGGACGGGCTGGTGGGAGCCCCCGCTCACGAAGTTCGGGGTAGATGTCTTCACTGCCACCAAAACATTTGATGACCGCCGTACCCGCGCCCACTTGGGGCCGCCCGACATTCCGACGGCGCTGGCCGTCGATCGTTTCCGGCGGTGGTGGCAGAAGGGGGCACAGCTGGATGATCCGGCGCTTGGTAGGGTGGGAGACGATCCATGATTGATACTGTGCTGCTTGTTCTGGGGGCTCTCTACGCAGCAACGCACGGGCTGCGTTTGGCACTTGCTTGGCATCCCAACAAAGTCGGCAATGGGCTTAGTGGCTCCTTGACCGTCTTGCAGCCAATCCTCTCTGGCGATCCAGCTTTGGCCGCCACGCTCGCCCATGGCCCTGATCAAACACCTGGCGCGAAGTTTATCTGGCTTGTTGACGAGGACGATGCAGAGGGTCTTTCCATTGCAACCGAGCTTGCTGAGACGCGGACGAATGTTGTGGTGATTGTCGGCCGACCGCCACAGGACGGAGAGAACCCCAAGACGCTGAAGCTGATCCGGGGTGAAGCCCTTCTCGAGACCAGGTCGGTCGCAGTTTTGGACGATGACACGATGCTTGCATCTGGCGGTTTGGAGAAGCTTGCTGCGGAGGCTCAAACGAGCGGCGGGTTGGCTACGGCGCTGCCAACGTGGGGGCGTAGGCCGCAGAACGTCTTTGAGGCCCTTGTGGCTGGTTTCGTAGAAGGCCAAGGGGCGTCAGCCTACTTGGCCATGGCAAAACTCGGCCGGAACCGCACGATAAACGGCATGGCCTATGCCGCCGATGCGCAGACGCTGCGCCAGATCGGAGGCTTTGCGGCCATGGGCCATTCGGTGACAGATGACTGGGCGATTGCGAGACTTTTCACGGAGCATGGCCGTCCGATCATTCAGACCGCTGTTCCAGCGCGAGTTGCTGTGACCTTGGATGGACCACTCGAGGCCCTGCGACTTCTGCGGCGTTGGACGGTCTTTGCGCATCGCTATGTTGCGGCAAACCTCGACGTGGCGATGACGGGATTGGTGCTTTTACCCGCCATCCTGCCCCTTTTGGGGCTGGTTCTTGCGAGCTTTTTGGGGCCAATTGCTGTGGTGCTGTGGTGTGGCCTGCTGATGATACGGGCCGGGCTGCACCGCCTCCTCATACGACGGATCGGCGGAACGGGAGCAGCGCCAGTCTGGGCCATTGTCGCGTCGGAAGTTGCGCTGCCGATCTTATCTGTCGCAGCTGCCCTGCGGCCCCATCGTATACGATGGAGGAGCCGCCGAATGCGGCTGACGGCTGACGGGATCCGATACGAGTGATCTTACCCCGCGTCGCTTTGTTGACTGGACGCTCTGATCCGGTGCGTACCGGTTTGCCACAGGCTCAAACGGAGTTTCTTGATGCTGTAACCCCGTCCGGCATGGTCGCAGTACAGGACGGCTACCCTTGGATTGGCGCCCCTCCTGAAGGTGCGGTGCCTTTGCCTCTTGCCGCGTGGCGCAATGCGGTTCAATGGCAGGCCGCCCGCACCGGTGCCGCACGCGCCAACATCTCAACTCGTCTACACAGCCTCGCAGGCGGGCCATTGGCCATCATTACTGGCAGCTGCGGGCTGGACCTGCTGGAATGTGGCTGGATAGAGGGCGCTTGCCAGCTTGTCATTGCCCTTGGGCCGGTCATGCAGAAACGACCCGTCCTGCCCGGCGTGCGCCTCGTCACCGTAATTGGACGCAAGGATATGTTGTCCCGTATTCTACACCGCTCGACGCCCGACATCTCTGTGCCCTGTCGCCATATGGGCTACTGGACTTGCCCGGAAACACGAGAGGCTGTCGCAGCTGAGCTACGCGAGTGGCTACCTTGAGGGTGCTTTTCGTCGCACCGCCCTTTGCGGGTCATCTCGACCGTTTGGTCCCGCTCATGCTGGCTGCACAAAGGGCTGGCCACGAGGTGCGCGTATTGACCGGCCATGCGCGACTGCCCTTCCTTCGCGCGCTGGGGATCGATGCGGATGCGCCACCCTCGCTGCCACAGGGCGCGCTGGAGCATGTGGCTGAAGGGTTCGGGCGAATTCACGGTCGTCCTTCCGCAGCATTTGCACAATTGCGCGCGAACATCGCGCTTGTGGCTCCGCTGATCGGGGATCTATGCACGGAGATTGACAGATGCCGAGCCGACGTCCTTGTGGCTGACAGCGTAGCGCTCATGGCCGGACCGGCAGCGATGCGTATGGGCATCCCTTGGATCACCACCTTGTCCTCTCCTCTCTCGCTGTACGCGGCCGAGGGCACACCTGCCTTCTGCGGTGGTTGGAGCCCGCCGCACGACTGGTCCGGGCGCGCTAGAGACGCAATCGGCCGTGTGGGACACCGATTGTTACGCGAGGCGATCTTTGCCCTGATGCGCTGTGAGCTTCCCAAGGAGCTGCAAAGTCCGTTCCGCTCAGATGGTACTGAGACCATCTATTCCCCTTCTGCTATCCTTGGCTTTGGCATGAAAGAACTTGAGTTTCCACGTTCTTGGCCGCCAGCATTTGAAATGATCGGTCCTGTCGCTTCAGCGCCGTCTACGGATCCAGCCCCCGCATTTCCATCGGCAAAGCGGCGCATCTTTGCCACCCTCGGCACGCATCTGCCTTGGGCCCGCGCGCGGTGGCGTGCAGGGCTGGAGGCAATTGCGCTCGATCGCCAAGACTGGCTGCTGGTCGCTTCTGAGGGGCGCATGGAGGGGGAGTTGGCACAGCAGAACGGCCCACAGAACCTGCTATTCGTGTCACGCCTGTGCTATTCCCGCGACTTACCGCAGTTCGACGCAGTCATTCATCACGGAGGTACCGGTATTGCCTATTCTGCGATTGCAGCAGGACTTCCCAGCCTTGTCGTGCCACATGACTTTGACCAGTTCGACATGGCGGCACGGATCGCCTGGCATGGTCTAGGGTTTCGGGCAAAGTCGCTGAATGGCGCGGTGCAGACATTGGATCGCATATTCAAAGAGGATTGGCCCGCTCTGTCGCGCCTTAAGCAGGCCGCCTCACGTTATGATCCAGAAGCGCGCTTCTTGGCCTGCCTGGACCGTATCATGGGAGCCGCATGACCCTCCGTAGCTTCATATCTTTCGGCATAGACAGCGGGCGTGTCTCAACCCGGACGGGGCGCTCCAACAGCGCCGTGAGCGCGGCACTGGGGCCTGAGGTGTCTTCTCCAGGTAGCAGCATGAGGATCGGGTCAGCATCACCATGCTGTACGAGCCGAAAATCCGCGACGCCTTGTGCGAGGACAGTATCACGCAAAGTATCAGGGGCGTGGCCGCAAATCCGGTCTGACGCGCGCCCTGCAACCACCACCGCCCGCAAGGGGGACTGACAGGCACAATGAACCACGCGCAGAAGATCACCGGTCCGATAGCGTGCCATAATCTGAGCGGTCCGGCTGAAGTCTGTGATCACTGCCTCTGAGGTACCATCGCCCGCTGGTTCAAGGTCGAAGCGCATACAATCCTCTGCCAGATGTAGCGTGCCATAACGACAACTCACTGCGAAAAGACCTTCGGTCGCCATGTAAATCTCGCCCAGTTCAGCCGAGGGGAAACCCGTTCTGATGGCGGTGCGATCTGGTGGGTCTAGCGTTTCTGCCGCAGAGAAGATGCGGCGCGGGGCCAAAGGCGCATCTTGCTGGGCAAGCCAGTACAGAAACCGTGGGGGCGCGACAATCACCTCCGGACGAAAAGCCGTCAGCTTCGCCATAGCCGCAGAGAAGCCTTCGCCTAATGAGACAAAACACAGCGGCAAGGCATGGCCTTGGCTGGCCGCATCATAAAGTGCCGAACCACGCGGCAAGGCAACTGCCACACGCGGGCGTCGTAAGGCCTCTGCGCCGAGACTTTTGGCCAAGATCGTTCCCAACCAGACAAAGCGCTCCACCTCGGAAATCACGTAAGGCATCCGCTTGCCCGACGTCGTCCCGGTGCTGAGCCCAACGTGATATCCACTCAGATCAGGCGCTCTGCCTTCAGCGATGGCGGTGGCCGCTTCGACCGTCAGGCCTGCGCGGTTGAACGTTGCAAACTCCGCCATCAGCGTATCGCGGTCCATTACGGGAAGATCGGACAGCCGATTGACCCCGGCCCGCGTCCTGAGCCAGATCTGCAATTGGCGTTCTTGCCACGCCTCGAGTGATGCGCGGTCTCGAAGCCGAAGCTTTCGCAGCAGCGTGGCGCCAAAAGCTCCGATGGCCAGGGATGTACCTCTGAGGGTCACGTCACGAAATCCGGAACAGGGTCCGGGTCATGACAAAGGACGAGCCGCCCGCCCTGTGCGGCAAAAGCGCGGACGAGGGCGAGACTTTCCATGGCAGCACGAGCGTCGCTGTAGACCGCCTGCGCAGGTCCTCGTGGAGGACGGTCTTCAGCGATGGCTGACAAAACCCATTGAACATCCGCTGCATAAAGCACGGGTGGGTCAAAGGCCGGAAGCAAGAACCCGGTGTGCCCATCAGCATGACCGGGCAAAGGGACCGAAAAAACCGACCCGTCGCCCAGAACGTCCCTGCCAGTCCCAAGACCGAAGGGCAGTTTAACATCGCCCACCAAGTCGATGACGCGGTCTGGTAGAAGGCCCGCCATGACGCCATGCCTTAACGCCCGCCACGGATGACGGCGCGCGTGGATCAGAGCCTGTGCCGGAGCGTGGACTGGTACGTCGTGCCAGTGCCGCGCAGGTCCGAGATGGTCCGCGTGAAGATGGCTCAGGAGCAGCGCGCCGGGCGCTCGATCTCCGAGTATGACGACCGGAGATTGTGTTGCATCTACCTTTGGCCGCAAAAGCGAACGATAAATCCTAAGTGCGACGCCCTCGCCCTTGCTGCGCTCTGGCCAGCCCGCATCGATCAGGACCGGCGCCTGCCCCTGTCGTTCCAGCAAACCGAAGCGAACGGCAAGATCGAGACGCCCAACTCCGCCAGAGAGGACCAGTCGGGCCGGCACCGGGATCCGGGCCTGGGTGTGGAATGTCAGCCGGATGATGCAGCCTCCAGTAATGCGGTACCAAAGGTCACTCCTGCGGCTGTCCCCAACATGAGTACCCGCTTGCCGGGAGCAATCCGTCCTGCGCGACGTGCATGATCGAGCGTAATCGGCAGTGAGGCCGCCACCTGATTGCCATGGGTTGCGGAAAGGTCAATCACTCGATCCTCTCCCAGACCAAGAGCGCGAGCCATCAATTTCAATGCAACCGGGCTGGCTTGGTGGGGCACAACCAGATCGATGTCTGCCAAATCAAGGCCCGCTGCCCGAAGATTGTCCCTGACGAAGGCCTCAAAACGACGGCGTGTCAGTCCGAAAAGTGCTGGTCCGTGCATGACAAAACGCAAATCCTCTGCGGTCGCCCCAACGCCAAGTCGTGTTCCACCGGCGCGCAACTGTGCTGCATCGTAGCCTGATGGGTGCGTTTGCAGCACAACTTGCCCTACCCGCAATCCGTTCGGTCCCTGCCCGATAACGGCTGCACCGGCACCGTCGCCAAATAGACCTGCGGTCGACGGGACCGCCCAGTCGAGGTTATCGCTGATTTTCTCCGAAGCAACGACCAAGACACGCGTCCATCGCCCGGCCTCGATCATTGCAGCTGCATGTTGCAATGCGGCGAGGAAACCAAGACAGGTCGCTCCGATGTCATAGGCTGCAAGTGCCCCGTCTTGCAGTCCAAGCGCTTGCTGAACCAAAGGCGCAGTCGCTGGAATGGTCTGGTATGGAACGGCTGCCGTATGGAGGATGGCATCAAGCTCCTTGGCGTCCGTTTCGGCGTCGGCAAGGGCGGCAAGCGCGGCTTCGGTTGCAAGCTGCACCTGGTCTAAAGCGTCAGCACGATGTCGCTGGACAACGCCGGTCAATCGTTCAACGTCGCCTGGGTTAAGGCCATGCTCAGCATCCAGCCCAAGGCTGGTGATGATTGGGAGGTTGCGCGCCACCCCAGTGCCGAGAATAGATGCAGTCGGCAATGCGCTTCCCCGGTAAATCCTGCAGTGAACAGCCACGTCGACCTAGCGCGGAGCAAGGTCCTCTGTAAAGCCAACCCTGCTTTTGAGGCCACGATAGAGAACAGGCGCACCAGTTCGCCCGGTCTGCTTTAAGAAGACGATAGCATGTTTTACCATCATACGAGCGCGTTAAATCGACCCAGACAGTCTGTGTATTGAGTTTATCGCACGGAAAACTCAGTTGCGGGCTCCGTCGTCCTGTCGGCTTATGGCTTATGCTCTCCCTGTTTTTTCGCGACGACGTCGGCCTCATTGCAACCGCTGTGTAGTGTCAATCAGTCAAGCTAGAGCTGAACGCCAAGGTTGAAACTTTTCTTCAAGGATGATCGTTGTTATTGAGTAACCGCTAAAACATCAGGGAAGACATTATAATGAAATACGCTCTCATGCTGGGACTCGCGGCTGTCTCGCTGTCCGGCTGTATGCAGACGCCCACTGAACGTGGGATGGTTGGCGCCATCGCTGGTGCTGCGATTGCTGATCGGACGGACGAGAATATGGTTGCGGGTGCTGCGCTTGGCGCTTTGGCGGGTGCCGCATCTTGCGGTGTTCCTGGTCTTCCGCCTTGTCGCCGCTACTGAGTATGTCCAGGTCGGTCCTGTCATGATCATGTAGCACTTTTCGAGAAACAAGGAATGCTACCAACCTTGGCCAGACTCGATTGGAAAAAGCTTGTCAACGAGACCCGCTTCCAAAAGTGATGCCTCGTTGACCGCTACTTCGGCAAGTTTTCCATCGACATGATAGCGCACTGCCTACCTAGGCCTCACCCTTTACCCACATTCTGTCCGGTGGCCTGACGCGGCCACTGCATCCAAACGCTGAACATGCTCATGGCGTACAACTTACTGCAGCGCCTTGTCTAATCGCAGCTTTGGAATGTTTTAACCTGATGAACACATCACCGAGATTGTGAGACCACTTTAGTCGCCGTCGGTTCCCCAACCACTGTTGTGAACTTGGACCTCAGTGCACGGAGCTGCGCCTAGACTGAATGAACGTGAGTGCATGAGACACTTTCTTGACCAATGAGTGCGACGCAGGACATTCCTGCAACTGGGACCTTGGCCAAAAAACACCAGAGGCTCAACACAAGGTTTGACCTTATATCTTTACCCCCTTGGCGCATAAAAACTGACCAGAAAAACCAGTTCAAGTGCTCAGTTCAGCTTCGCCTTGAACGCGTCCAACACCTCTCTGGGTGTGACCTGCCCCCCGGTCGTCCCTCATTCATAACGAGAGTCCTTGGGCGATTGATCCGACCGAAGCATGCACCCGAGTTGATCTCAAAAAAAAGCGGTAGTGACAGCAGGGCGGCCCAGAAAGAACAGATGTTCAAAACCGCACCCCGGCGGCAGACCTCGCGTGCACAAAACCGCTTGACTGAGACGGGCCCGTTACCGAAGTGCTGAACCTTCTGTATCTCGGTTCTGCTAGACTGGCCACGTCACTGGCCCCGGCCAGGGTCCGTGACGGGGTGGTGCGCCACGTCTGACCCATTTGGCATGACCACGTTCTCTAGCCTGTCGGCACCGCCTCTCTCCATCGTCTCGAACAGTTGATTGCAGTCTTGCAGAAACGCGTACCAGAAGGAAGCGAGCATGGACAACCTATCACTTGGCCGCTTTATCGGCACAGATGTCAGCCGCGATTGGCTAGACCTTCATTGCCTCCCCAACAGACATAGCTGCAGAGTGGCAAACGATCCGGCAGGTCATGCTGCTGAGGCGGATCCTGCCCGGAACCGAGAAGCCGTCGTCTGTTTTGAATCGACTGACGGGCAAGAATGGCAACTCTGGGCAATTCTTGAGGCAGAAGGAATAAACGTATGCAAAGTGCCACCGGATCAGGTGAAGGCGTTTGCGCAAAGCCGTGGCCGAGCGCCAAGAACGACCGGATTAATGCCGAACTCATCGCCCGCTTCTTCACCTTCCGGCCCGAAGCAGGCCGCAGTCTTCCAGCGGAAAAGTTACGCCTTCTCAGAGTCTTGCCGACCTAGAGAGCGAAGTTGGTTGAAATGCGCAAACGGCTGCTGGCCCAAATCCGTGCGAAACGAAAGCTCGGCGTAGCCGTGATTTTTCAGGACGTCGACACCGGGTTAAAGCAACGAATCGACAGCCTGATCAAGACACTAGAACACCGTATCACCCGGGCCATCGAAAGTGATGATCGTCTGTCGGAGACCGCCATCGTCCTTCGCTCCATTCCGGGGATCGGCCCCTTCGCCAGCGCGATGCTGATCGCAGAAATGCCCGAGATCGGCACCATCAACGGCGAAGCGGCTGGAGCACTCACTGGATTGGCGCCGGTCCCGCACGACAGCGGAACCCTGCACGAAAAACGGGCCATCGACGGAAGTCGCCGTGCCCTGCGGCACGTGATATTCTAGGCAGCACGGGTAGCAGCACATCATAACCCAAGCCTGAATTGCTCCGCAGATCGTATTCGGAAGGCCGCAAAACCGCACGGAGTCAAAATAACCGCCGTCGCAAGATAGCTCGTCATCATCGCCAACGCCTTGTGCAAGAGCCGACAGAAATGGACCGCCGCAACGACGTGAGCGATACAGTTCCTAAACGGGCGATACCAAGCCCAACTGCATTGGCCCAGCGTCGAAACGAAGGCAGTAAGCAGTCTGATATTACGTCGGTGAAAAGTTATCCGAGTTGATCAACGTTCCTTGAAGTCTAGACAAAAGCGAGATCACTGCTTTGAAACTCAACCGGACCCCGATGATCAAAAAGATGGAGAAGCACAGGATCCGGCTAGGGGCATGGGTCGCATTAACTCTCCTCCCTTGACCATCGGTTCTTAGTCGCTCGGACGGAAAAGCAGTTTAATCGAGCAAAGGTAGCACCGCCTTGTGAGCCTCCCGCAAATGGCCTACGATTTCCCGGGATGGAATCAACCCCATCGCACCATGATTTTTGTGGGAATAGGTCAACCGAGGTTCAAAAATACACGCGAGGCCTGCCTTCTCGCATTCCAAGCCTACAAAAACCTCTTCACAAAATAAAAAAGCGGGATGGGCGAAACCCGCAGTTTGCGCAATGTAGGCACGTGTAAAAATCATTAGTGCGCCATGAGGAGCGAAAATGAATCTTGGCGTTTCTTTTCGATTTCTAGAGCAACCCAAACGACGCTTTGTATCCGCGGCAAGTCGATGCAAAATCGTTAAAGGATAATTTGAGAAAATCCGAACAAGGTGAGCATAGTGTGCACGTGTAGGTTTTTCTACGTAGTGTAACTGCGGCTTCTCGCCTTCGTCGCGCATAGTCAATCGTGGCGCAATTGCGCCCACATGCGTGTGTTCTCGCTTTGTCTCTGTCAAAACTTTCTGGAAAGCACTGGCATCAAAAGCTAAGTCAGTATTTGACAACGCTACATAATCATACTCCGCCAATTCGGGCAAGCGCTGCAAGGCAAAGTTTGCAGCGCCTGCGTAGCCAAGATTCTCCGGATAAGCCAAGAGTACGGTAACATCAGAGCGCACTGAAAACCGATCTAGCGCTAGTTGATCCACCCTTGCGTGGGGAGTGTTGTCTACGACAATGAAGCGTAACAACTCTTTCGTTGACCCTTGAGCATTAAGAAAAGCTTCCGTGTCGGCATAGGAGTTATAGAGAACGAGAATGACAGCAAGTGATACTGAATCGTCCGACTGTTGCATATCAATTGTTCCGATATTTATGCGAGATTGTGGTACCGGATATGGAGAAACAGAAGCTTAATAGAACTGGAAAAACAGCAAAGGCGGTAAGATTAGCAGTGTAAGCCCAAAAACTAAAAACAAAACTCCATGATAGAAACGACATGACCGCAACGTATCCTATCAGCGAAATAGCAACGTTCCGCAATAACGTCCCGTGTAATGAAAGACCAGCGAGCATACTTATCAGTCCAAGAAATATGGCAGATCCGACTGCACCAAAGTCGTGCCAAAGCCCCCGAAACACCGTGTAAATGTTTGCAACCTCGGTGCTTGTCAAATGCAGATAATCGCCAAACCCTCCCACTTGGCGATCGGAGATGCCAAGAATGTCATAGAGCCCCATAAACGTGTAATATCCCGATGGTCGCGTCTCGACTGAGGCACCATATCCATCGAACCACAAGGAAAAACCGGGCAAGGACCCCCAAGGCCACCGCCGTAAATGTTCCCAAACATCGGCGATACCGCGTGTCGAACTTTCACCAAATCGCAAAATCTGAAACAGAAAAAACATACCCGCCACAAACGTTACACCAACAAAACCGATGCGCACAACATGAATGGAAAACATCGGCGGCAGCCGGCCATACCGTAACTTAATACTAAAGACCAAGCTAAAAACCATCATCAACAGCATGAATAGAATTGGCGCACGAGTTGTGATAAGTATGTTGGATGCCACAAAGATGCCCAATGGCAAAAGTAGATGCAGTCGGAAGCTACGCTGATAAGCCAAAATGACCGCAACGGCCATAGCGTACGCTAACAAAAAAGCGTTGGAAATATTGTAGTAAATGGCAAAATCGATCCCCTGGGTGTAGCGCTGATACGTGGCAGCCTGAGCCACCCTCATGATGCCCTGAGGCGACAGCACGTCTGCAAGGCGCACTCCAATTGCTTGCAAGGTCAAGACAAAAGATAGAGACGAAAAGAATAATCCGAATAAAAACAAGGTTTTCGGCTTGGTTACAGCGATATCAACCTGATGTGAACCGCTCTGACCCATTGCAGCCGCGACGAAACTGCAGACGCTAGCAACCATTGCCAAAATCGCCAGATACACATTCGCAGAAAAAGACATGTAATACTCAGGAGCAAAAACAATTGTGCCAACACCCGACACCCACATAGTCAATGCGAGAAAAGCGCCAGGCGACCACCATGTGCGTTCCAATGTTCGCGCAAGCAATGCTACAAATGTCCACAATACGATAACTATCATGCTTCTACCGGCTTTTGATAGGAACGATTTTGATGGGGGTTCGCAGCGACAACCAAAGAATCTGCCAGCTATACTGAACGAAGAACGCGGCAACCGTGGCCCATGCAACCGCAGAGGGGGCTTTATCGATCAGTAGGCTTGCAATAGCTACCTGAACCAGCAGCGCAGTTCCAAGGGACCACAACACGATATGAGTTTTTCCGATCATCTTAAGTATTTCATCGGACAGACCGCCAAATGCCTCGGCGACGCCGCCCAAGATCAAAACCGCAACCACGGACACTGCCAACGCATAGCCCCCTCCCAGAAAGAGAGGCACCACAGTATCGCCCACGGAAAAAAGAAAAGCGATTGCAACGACCGGCGGAACCATGGCCAAGCGTGATGCACGGTAGTTAAGCTTGACAATGCTTTCGTATTGCTGCCTGTGGTAATTAAGAACGATGCTCTGCCTAGATGTGAATCGCAACGCACCTATTAATGCAGTAACAATGACCATCAATCGAGAAGCCGCGGCGTAGATGGCCGCATTTTCTGCGTGATCAGAGGCAATAAATAACCAAACGGGCACCCAAGGCAACGAAGCTTGTATAAACCTAGAAAGAACTATTGGCAAACCGGTGGTGACGATGAGGATTGCATTTTCGCAGCTCGCGGGTGTTACTTTAGAGGTTGTAAGATCTTGCGTTAGAGGGCGACCCAACCGAACCAGAACTACCACAAAAGACGCGATCACGGCCAAGGATGACCCCGCAGCAGCAATTGATAAAGCTCCGATCAAGGTGGGGGCGTTGGCAAGGAAAAGGTAGGGAAGCAGCGTTGCCAGATAACCTATATTTATGGACGAATATGCGAAAAAGGCACCAAGTCCGGGCGTTCCCAATGCGACAAGTATTTGGCCATTTAGAAAAACTGCTGCATATCCGAACCACCAAATTGCCAAAATTAAAAAATATAAGTCAGCTCGCAAATCCAACAGAAGCAAAGCGGTCGCTGATACTAGAGCAGCCAACATCGAATTCAAGGCCATGGTCGCCACCATGCATTGAAGCGCTAGACTACGCCCTAGCATCACGTCTTTGTCCAGCCAATTTGGCAGATGGCGCACAAGACCGTCGGGCAACCCTAAACCCGAAAGGGTGAAAAATACCCCTACAACGCCAAACAAAGAAAAATAAACTGCAGCATCTTCAATTTTCAAGCAGCGCACAACTGCCACAACAACAAAGAATTGAATTGAGATAGCAAAGTACCTCCAAAAGATACCAGACACAAACTTGTTCCTTCGGATGTATTTCAGAAACAGCTTACGCATGCGTGTTATGATGTTATATTCTCTGTTGATTATCTATACTTATTTTGACCTGTCATTTTCCCTCTGGCATGACCCCTTGGCTCGAGCGCTATATTACGTAATCTCGCAGTTGTTCACCAACTCTACCAATCAACACATGCAGAATGCAATCAAGTCGCATTTCAATCCCCCCAACCTTGTCCGATCAACGCACTAGGCGGCTTGTCGCACAACGCGCGGGCAATTACCCAACGTATTCTAGTTCGGCTCGCCCATATTTTACGCCTAAGGATGGCGTGTCAACAAGTCCATTTAACGCGATTTTGCCGGGCTCCACACTGAAAAAGTCCTCCCGCGAACAGCATGAATGATCCCGAGCTGTGTTGCTAGAAGAGCAATGATTACTTCCATTATGGACGCCATCGGTCCCTTATTGGCGCGCAACCCAACCAAAATAAGTCCTGCGCAGATCACCAGACACACAAGCGCCAGAAACGGCGAGACCAACCACGCTGCGAGCATCGCAAACAGCGCAGCCAGTATAAGGAAACCACCGCCAAACCAACGCAGTAGTTTGCGGGAACTGTATTTGAATTTATCTACTGCGTGCATCTGGTTTAGCTTTTGCCGCAGAAACACATGAGTGTGAAAAGCGCGAGCGGCGATGCGAATCTTGCGTGCAATTTCGTCAGAGCGCTTTCCGACAATACGCTCATAGGCAATCACGTCGTCGGCCTTAATTAGCCGCAGTCCAGCAAATATCACGTGCATTGATACCGTTAGGTCATCAAGCACTGTATCGGGAAAGTTGGGATAGAGCTCTCTCCTTATTGAGAAAATTGACCCGTCTGCGCCCATCACATTGCCAGTGCGGGATTCCTTAGATTTGAGCTTTTCCTCAAGCCGCCAATAGCGCGACCCCACTGCGGCAGTTGCGGAACTGTCGGTGCCAAGATAGATAAGCGATCCACAAACGCCGCCCACTTGCGGGTCGGCGTACCAAGCCATAAGCGCATCAATGGCATCTTCGCGCAATGTGACGTTGGCGTCGGTAAACACTATGATCTCCCCGCCAGCTCGGGCGGAGAGCTGCTTCATCCCATGCGCCTTACCGTTGCGCCCGCTGCCCGTAATCACGGTAAGCAGGTCACGACGCGACAGCAGTAGATCGAGCGAGCCGTCCGAAGAACCATCATCGAAGGCTAGAACTTCGAGATCGGGGTGACGCAACTTCAATGCGGCAATATTGTCAAGCTTCTGGGGTAGACTTGCAGCCTCGTTGTAGGCGCAAAAAACAAGTGTTGCGGAACAATTGTGTCCTAGCTTCGGATGCAAAGGCTGACTTGGAACAACATCGAGCAGCCTGCCATAAAGTAGGTAAGGATAAGTCACCGCAAGAGCACACAAGAGCGATAGCAGCAAGAAAAACAGGGACATTATGGTACCTCGGGCTTCGGGCGCCAGTTGGAAGAATCTGTCGCCCTAATGTTTCGTCCTAGTGTTCGGCCAAAAATGCATTCTCAATTTTTGAAACGCTGATTTGCACTGATGAAACTCACCTACCTGTAAGTCGAAGTACCACCGGAACAGTCAAAAGTACCATCTTTATGTCAACAAACAATGATGCTCGCCTCGTATACTCTACGTCCAACGCTATTCTTTCGTCGTAGCTTACATCGTTTCGACCGTACACCTGCCACATCCCCGTGATGCCCGGACGCATACTTTGATAAAATTCTACTCTCGAACCGTATCGCTTTAACTCCACTGCAGTTACCGGGCGGGGGCCGACAATACTCATTTCCCCACGAAGAACGTTCCACAGCTGCGGCAGTTCATCAAGGGAGGTTCTACGAATGAATTTCCCGTATGTAGTGATCCTAGGATCATTCAGTAGTTTCTGTTTTTCGTCCCATTCGGCCTTTGCCTCTGGATTAGAAGCAAGATAGTCAACAAGCTTTTTATCAGCTCCAACAACCATCGAGCGGAGCTTAACGATCCGGAAAACTTTGCCATTCCGTCCGATTCGGCTCTGAAAGAAAAGTGGCCTTCCACCGTCCAACATTGCACCGACCGCCAAGAGAACTGTTAAAGGTAGCCATGCAGGAGCGGCGATGAAGACCAATAGTATATCAAACATTCGTTTTCCATAGCGGGCATAGAAGCCAATCACATGATGGCGCTGTGCCTTTTCTTCTGTTGCAGGAGCAGTTTGGGTTGGAAACGCTTTGGAAATTGGCAACCCGCCCGCAGGAAACGGGTTCTCGCCCGTGGGCGCGTTTCGTTCTTCTTTTGAGTACGATGAGTAAACCATGACAATTTTTCTCGTTGCGGTTACATCGAGCGCCCAATAGATCGTATTGCGGAAGACCGCTTATATTTTGCGTTCCTCTACTAGCTGATCAACTTGGATACGTGATGAAGCTTCGAATTTCGCTGCAGGCTGGATTAATTGCCGCTTGCGACTTGATCGTTTATTCCGCTTCCGCCATTGTCAGAATTACCCCCGTTAGTTCCCGCTTGAGTACCAACGACGGCAGATGCCGCTGCTCCTTGCGCAACAGCGCTAAAAGGAACCGGGTTGCCCGCCTCAACACTGGCAAGAGCCACCGAGATAGATGCAACAGTTGCTGCCTGCCCAGCGGAGGAGGCAACCGCTTGCGCAGCGCTCAACGCAGCGGATGCAATAGTCGCCGGTATCGCGCCTGAGTTGTACGCGTCAGTCACGGCAGCAACCAGTGAAATCAACAGCAGTTCCAATTCGCTCCCGGGGTTAGCCGTTTGTAGTTCGGCAACAACTGCAGTGAACGCTGCGGTACAAGCCGCACCTCCAGCGGCACACCCACTCGCAATCTGGTCCAGTGCTGCCTGAGATACGTCAACGGCCTTAGCAGTCGCTTCGAGAGGCATCAGGGAATATAATGCCAATGCCACTGCCGGCAAAGTTCTTCTTAAAATTACACTGTGGTGCGCTTGATTCATGTTGAGCTGCCTTGTCCCGATGTCACTCAGTCTCTAACTCTAAACGCAAAGCCGCGCCAAGTTCGATCAATTGTAAATGCTGCAATTAGTAAATGTTTTTTCAGTTGATAACTTTTTCCTGCTGACTTTAGTTACTCAAATCTGTCCATTTGACGATGTTTTGCTTTTCTTCTCTTTGCATCTTCACTTGAACGCGCACTTGGATGATGACAGAACGTGGCGACAGATGCTTGTTTCAGTTCTGTTTTTGGAGCACTGCCATGACGGTTCGCCGTTTTTTGAGGACTGGGACTCCTTACCTGCTTTGCGCCGCAGTACTCGCAGGCGCTGCAATAGAGTTTTTCAAGGAATATAGCCTCGTATTCTTTTTACGCGGCACAACAAATCAGCAGATCGAACAACTTGCGGCAATCGAAGAGGCATTGCCCTTACCAGCGAGCAGTAAGACTTCCAGGGACCTTCTTGTCACATGTGCCAAAGTCGTTCTAGAAGCCCCTCTGCTCAAGGCGGACGAGAAGCTCAACAGGCTTGTTCGATTTAACTGTGCCCGTTTCGCCCGATCTGTTCTTTCTAGTGCTCCTCTAAGCGGCCGTGCTCGAGCTACACTCTTGCTGATGGAAAGAACAGTTGATGATGCGGTCCAACTAGCCATGGCTCAGACTACGGCACCCAATGAGCCGGTTCCCCTCCAAATCAGGCTGGCCGCTTATACAAGCTATGGCTCTCCACCGTCCACGACCCGTGAACTAATAGTTCGAGATTTTGAGAGAGCTGCAGAAACGTGGTGGGGCAGACAGGCCGTGGCGCGGATCTATGTATCTGTTCCAGCGTTCCGAGATGTGATCGTTGAAGCAGGACGGAACCTTAAGGCCGAAAAGCAAGCTGATCTTGTCAAAGTTGTAAGACGCGCCGCAGGGGAGCAGAATTGATGGCTCCTCCGACGCCACATCGTAGTGCGCTGTCGATCTTTCATGACAGACTTGCGATCTTTCTTGCCTTTCTTGTCCCGCTTTCAGCCGTTCCGCTCGCTTCAAACCGTGCTGCATGGTGGTTGCTTTGGTCCGCATTGTTTGCGGCTCTAAGTGCCCTATACTTACGCCGCTTTTTTATCATTGAACCAGAAGGGCGACTGCGGTTCATCAATTTCAAATGGAGCTTCTGCATGCTCCTACTGGTGCCGCTATGGGGTTTGCTTCAGTCCCTCCCGCTGGGAACTTGGTTTCCCGAGGAGCTTCTTGCACTGCCGAATGGACTCGACCCCAAAATACTGGCTGCGGTATCCATTCAACCCTACGTGGCAATGTCTGCGGTGATCAGGTTTGCAGGATACGTTTTCCTTGCAGCGCTGGTGCTTGAAGTTGCTCGTCGTCCTGAGCGTGTGATGTTGGTGGGGAAAATTGTTTTCTTTGGTATTGTTTTGCAAGCGGCTTATGCTCTCTTCGCCCTGAAGGTGCTGGGTGATTTCTCTCCGTGGGGTCCGAAGGAACAGTATGCGGGCTCCGCAACCGGCACCTTCGTGAACCGTAACTCCTTAGCAACATTCTTAGGCTTTGGGATGATCCTCGGAATAGGGTTGCTTGCAGAACAAATCACTAATCGTAGGATTCGGGAAACACGCAAGGCAGACGTTCTTGGCAGGTTTTGTCCGCTTACTATCGCTGTTATCATCGGCGAAATGTTTCTGTTCATTGCCCTGCTGGCTACTCAGTCACGGTTAGGGCTCGCAGCAAGTATGTGCGGAGTCCTCACATCTTTAATGGTTTGGCGCTGGATCGCCACGCGAAGCTTACGCTTGCTGATCCGCGACACCGTTCTGTCAGCCACGTTCTCCAGTCTGCTGGCTACTTCACTGTCAATATCCGAGGGCGTTGCAACTCGGTTTTTGTTCACGGCTGGTGATGGAGAAGACCGACTGGAGATATACAGGCAAGCAATAGGGATGATTGAGTTAAGGCCCATTACAGGCTTTGGCTTGGATACATTCAGTGCGGCCTTTGAGATGTTTCGCGGCCCCCCTTTGGATAACCCAGTTCACTATGACCTGGCTCACAACACATACTTGGCACTTTGGGCAGAGGCCGGAATCATTGTCGGCTCCTTTCCACCGATGGTTTTACTGCTTGCTTTGGTAGTGCTTGCCCGACGCTTGACCGAAATGGACGGATTCTTTGGCTTTGCGTTGGCTGGCATAGGCTCCATTGTTACGGCTGGTGTGCATTCCTTGGGCGACTTCAGTTTGGAAATTCCTGCAAACGTCTATGTGTTCACAACGATTGTTTGCCTTGGTCTTGGCTATCGCTCGAAGAAAACAGTTAGGGGGAGTACCGGCAACGATTTACCACTACGCCAGACGAGAAGTTTTCACTTGGTGAATGTCATCCTCTCAAAGCACAGGACTGACAAGTAATGCTCAAGGGGTTACTTCGAAATTTCCTCGATGGGCGAACTAGTTTCTTTGGTGGGGACGAAAGTTTAAGGGTCTGCACGTTAGAAGTAAACGGTGGTGCAACCTACATTGTGGGTGACGTGCATGGATGTCTTGATGAACTGACTGAACTACTAAGACGTATAGCAACTGATGCAGCAGCTAACGCCCTACCCTACAGAGTACTGCTCATTGGAGATGTAATTGATCGCGGCATGAACTCTGCAGGAGTCATGGATTTTCTATGTTCTTCCACGGCAGAGAACGTAATGGCAATCCTTGGGAACCATGAAGAGATGTTTCTTCGGTTTTATGATGACCCGCGATCCAACATAGACTGGCTGGACTTTGGCGGATTTGAAACATTGATGTCATACGGCTTGGCGCTCGACCGGTCAGCGCTTCGAAAAATGTCGGCGCGGCGTGCGAAGCAGGTCCTTGAAACACATATTCCATATGCACACGTGGCTTACTTGGCCTCACTGAACCATGTTGTCGAATTGGTCACTCAAGATGGGACTTTTATTGTCAGCCACGCTGGGTATGACGCAGAGCGCCCAATTCACGCGCAGAGCCTCAAGACATTGCTCTGGGGAAAACAGACTTTCGACAGGAGCGTTGGCGTGCGACGTGTTCATGGTCATGTGATGGTCGAAAGAACGGAAATCACGCACACGACAATCATGGTCGACACTGGCTGCTACCGAACTGGGCGCTTAACCGCTCTCCGGGTTGGCTCGAACATGCCATTGACTCTCATTTCAAACAAGGACCCATAGTTGATATGAAGTATGGCCAAGACAATTCTCAAGGTAGTTTTCATCAGCTTGAGGGCAGCGAAATCGATCTTAAGGCGATCCTTGCAATTCTCTACAGGCAGCGGAGCCTCCTAGTTGCGACGGTTGTTGTTATCCTCGCTGCTGCTGCTGCGTACCTTATAGTTGCGACACCCATCTATCGCTCAACCGTACTTATTCAGGTAGACGGTCGCTCATCAAACCTTCTTGACCCCAACTTGGTCGGGCAAGAGCAGAGTGCCGTATTGAACTCTCGCGTAGACAGTGAAGTCGAAATCCTGCGATCCGACGCAACTGCACTGGCTGTAATACTTGAAGCCGGATTAGTTGAAGATGCCGAATATGGCCCTAGGCTGAGTTATCTCGAAAAACTAGGTATCGCTTTGGGCACAGAACTCGACGGGAACTCAATACGCCGCATCTTTGGCTTGAAGCCAAGGCCAGAAGTAACATCACAGGACATAGTAAAGTCAACGCTCATTCGTTTTAAAGAAAACGTTTCAATTAGTCGTCGCGGCCTAACTTACCTCATTGCAATATCTGTTAGCTCATCTAGTCCCGAGCGAGCTGCCCGGATCGCAAATATGTACGCGAAAGTATACATCGAACGTCAAGTAACGACTAAAACACAAGCAACGCTATCTGCTCGGGACGTTTTACGGAACCAAATTGAAACAGCGCAAGCAGACCTTTCAAGGTCGGAATCTGCTGTTAACTCGTTTATTGAAGTCAACTTGGTCCGTCTCGAGAGTGAAACAGGTAATCCTGAGGTTTCGGCGCTTCGTATTCGCCTGAACGAGGCAAAAGCTGCACAAAGCCAATCGAAAGAAACACTTGCATCGGCTGAGTCAGCTCTGCAAGCAAGTGATTATGATACGCTGGCCGAAATTCTGGGTGATCAGGCTCTTAGCCAACTTGCGCAGCAACGTAGAGCGCTTGAAGCTCGTCTTAGTGCCGTACAGTCAGCATCGTCGGAAGCTATTGACCTTCAAAGTGAACTAGCGAGCCTTGAAGTTACACTGTCGACAACGTCAGATGAGATCCTTTCCTCAATACGCTCTGAAATAGACACAACGCGTGAGCGGGAGATCGAAGCCCGTCAGCAACTTCGAGGCGTGCTTTTGGAAAGCGATCTTTCCGCAGATATGCTCACTCAGCTATTCAATCTGCAGCAAAGCGCAACTATTGCTCGCAACCAATATCAAACACTCCTTTCACGAGAGCAAGACCTTGGCACACTGGCAAACCTGCAAATTGCAGATGCACGGGTCGTTTCGGAAGCTCTCCCTCCAACAGGCGCAGCATTGCCCAATGTGCAACTCATAATTATGTTTGCACTCCTTGGGGGTGTTGGCTTCGGAACGGTGTTTGCCTTCCTGAAAGAATTCTACATAGGCGGAGTTGTTTCGCCGAGCCAACTTTCCAACATCTTGCAAGCGACAGTACCCGTCACGTTCGGTACACTGAACGTCAGTGGAGGAACCGTCGACCCAGCTGATATACCAATAGATGCTCCGATGTCGGTTTATGCGGAGAGTTTCCGAAAGCTCCGGGCGGCCATCGATATCCACTTCAAGACCGATCTGAACAGCGCTGATGATCGGGAAAAATGTGGTCGCGTCATCCTTGTGTGTTCGGCACTCCAGGCAGAAGGGAAGTCAACAACCGCCATAGCCCTGGCCCGCACTTACGCTCTCGCAGGCGTTCACACTCTGTTGATAGATGCCGACATGCGGAAACCTTCAATTGCGGGAAGAATCAAGATTGAGACCAAGGGTGGATTGATCAGCTACCTGGCCAACTACTCAAGAAATCCCGATCAAACCACCGAAGCGATGCACGATCCCGCAAGCACAGCTATCGTTGTGCCTGCAGGCGCACGTAGCTCTGTGCCGACTGATCAACTCCTTGATAGTGAAGGTTTCAAAAGATTGATGAAGGTTGCGAAGAACGGATTTGATATCATCGTTATCGACAGTCCTCCAATCCTTCCGGTCGTCGACACCCGCTACCTAGCTCGTTTCGCCGATGTTGTGGTTCAAGTGGTTCGATACGCTACTACGACGCAGGGCGAGATCCGCGAGGCGTCCCTTCAACTTAGAGAACACATGCCGCAGTCTGCCCATTACGTTGGTGTCCTGAACCTGGAGGAAGGTACGCAGAAGCGATACGGCTACTATGGAAACTATAGCTATTACGGCTCGGACAGCCCCTGATCTGAACGCTGTGATGAACCAGCAGGCAACTGAGGTTCAGCTCTACAACTGAGCGAGCTTTTTCTAGGTTCGTCCAACTGTCCTTGTTGATCGGATCGCAACGTGATGATCCTGCCCATGTGCGATCTGCCAGTTCTTCCGCGACGCGACAGAAGAATTAAAAGCTCTCCAATAAATTCCTTAAGTTATCTTTTAACCTAAGTTCCTCTGAGTTCTAAAGCAACTTGGATGTGTACCCCCATCCTGACGGACAGCTCACATACCTATCAAACAGGGCTCCATCCTTTTCCTAAGGCGATTTCTTTCAAGGACTTAAGCAAAAGCACCTCAGGTCGCAACGTCAGTGGAAATGAACCACTAGAAGATTTCTAGTGAATTAGAGAAGTCCGCAATCTTTCGATGCGACCCTACGCAAGATCAACGCGCCAGAGGTCGAAATGAACAGGTTTGCGCTAGAAATTATACGTTTTTGTACGGTTACGTTTTCTCTCACGTATTCTACTTTTGCAGCCGAATCTTCCGGCCTCGTTATACGCAAAGACATGGGTGGATCCGTTGAGGCCCGTGTAGTCGAAATAAAAGAGCTTGATCGAAAACAGACAAAGATTGAGATCTCTGGAACTTGCGTTTCTGCCTGTACCCTCTATCTCGGTGCCCACAATACATGCGTGAAACCAAATGCAAGACTTGGGTTTCACGGCCCATCCTCAGCTTTGCGCGGAATTCCATTAGTTCCACGAGAGTTTGATCGCGTTTCCATGATGATGGCAGATTACTATCCGCCCAAAATTCGCGCTTGGTTCTTGGCAAAGGCCCGCTATGTTTTTGAAGATTATATTACAATTTCCGGACGACAAGCCATTGAGATGGGTGCTAAGCCATGTAGTTGAGGCTCGAGTGTGTCATTTGTTTTCTGTCATCTGATCTCCAGAAACTGGGCCGACTGAAGCTGAGGTTTTCCGCTACGCTTTCCTGGATGGGAGAGGAGCGGAATCGCGATGAAGGCGTCGAAGTTTTCAGACGCGCAAAGGGCGTTCATCATCAAGCAGGGCGGAGACGAGACCCCGGTTGCGGAAATCTGCCGCAAGGCGGGGATCAGTTAGGCGACCTACGTCAACTGGAGAAAGAAGTATGCCGGGTTGCTGCCGACCAAGATGAAGCGGCTGAAGCGGCTCGAAGACGAGAATGCCCGGCTGAAGAAGATCTTCGCGGACCTGTCGCTGCACCGCGAGATGCTGCAGGACGTGATCCGCCGAATTTTGAAGCCTGGTCGGATGCGCGAACTGGTTCGCAGGACGTGCAGCGATCGGGCGGTATCGATCCGGCAGGCTTGTGGGGCCATCGGATTTGACCGCTCGACGTTCCACTACCAATCCCGCCGCACCGATCAGGCTGCCGTGGCCAAGCGGATCCGGGAGATCTGTTAGACGCGCGTGCGGTATGGTTACCGACGGGTTCATGTCCTGCTGGACCGTGAAGGCTGGGGCATAGACGTCAAGAAAGTATACCGCATCTACAAGGAGTTGAGCATGCAGCTCAGGCACAAGACGCCGAAGCGGCGGGTGAAGGCGAAGCTGCGCGATGACCGCGCCGTAGCCGTCGGGCCGAACGAAGTGTGGGCGATGGATTTTGTTCATGACCAGTTGACAACGGGCAAAAAGCTGCGAGTGCCGACCGTGGTCGACACATTCTCGCGGTATGTGCCCGTGCTCGACGTGCGCTACAGCTACCGTGGTGAAGATGTGGTCGCGACCCTCGATCGGGTGTGCCGAACAGCAGGCTATTCCAAGACGATCCGCGTTGATCAAGGCAGCGAGTTCGTCTCGCGCGATATGGACCTCTGGGCCTATCAGCGCGGGGTGGTCTTCGACTTCTCACGTCCCGGAAAACGACCGACAACGCCTTCATCGAAGCGTTCAATGGCCGCTTCCGGGCCGAGTGTCTGAACCAGCACTGGTTCCTGACCCTTGCGGACGCGGCCAAAAAGTTGGAGGCTTGGCGTAGATACTACAACGAGGAACGGCCACACGGCGCGATCGGCAACAAGGTCCCGATCATGCTGACGAAATCAGGGGGCGCCACCAGCCCATCACCCAGAGCGAAGCCGGAAAACTCTGCCTCCGGGCAGTCCAACGTTGAGGGTCGGATCACCACGGGCCGGACTCTAATCGCAGATGGAGGAAAAATCCTGTGGCAGGTCACAGTTGGCGCGCAGCTCTTATTTGTACCACCGCGCCCGTATCACTCTGGAAGATAAAAATCTTCCAGTGCGCCGTACCATGATTGACATCTTCGAAAGTAACCACCGCTGCTAGGGCTCTCGCCGGCTCGCAGCAATTCTGATGCGGCATTTCATCTCGATCTCCGAGAAGGTGATCCGGCGCCTTATGAAACAGGAGGCTTTGATCGTCCCTAAGCCCAGACTGCGGCGGTATAGTTCATATCTGCGCGAGATCAGTCCGGCGCCGGAGAACATCGTTTAGCGTAGCTTCCAAGCCTCTGCGCCAAACGAAAAATGGCTATTTGACATCACTGAGTTCCATATCCTCGCGGGCAAAGTTCACTTCTCGCCGATCATAGATTACTTCGACGGGATCGTAATCAGTTGGGCTATCTGGACCAAAGCGGATGCGGGCTCGCCAACTCCATGTTGGATGCAGCGCTTTAGATCATCGCGGGCAGCGAACTGCGGCCTATCATCTACAGTGATCGGGAAGGCCATTATCGGTGGCCCGGCTGGCTGGAGCGGGTCAACGCAGCGGGGATCATACGTTCAATGTCTCCCAAAGCGAGTTCGTAAGACAATGCCGCATGCGAAGGGTTCTTCGGGCGCCTCAAGACTGAGATCTTTTGTCCACATGATTGGCAAGCCTTCACTCTTACTCAGTTCATCGACGCAGTGGATGCTTACATCCGCTGTTATAATGAAATACGAATCAAACTGTCACTTGGCGGCCGCAGCCCCATCGAATACCGCAAAAGCCTCGGCCTTATGCCGTGAAACCAGTCCAAGTTTTTATCCGCACTCCTGGTTCGGTACCGGATTTCCATTAAGATTTGACCCATGTGACTTTTCCCCGAGCGAAGTGCGAGGGGGTCAACAAACTGATGGACATGGGACTATTGAACGTGATCCGTAAGCTGCGCCTTCGACAGGGTTTGCCGATCCGCGAGATTGCGCGGCACACTGGACTGTCGCGCTACACCACCAAGAGTATCTGAAGGCGGCCATGATCGAACCGCATTTTGCGACGCCGGAGCGTCTGTGCAAGCTTGATTTCTTTGTCGAGAAGCTGGCGGGCTGGCTAGAAGACCAGTACTGGGTAGCCGCGCAAAGAGCGGCAGACGCTTACGAAGATGCACGCTGACCTTGCCGCTCGCAACTTCACCTGCATCATCGGGTCCAAATCCGGTTAGCCAACACACCAAAATTTCCTTTAAAAACAATGAAGCCATTTTCTTGGGTTAGTCAAACTAAGTGTCTGTTTTCTTTGACATCCTGTAGTCCCCTACGGGCTGCCACGTTCTCCCCTCCCGAAATTGCTGTTCGCATGGAAACGCCGCGCCTAGGCGCGCGCTTGCCCGGCAAGGCCCCCTTTGCGCCAAGAAGTCTTGCGTCATGCTGCGGCTTGCCTATCCTGCGCCGAACCAGTCCTTTTTCACGGTGCTCTATGACACGCCCGCGCAAGCCCCTTTTCGCCCGTTCGCTTTTCTTTTCCCTTTTCACCCTTCTGCCCGGCCTTGCGCTGGCGGCCCCCTGTTCCGATACCGGGGGCCAATATGAAGAATGGAAACCCCTGATGGCCGCCGAGGCCGAGGCCGCAGGCGTTGGCCGCCGGGGGATCGAGGCGCTGATGGCGACCAGCTACTCCAAGGCCACGATAGGGGCAGACCGCAACCAAAAAAGCTTCAAATACAGCCTCGACAAGTTTCTTGAGGTGCGCGGTGCAAATGCCATCATATCGCAAGGCCGCAAGCGCAAGGCGCAGAACCCCGATTTCTATGCCGCACTTGAAGGGCAATACGGGGTGCCTGCGGGCGTTCTGATCGCCATTCACGGGATGGAAACGGGGTTCGGCAATTTCATGGGCGATACCAATGTCGTTTCGGCCATCGCCACGCTGGCCTATGACTGCCGCCGCACGGATTTCTTCACCCCCCATCTGATCGGGGCGCTGAAGCTGATCGATGCAGGCGCCATCAGCCCGCAAACGCAGGGCGCAAAACATGGGGAACTGGGCCACACCCAGTTCCTGCCCGGCAATGCGCTGACCTATGGCGTCGATGGCAATGGCGACGGTCGTGTCGATCTGACGGATCTTGTTGATGCCATGGCCTCGACCGCCAATTTCCTGCGCCAAAAGGGCTGGCGTCCCGGCGCGGGCTATCAACCGGGCGAGCCGAACTTCGCGGTGATCGAGGCGTGGAACGCCGCCACCGTCTATCAGCAGGCCATCGCCCTGATGGGTGCGCAAATCGACAGTTGAACTTGCGGGTGGCGGGGGCAGCAGCCCCCGTCCTGCGGCTGCACGATCAGACCGCCACCATATGCCCGCCCCCGACATCGATCAGCCGCTGGCGATCCGGCCCCTTGCCGATAGCGTGAACCGGGCTTGGCACTTCCCCCACCAAACGCGCCGAAGCGGCGCGGCGATGCGCCGGGTCAGGCACCGGCACCGCTTCAATCAGGCGCTGGGTATAGGCGTGGCGCGGGTCGCCGAAGACCTGCGCCCGCGTCCCCATCTCGACGATCTGCCCCAGATACATCACCGCCACCCGGTCCGAGATCGTATCCACCACCGCCATGTCATGGCTGATGAACAGAAACGCGACGCCCATCTCCTCCTGCAATTCCTTAAGCAAGGCCAGTACCCGCGCCTGCACGCTGACATCCAGCGCCGACACGCTTTCATCCGCGATGATCAGATCGGGCTTCAGGGCCAGCGCGCGCGCAATACAGATGCGCTGCCGCTGGCCGCCAGAAAATTCATGCGGGTATCTGTCGATCTGGTCTGCCGACAATCCCACCCGCCGGATCAGATCGGCCGCCCGCTCGCGCCGGTCCGCCGCCGTGCCGATGCCGTGGATCAGCAGCGGCTCCGCGATCAACTCGCCCACCCGCATCCGCGGGTCCAGCGCGGCCATCGGGTCCTGAAACACCATTTGCACCCGCCGCCGCAGCGCCTTTGGCGCATCCCGCCCTTGCCCGGACAGGACATGATCCCCGATCCGGATCTCCCCCTGATGCGGCACAAGGCCGACCATGGCCTTCGCAATCGTGGATTTGCCGCAGCCGGATTCGCCCACCAGCGAGAAAGTCTCGCCACGCCGGATGTCAAAGCTGACCTGTTCCACCGCGTGAACATTCAGCGTCGTCCGCCCCAAGAGCCCGCCCTTGATCGGAAAGCGCACGACCACATCCGTCAGGCTTGCCACCGCATCGGGGCTGCCCGGAGCCGGACTGTCGGTCCGGCTGCCCATGCGCGGCACGGCGGCTAGCAGGTCGCGGGTATAGGTCTGGGCCGGGGCGTGAAACAGGGTGGCGACCGGTGCCTCCTCGACCATGCGGCCTGATTTCATCACGATGACGCGGTCGGCCATCTCGGCCACCACCCCCATGTCATGCGTGATCAGGATGATCGCCGTGCCCAGATCGCGCTGCAAATCGCGCAGCAGATCCAGCACCTCGCGCTGCACGGTCACATCCAGCGCCGTTGTCGGCTCATCAGCGATCAGCACCTCGGGCCGAAGGGCCAGCGCCATGGCGATCATCACCCGCTGTCGCATCCCGCCCGAAAGCTCATGCGGGAACTGGTCCATCCGCCGTTCCGGCTGTGACAGCCTGACCGATGTCAACGCCGCCAGCGCGCGCCGCCGCGCCTCGGCCCGGCTAACATCTTCATGCGCGCGCACCGCCTCGGCCAGTTGGGTTCCGATGGTCAGCACCGGGTTCAGGCTTGTCATCGGTTCCTGAAAGATCATCGCAATCCGATCGCCCCGCACAGCGCGCATTTGCGCCTCGGACGCGGCGGTCAGGTCGGTCGTGCCAAGGCGGATGCTGCCAGCGGTGACGCGCACCGCGGGCAGCGGCAACAGGCCCATGATGGCCAGCGAGGTGATGGATTTGCCCGACCCGCTTTCCCCGGCAATCGCCAGCGTCTCACCGCGGTTCAGGGTGAAGGACAGGTCTTCGACAAGCGGCTTCAACCCTGCCTCGGTGCGCACCGAAACAGTCAGCCCCTCGACCGACAGCACGGGTCCATCGGCCGGGGCCATGACTGGGGCCATGACCGGGGCCGCTGCGGCCCCGGTCGTTTGTGCATCGACAACCGTCATTCAAACACGCAGCGCGGGAAGTAGAAGCTTACCACCCAGTTCGGCATGTCGACGATTTCGGAAATCCGAAGATCACCGCAGGTGGACACCAGCATATAGGCATCCACCGCCGCCATGCCGCGCGTGGCGCAGAGCAGGTCGATCATGTTGGCCACCGCATCGCGGCTGGCGGTCATCAGATCGGGCCCGATCCCTGTGGTCACCTCGTATCCTTTGGCATCCAGATGCCGCGTCACCGGCCCCGGTGTGGTGAACCGCGGCGTCTTCAGGTTCGCCCCCTTCACCAGATCGAGCGTCAGGACAACATCCATGGGCGCTTCAATGGCCGTGCCGCAGACCTCGCCATCACCCTGCGCAGCATGGGTGTCGCCCACGCTGAACAGGGCACCCGCCACTTCGACCGGCAGGTACAGCACCGTGCCGGCGTTCAGATCGCGGATATCAAGGTTGCCACCCACCCGGCGCGGCGGCACCACCGAATGCAGGCCCGGTTCCGCCAAGGCATTGCCGATGGTCCCGGCAAAGGGCTTCAGCGGCACGCGCCCCTGATCCGACCACAGCGCAGGCGCCATGCTGACGGGGTCGTACTTCCACACCTTCAGCGCGGGTTCGGTGAACTGATCGGCCAACAACCCAAAGCCCGGAATATTCGCCGTCCAGCCGAACCCTGCCCCATCAAAGGCGCGCGGGGCAAAGCTGTCGATCGTCACCTTGACCGCGTCGCCGGGTTCCGCCCCTTCGATATAGATCGGCCCAGACACCGGGTTGATCTTGCCGAAATCAAGGCTGACCACATCCGCCACGGTCGACGACGGGCCAAGCTGGCCCGCCGAGGAATCGTTGCAATGAAACAGGATCGTCGATCCCGGTTCAGCGCGCAGCGCTGGCGGCAGGGTGTTATCCCAGCCGAAATGATGCTGCGCGCCGTGGATCGTATAGTTGCAGTCCTTGCACATTTTACTTCACGAAAACATAGTCATAGTTGACCGGGATCGACACCGGATCGACGTAGAGCGCATCCTCGCCCCCCATGCGTTCCGATTTCATCGTATAGCGCTCCTCGTTGAACACCGGCACCCAAGGGGCCTGTTCCATCACGCCCATGTAAACGTCAGACCACATCTTCAGCCGGTCCTCGGCCTTGGCCGGATCAGACATGCTGTCGGCCTGCACCGCCATCGCATCCAGCGCCTCATCGCAGAACTTCGACCAGTTCCAGCCGCCTTCGCCTGCACCCGCACAGCCCAGGATCGGGCCGTAGAAGTTCGACGGATCGGGGAAGTCCGCAATCCAGGCCATGCCGCCGGACCAGATCATCGGCGCGGTGCCCGCACCGCCTGCCTCGATCACATTGGCCTGCGCAAGCGACTGGATATTGGCGGTGATCCCGATGGCCGCCAGATCCTGCTGGATCGCCTGCGCGATCCGCGGGTTCGGGTCGGTGTTCATCACGTAAAGATCGGTCTCGAACCCATCGGCAAACCCGGCCCCGGCCAACAGCGCCTTGGCCCCTTCGACGTCATAGGGATAGCCCGCATAGCCCCCGGTATAACCCGGCATCGACGGCGGCAGCGGCTGGGTGGCAGGCGCGGCGCGGCCGTTGATGATCTGCGTCACGCGGTCCTTGTTGATGGCCATGTTCACGGCCTTGCGCACATCGACATTGTCAAAGGGCGGGGTCGTGACGTTCAGCGTGATATAGCCGGTGTGCAACTGCCCACCCTGCACCACGCGCGCGGCCTGTGCCGGATCTCCCATCACTTCCACGAACTTCGCAGGCGGGATGCCATCGCCGGGAACGTCCACCTCGCCATTCTGCAACCGGAGCAGGGCGACCACAGGCTCCTGACCCACCTCGAACACCACGCCGTCCAGATAGGGCACGCCTTCGCGCCAGTAATCGGCGTTCTTTTCGAACACCAGCCGTTGGCCCAGCGTCCATTCCGCCAGCTTGAAGGCCCCGGTCCCGACCGGCAGCTTGCCGAAATCGCCCGCCGCCGCATCGACCGCCTCTTTCGGCACGACAGACGCAAAGTTCAGCGCCATGACATGCAGGAAGGTCGCATCCGGCCGCGACAGGGAAATCTTCACCGTCAGCGGATCAACAACCTCCACCCCCGACAGGCCACCCGCACCGGCCGCCTCGAACCCGGCGATCGAGCCGAAGAAGCCCGCCCCCGGCGATTGGGTTTCGGGATTGGTCACACGGTCGAGCGAGTATTTCACATCCTCGGCCGTCATCTCGCGCCCGTTGTGGAACTTCACCCCGGCGCGCAGCTTGAAGGTATAGGTCAGCCCGTCCTCGGAAATCTCATAGCTTTCCGCCAGACCGGGGCGCAGCGTGGTGGTGCCGGGGACATAGTCCATCAGCCCGTCGAACAGCGACTTGATCATCGACCAGTTCTGCCAGTCATAGCCGATGGCCGGGTCAAGCGTGGCCACGTCATCCTTGTAGGTCACTGTGATGGTCCCGCCCGCCTTGGCGTTCGGATCGGGCGTGTAGTCCTGTGCAGCGACGGGCAGCGCCAGCGTCAGGACAAGCGCGGTGGAAGTCAGCCATCTGTTCATTTCTTCTCTCCTGTTGGGTTTTGATTTGTGCCGCATCAGCGCAACCGGATGCGGGGGTCGACAAGCGGGGTAACAAGATCGGCCAGCAGGTTGCCGATCACGATCGCAAAGGCAGAAACAAGGGTGACACCCATGATGATCGGGATGTCGACGCGCTGGATCGCCTGCCAGGCCAACTGCCCAATCCCGGGCCAGCCAAAGACGGATTCCACCACGACGATCCCGCCCATGAAGATGCCGATATCAATGCCGATCATGGCGATGACAGGCAGGATCGCATTGGGCAGCGCATGGCGCAGCACGACGCGCGCGCGGCTCAGCCCTTTGGCGCGTGCAGTGCGGATGTAATCGGCGCGCAGCACCTCGATCATGCTGGATCGCATCATCCGCGAATACCAGCCGGAGCCAAGGATGCCCAAGGTTATGGCAGGCAACACCAGATGCGCCGCCGTCCCGTAGCCCCCGATGGGGAACCAACCCAGCTTGACGGCAAAGACATACAACAGCAGCAGGCTCACCACGAATTGCGGGGCCGATACGGTAACAAAGGATGTCATCATCAAAAGCTGATCGCCAAGCCGCCCCCGCATCAGGGCGGCGGCAATCCCCATGGACAGCCCCAGCACAAGTTCGGCGAATATCCCCGCCGCCATTAGTTGCAGGGTGGCGGGCAGGCGCGACAGGATCAGTTCCGTCACCTGCGTCTTCTGCAGATAGCTGCGCCCCAGATCGCCCTGCACCAACCCGCCCAGATAGCGGCCATATTGCACAATGAACGGCTGATCCAATCCCAGCTGCTGGCGGATATTCTCCACCGTTTCCGCCGTTGCGGCCCGCCCGGCGATCTGGCGTACCGGATCGGCGGGCAGCACGAACAGCAGCAGAAAGGTGATGAAGCTCACCCCCAGCAGGATCAGCGCCGATTGGATCAGCCGGTTCAGGACATAGACCATCAGTCTCGCCCCCGCTGTGTCGGGTCCAGCACATCGCGCAACGCATCGCCCACAAGGTTGAAGGCCAAGGCCAGCAGGATGATCGCCGCACCGGGGATGAACACCAGCCAGGGCGCAGCCTGAAAATAGGTCTGGTTTTCAAAGATGATGTTGCCCCAGCTTGGGGTGGGTGGCTGCACCCCAACGCCAAGGAAGGACAGCGTCGCCTCCAGCAGCACGGTGGTCGAAATCCCCAACGTGCCCCAGACGATGATGGTGGGCACCAGATGCGGCAGAATGTGGTGAAACAGGATGCGCCCCGTCCCCGCACCCAGCGTCCGCTCCGCCGCGATGAAATCGCGCTCGGCCAGCGAGGTGGTCTCGGTATAGATCACCCGCGCCGTCTGCACCCAGTTCACCAGCGCAATCACCAGCGCCACGATCCACAGCGACGGCCGAAAGATCGCGGCCAGACAGATCGCCAGCAGCAGCGCCGGAAAGGCCATCATCAGATCGGTGAACCGCATGAGCGCGGCCCCGATCCAGCCCCGGAAGAAGCCGGCCGTAATTCCCACCAGCGTGCCGATGAACAGGGCCAGTCCGTTCGCCACCACCCCGATGATCAGCGACGTCTGCGCGCCGTAGAGCATGCGGCTGAACAGATCGCGCCCCAGCAGATCTGTCCCCATCAGGAACCGCCCATCAGGCGGCAGCGGCGCGCCTTCCAGCGTCAGCCCGTCGAACATCTGCTCTTCCGGCGCAAAGGGCGCAATCAACGGGGCCAGCAGGGCCGATCCGACCACCAGCACGATCAGCGCAAAGCCGAACAGCGCCAATTTGCGCTCCAGCAAGCGGCGCAGGGTGCTTTTGGGGCGGACAGCGCCGTTGACCACCGCATCAGACATCCTGCACCCCCGCACCGTCAGAGGCAGACCCATCCCGGCTGGCCACGATCCGTGTGGCCGCATCCTCGAAACTGATGCGCCAGGCCATCGCCATCTGGCGCAGTTGCGCGTAGGCCTGTTCTTCCGTCTTGCCCCGCGCCGCCAGCAGTGTCACCGCGCGCACCACCGTCTGTCGCCCGTCCAACCGCCGCTTCAGTTCGGCAATCTCTGCCGACAGCGCCTTTTGCGCGTCAAACGCATCCCGCGCGATCAACAGCGCCGAATAGGCCCCGTTATCCCCCACTGGTTTCAGCAATTGCGCATGCGACCCCGCCCGCAACGACCATTCAATCCGCCCCGGTGCCTCTGACCCGATCAGCGCGATCATCGGCATGGGGGATTGGCCCGCAGGCCAGGGAAACATGCCGTCATGCCCCATATCGGCATCGAAAAAGACGTAATCTGCGCCGATGGCATCCGCCGCAAGTTCCGGCCAGGATTGCGTCACGTCCAGCCCGATCGCCGTCAACTGCCGCACCAGCGCCTGCACCGTGGGATGTGGGCGATGCAGGATACAGGCCTGCGCGCCACCCAGATTGGGAATGCGAATCGACCGCCTCATGACACGACCCTCAGCTTCGGCGCGACGGTCACATGGGCCGACCGCGTCAGATAGGGATCCCCCGCCACCGCCTCGCGCCGATGCACCAGACGGAACGCCCCGCCCTCGACCCGCGCAATGATCGCAGGCAGCGTGGTATGGTGGGTCTCAGGATCAATGATCCCACCCCCCGCCTCGGCAAGAAGTTGCGACAGGCTCAACGCCTCGGCCCCCGGACGATGGGCCAGAAGCCGCCCCAGTTCGCGCACTGCGACATAGGCCGCCGCTTCATGCGATGATCCGAACCGCCCCTTCCCCGGCCAGCCGTCGATCCCCCGGAAATACGGCCCCGCCGCAACCAACCCCTCGGCCGCCGGTCCGATGGCGGGCAATTCGCATTCCGTCATATTGCAAGACAGGACCGGGCACCGCTCGGGCCGGAAATGATCATCCTGCTGGCCCAACGCCCGGAACGCGGCAAGAAACTCATAAGATGACGGCCCGATCAGGGAATTCAGCACGAAATCCGGACGCGCGAAGCGGATCTCCTCGATCATCCGGCCCACATCGCGCGATCCGATGGGCAGATACCGCTCTCCCGCGATTACGCCCCCGCCCAGAACGATCCGCTCGCGCGCAAGGCGGTTCATCTCCCAGCCCCAGATATAGTTCGACCCCGTCAGATAGGCCTTGCCACCATGGGCGGGCATCACCCAATCCAAAAGCGGAAGCAGATGCTGGTTCGGGCAGGCATGGGTATAGACGACATGATCCGATGCCTCGAACCCTTCATAAGGCACCGCATACCACAACGTGCCTCCATGGCGTTCCAGCGTCGGGATCACTTCCTTCCGGCTCCAGGACGTTACACAGCCGATGACGTGCCGCGCTGCGGTTTCGCTCAGGATTTCCTCACAGAGCGGGCCATAAAGATCGACATTCCCCTCGGGATCGCGCTCGACCGGCACGAAGGACAGGTCAAGCTCCGGATCGGCGTTCAACTCGGCAATCGCCGCCAACGCCCCGGACCGGCACGCCTCCGAGATCAGGGAGTAACTCCCCGACCGCGAATACAGAAGCCCGATTTCGATCCGCCGCTTCGTCACGTTTCAGCCCCCAAAACGCAAATGCCCGACGCAGCAGCCAAATGCTGCTGTCGGGGCACAAATGCCGATTTTTGATGTTCGAGTAGATATTCAGATTAATGCAGCGGACCGGCACTGCAACCTTCTTCTTTGTCAGACAGGCCCGGAAAGTGAAGAACGCACAAAATTCGGGCAATGCCATCCGGGCCGCGCAGCCCACCCGCGCCGAAGTTCACGCTGGAATCGGCACGCAGGCCGTGACATTTGCCAGATGATCCGCAGACCGCCAGCAAAGGGTGCGCACATGACGCAAGGACGGCTTACCCCGCCGACACTGCCCGCAACCGCGTTGCCCGAAACGCTCGCCCTCGATGCGGGGCTAATGGTTGATCCGGTCACCGGGGCAATCCAGCCCAATATCACGATGTCGGTGAACAATCTGGTGGTCCCCGGCGAAGGGGCTTTCTCTGCCGCCGGTCTGACCGATATCACGCAGGAACCCTTTACCTATGCGCGCTGGCTGAACCCCACGGTGCGCGCGTTAGAAACGCGCATGGCCGCGCTGGAAGGGGCCGAAGATGCACTGGCCTTTGCCACCGGCGTTGCCGCCATCGCAGGCACCTTCCTGACGCTTCTGAAACAGGGCGACCATCTGATCATCAGCGACGTAACCTATGCCGGGGCTGCCGAACTTGCCCGCGCCATCCTGCCCGATTTCGGGATCGAGGTGACGCCCGTCAACCTCTCCCTGCCCGGCGCGCTTCAGGCGGCGCTTCGGCCCAACACCCGGCTGGTCCATTGCGAAAGCCCCTGCAACCCGATCCTGCGGCTGACCGATCTGGAACAGGTGGCCCAGATCGCCCATGCCCATGGCGCGCTGGTATCAGTTGACAGCACCCTTGCCACACCCGTCGCCACCCAACCGATCAAGCTCGGCGTTGATCTTGTCATCCATTCCCTGACCAAATTCATCAATGGCCACGGCGATGCCCTGGGGGGCATCGTTGCAGGCCGCAAAGATCTGATCGCCCGGATGCGCGGGCGGGCGGGCGTCTATCTGGGCGCGGCCATGCCCGCGATGAATGCCTGGCTGATCCTGCGCGGGATCGACACGCTGTTCCCCCGGATGCGGCAGATTGCGGACACGGCGCAGAAGGTGGCCACGTTTCTGGAAACCCATCCACAGGTCACCCGCACCATCTATCCCGGCCTTGCCTCTCACCCCCAGCGCGCCCTTGCCGCAAAGCAGATGGCGCTGCCCGGCGGGATGATCTTCTTCCAGACCGCCGATCCCGCCGCCATGGCGCGCCAGATCGCGGCACGGCTTCAGGTGATGCATTACGCCTTTTCCCTCGGCCATCAGCGCAGCATCATCGTGATGCTGGACACGGCCGACATGATGCAAGGCAGCTATGCCCTGTCTCCTGACCAACTGGATGATTATCGCACCTATGCGGGAGATGGTGGCTTTCGGCTTTCCATCGGGCTAGAGGCCGCCGATGACCTGATCCGCGATCTGGATCAGGCCCTTGCAGGGTAAAGGCTCGCGCCACGGAAACAAGGCACGCCATGAAGGCCGCGAAGATAGGGAAGGATGGTACCGACGCCCCGGCTCGAACGGGGGACCCCCAGATCCACAATCTGGTGCTCTAACCAACTGAGCTACGTCGGCGCTCTCGTGGGCGTTTATCCCCCCGGTTCCGGGATTGCAAGAGGGTCATTCCCCCTGCCGCCCTGCCCCACCGCAGCACCGCTTGCCTCGCCCTGCATCCCGCGATAGGCCGGATACAGGCAAGACCACAGCTGCAAAAGGGGGCCTCCCATGGGCATCGACAAGCAAAGCGACATCGCCGCCAATATCCAGATCGGTCCCACCGATATGGGCATGGTCCGCATCTATATCGAAGCCGAAGGCGGCATCGAGCTGCCGCTGGATTTCGATCCCGAAGAAGCCGAGGAAATCGCCGAAGAACTGCGCGCCGCAGCCGAGGCAGCCCGCGCCATCGGCTCTGGTCCAGTCAAGGGCAAGCCCGGCCGCCGCTAGGCCGCTACCACACCACGCCCGCGCCCGGATCGCGCAGCGATTGCAGGCGCAGCGCGGCATGGCGCGCGAATTTCTGCATCATCACCTTGCGCCGCGCCGGGGCCATCGGCGCCTCTGGCCCCATTCGCAAAATCTCGGCGTCATAGGGATCGGCAAGGATCAGCCCCGTGCCTTCGGGCAGCAACTCCACCGGGAAATCCGCATCCACCGCCCAGAAGAACCGGTCGCACCATTCCAGATAACCCTGCCACTTTCGGTCGGCGCGGTAATCCGCCCGGCCCGATTTGCATTCGACCACCCAGATTTCGCCCTTCGGCCCCACAGCCATCACATCCACGCGCAGCCCCGGCGCGGGCACCAATTCCTCGACCGTCACGAAATCCATCGCCAACAGACCACGGCACACCCCGCGCTGAAGGCGCTGTCCGGGCAAAAGGGCAAGGGGTTCGCGGTCCATCTCCATGCCGCAAAACATGAACCAATCGTGAACATCTTGCAAGCCACCCCGCCAACCCTTCCATCACCCCCTGACCCACAATCTGAACTCGGCCCTTGCCCCGCTGCCCCGTCGCGCCTAAGTCTGAAGACGGCGGGTGCTGCTCTTCGCGTGTGAGGCTCTTTTCCAGTGGCCGATAAGCAAACGAATGGGGGCTGGCTCTGACAGGATCCTGGTCCTGCTACCTGGCTCCCACCTGAGACCTCTGGCTCTCGGGAAACCATGCCATCCACGGCTGCTGCGGGCCCGCCACTTATTCCCGGCACAGATGAAAGAAGGGGCGCGATTGCTCGCGCCCCCAAGGTTCGACACAGAAGAGACGGCGTCAGAAGCCGAAAACCAGCGACACGCCCAGCTTGTTGTCGCTGCGGATCGCGCGGTTGTCGTTGTATTCGGTCAGATAGCTGACACGGGTCGACACGGCATCCGTCACGCGGAAGTTCACGCCCAGATCATTGTTCACCCGCAGCGCCGAATCCGACGAAAGGATATCGGTGTCATTGGTCATGAACATGCTGTCGTTGATCTTTGCGTAAAAACGCGACGCGGCCAGATAGCCGGTTTCCGTTTCCGAATTGCGCAGGCCATCCTCCAGATAGCTCACCCCGATACCGGCCTGCACGCGCCAGGTCATGTCAGGCGAGTTGATCACCCGGTAACCCGGACCAAATCCCAGAAACCCGTCGCGCCGCACATCGCCCGCCGTGCTGGCCAGCCCGTCCGCTTCCAACCGCGCCAGAACAAAGCCATAGAAGTTCTGGTCGAAATAATAGTTGGCATCATAGACCGCGAGGATGTCTTCCTTGGTCTTGCCCACGTCATCCTCGGCGAAATCCAGCGCCGCGCCCAGGGTTTGCACGAAATTGCCCTGCGCATAGGACAGGCGCACGCCACCCGAAAACTCCTGGCTTTCGTTATTGCCGGTCTTGCCCGAATAACCGATCGACGCGCTGCCGGTCAGGCCCTGCCGGGTTTCCGGAGAACCGAACCGGGCCGCATCCTCGGCGCGTTCCATATCCTCGTCGACGATCTCATTGATGTCGTCGATCCGGTCATTCACATCGCGCACCCCGGTGATCGTGGTCTGCGCCACCGCAGGCATTGCCAACACCATCGCCAGAATCGAGGCACCCGCCGCTTTGGTCGCCGTTTTGGTCATGGTCGTCATCTCATATCCTTTCATGCAAGGCAGCCCGATCAGGGCCGCTGAACTTGTCACGACGGCTGAGATAACCGTTTGTTTTTATTTGAAAATCTTAAAAATACTCAAGTCTGACCCAAGTATTTCTCATGTCCCTCAACCCTTGAAATCCCGCAGAACCGATCCCACTCCCGGCCCGCGCAGATATTTCACAATGGTTTCAGCCGCTTGTCCGGGTGTCAGACATCGCCCAGCAGATCGGCCACCTCGGCCTGCACCTGCGAAATCGCGGCACCCAACGCCGTCCGGGCCACCTCACGCAGCTGTGACTCCACATCATTCCGCCATACGGCCCAGATTTCCTGCGCAAAACTCGGCGCATCCTCCACCGGGAACAGCTGCCCCGCATCCACATAGCTCCGGACCGACCGCGCCGGGACATAGGCCGCCAGTGGCCGCGTCGCGATATAGCGCAGAATCAGCGTCCCCAGCGCCATTTGAACATCCGGAATGGGCAGTTCCGGCAGGGCCGCCTCGTGAAAGCGCAGGAAGTCCTGCCCCCAATCCACCAGAACATAGCGCCCCCGCACATCGGCCAATTGGGCATCCTCCCAAGGCGAGACGAGGATCAGCTCATCCTCCATCAGCATCTCGCAATCCAGCCCAGACCTTACCGCCGGGCTGTAGGTCAGCGCCGCCTGCAACGTCCCCTCGGCCAGACGGCGCATCAACGCTTCGGGTCCGTCCACCTCGCTGCGAATGGCGATGCGCGGCTCATGCGCAGCCAGCCCGTCCACCCAGCGAAACCCTAGCCGCGACCACAGCGACACCTCCGCCCCGATGGTCAGGCTATGCGCCGGCCCTTCGGCCCCGCCCACCTGCATCCGCGCCTGATCCCAACTGCGCAGGATCGCCGCCGCATGACGCCGAAACTCGCGCCCCGCCGTGGTGGGTGTCACCCCGGTCTTGCCACGGTTGAACAGCGGGCGGCCCAACTGCCCCTCCAGCCGGTTGATCCGCAACGACACCGCCGATTGCGTCACCCGCAGCCGATCCGCGGCCGCCGCAAAAGAACCGGTATCGATCACATCCAGAAATGTCCGCAAAAGCTGCATATCCATTCGAAAAAACCTTACATAAACGGCCGCACAGAAAGATGCGGCACAGTCAGACACATCAAACCAAAAGGCCTCCTCCCACCGGGAAAAGGCCCATCATTTCATTCCATAAGGAAAGCCTCAGTCGGACAGCCCCCGTCGCCTCAGCGCTGGCCGCGCTTCAGATGCTGCGAGCGTTGTTCCACCCGCACCGGGATCGGCACCAGATGCTGGCGCAGCCCACCGCGCGGTGTGTCGTCATCTTCGGCCATTCGCATCACGGCGATGGCGAATTGCACTCCGCCAAAGAACACGCCGTTGAACATCACCAGCATCGCTGCCGCCAGATATCCCGAAGACGACCCGAAGATCAGCCCGCGCAACCCCGCCACATCCATCCAGATCAGGCCGCCAAGAAACACGACCGACAGGCCAAAGCCGATGGCAACACTCTGGATATATAGACGGATGAGTTTGGGCATCGGACGCTCCTCTAAGCATGAGATAAGCCTAGCCCCTCGCCGCGCCACTTCCAGCCCCAAATTGCCGCAACCCCGGCAATGGCGTGAAATGCGCGCCTTTCCGCCCGAAAAAGCGTCAGAAGGCCGCAGGCTTTTCCTCGCGCGCCATATGGTCCAGCACGGCGTTCACGAATTTCGATTCCTTTCCCTCGGGGAAAAAGGCCTTCGCCACATCGACATATTCGTTGATCACCACCTTGGGCGGCGTCTCCATCGACACCAATTCCGCCCCAGCCGCGCGGAACAGCGCGCGGATTACCGGATCAATGCGGTCGATGGGCCATTTCGCCACCAGCGCGCGATCCGTCATCTGGTCGATCTTGGCCTGCCAGTTCACCGCACCATCCACGACCTTGCGGAAATGCGCCGGGTCGCCCTCGGCCATCTCCACATCATCGAACACCTCGCCAAAGCGATGCGACTCGAACTCGCGCACGATCTTTTCCACGGTCTGTCCCGATGATTCCATCTGGAACAGCGCCTGCACGGCAAATAGCCGTGACGCCGATTTCATCTGCTTCTTGTCAGGCGCGGTCATGCCCGGAATCCGATCCCCTTGGTCTGGCCGGCCCAATTGCGCGAAAGCGCGATCAGATGCAAGGCCGCCGCTGCCGCGCCGCCACCTTTGTTTTGCCCCGCCGGATCGGCACGCACTTCGGCCTGCGCCCGATTTTCCACCGTCAGGATACCGTTGCCAATCGCCGCACCCTGCAACCCCAGCAGGCTGATCGCGCGGCTGGAATCGTTGCAGACCGTGTCGTAATGCGTCGTCTCGCCCCGGATCACACAACCCAGCGCGACATAGCCATCATATTTCGCCAGCCGCTCTGCCATGGCAATCGCCGTGGGCACCTCCAGCGCGCCGGGCACTTCGACCAGGTCCACCTCGGCCCCACAGGCCGCCGCAGTCGCCCGCGCGCCCGCCACCAGATTGTCCGCGATGTCCTTGTAATAGGGCGCCACCACGATCAACAGCCTGACCGGCTTGTCAAAACTGGGCAATGCCAGCGTGTAATGCGTCTCGGATCCAGCCATGGATCATACCTCCCGCAAGGGCTGCGTCCCGGCGATGGACAGGCCATAGGCCTCAAGCCCAACCACCCTCGGCGCGGCCGAATTTGTGACCAGCACGATCTGCGACAGGCCCAGCGCCGACAGAATCTGCGCCCCCAGCCCGTATTGGCGCAGCGTCTGCGGCGAATGCTCGCCCCCTTCGACCATCTTCATCGCCGTGTCGCGCAGCAGGACCACCACACCGCGCCCTTCGGCCGCGATCAGGCGCATCGCGGCGGGCAGATCGCCCGCGCCACCCACACCCAGCACATCCTCCAGCGGGTTAAGCGAATGCACCCGCACCAGCACCGGCACATCGCCGGTCAGGTCGCCCTTGGTCAGCACCACATGCTCGGCACCCTGCGTTTCATCGGCAAAGATGCGCATCAGCCAGTCGCCGCCATGCACCGATTGCACGGCCTTGACCGCCTTTTCATTCACCAGATTGTCGTGCCGCCGCCGATAGGCGATCAGGTCGCTGATCGTGCCGATCTTCAGCCCGTGCTTCTGCGCGAAAGACACCAGATCGGGCAGCCGCGCCATGGTGCCATCGTCATTCATGATCTCACAGATCACACCCGACGGGTTCAACCCGGCCAGACGGCTCACATCCACCGCCGCCTCTGTATGGCCCGCGCGCACCAGAACACCGCCATCCCGTGCCCGCAACGGGAACACATGCCCCGGCGTGGCAATATCTGCCGCGCCCTTGGTCGGGTCGATGGCGACCGACACCGTCCGCGCCCGATCCGCCGCCGAAATGCCCGTGGTCACGCCTTCGCGCGCCTCGATCGACAGGGTAAAGGCCGTCTCATGCCGGCTGGAATTCTTGGGGCTCATCAGCGGCAGCCCCAGCGCCTCGATCCGCGCTGCCGGCAGGGCCAGACAGATCAGCCCGCGCCCATGGGTGGCCATGAAATTCACCGCCGATGGCGTGCACATCTGCGCCGGGATCACCAGATCCCCTTCATTCTCGCGGTCCTCATGGTCCACCAGAATGAACATGCGCCCGTTGCGGGCATCCTCGATGATCTCCTCGGTCGAAGAGATGGCATCCGAATAGTCGGTCTTGGTCTCGCTCATGCGCGTTACGCCCTTGCAGCTTTGCGCCATGTCCTAGCGCGCGCCGCATCCAAAGGCCAGAGCAGAGCCGTCGCACAGCGACTGTGCAGCCCGCGCAGGCCCGGCACCAGTCACGCGCCGAAAAACCGATCCGCCGTCAGATATCCGGCAAGCCGCCCCGCCGCGCACCAGTCCCGCTCCAGCGCCATATCACCGACCAGGATCACGCGGTCCCCCGGCACCGATCCCAGCGCCGCGCGGATCGCCGCTCCCTGCTCGCGCCACGGCCCCATCAGCGCAGGCGCAGGATGCGCCGCGTCGATCAATCCGCCCGCCGCCGCCATCACCGCGCCCGAAGTCAGCGGCCGCACCGCCAAGGCAAGCCGCCCGCAATCGCGCAACACCGCCAGCCGGTCCGCTTGCGCTTGCGGCAGAACGGGTTGAGGCGGCAACAGGCGCAGCGCGTTGGACGAAAACAGGAATGCCACCACATCATGCCCTGTGGCGGCGCGGACAGATGCATAGGTCCGGTAATCAAGGCCCAAATCTGCCGCCCGCTTCACCCGCAGACGCACCACCTCAAGCGGCAGGGTCGGCAAAAGCCGCGCCCGCGCCGCCGTCCAGCAATGCTTGCGCCAGCCAAAGCCCGACTCCAGCGTCGGGCCGCCGTTATGGCCGATCCCCGTCATTGCCCCCATTCCCGCAGCCGCGCGACATAACGCGCCATCGTGTCCACCTCCAGGTTCACCCGGTCCCCCACCGCCACCGTGCCCCAGGTTGTAGCCTTTTGTGTGTGCGGGATGAAGTTGATCCCGAAATCCACCCCTTCGACCTCATTCACCGTCAGCGAGGTGCCGTTCAGCGCCACCGATCCTTTCGGCGCGATGAACCCGGCCAGCGCATGGGGCGCGCGCATCGTCACCCGTTTGGAATCGCCCTCGGGCGTCACGCGCACCACTTCGGCAATCCCGTCGATATGGCCCGAAACGATATGCCCGCCCAGTTCATCCCCCACCTTCAACGCGCGTTCCAGATTGATCCGCTTGCCGGGTGCCCAGGTATCCAGATTGGTCTTCGACAGCGACTCTGCGCTGATCTCCACATCGAACCAACCGCGCGGCGCACGTCCCAGCGCGATCACCGTCAGGCAGACCCCGTCACAGGCGATAGAGGCGCCGATGTCGATCCCGCCCACATCATACCCCGTCCCGATCCGCGCGCGCAGGTCGCCCCGCCGTTCCGTCTCCAGCACCTCGCCGATATCGGTGACAATCCCGGTGAACATGGCACCACTCTCCTTTTGATCTCTGACCCAAGACCTAGCCCCGCCTGCCGCCCTCGGCAATCCGTCCCGCGCTGCCCTAATTTTGCCCACAGCCCGGGCCAGACTGGCAGATGTAATGATTTCCGCCTATCTTGGTCAAAGGAGCAGTCCGGTGGCGCAGGGGGGCCGTCCAGTGGGGCGCAAGATGCGAGTATCCGGCGACAGCCGCAGTTTCCTATTCCTCCAAGGGCCGCATGGCCCTTTCTTCCACCGGCTGGGCGCGATGCTGCGCGCCGCGGGCGCACAGGTGCACCGCGTGGGCTTCAACCGCGGGGATCAGGCCTTTTGGCCCGACCGCGCGACCTTCATCCCCTTTCACGGCACGCCGGAAGACTGGCCCGCCGTGCTTGATGTGCTGCTGGACCGGCACCGCATCACCGATGTTGTCCTCTACGGCGACACCCGGCCGATCCACGCCGCAGCGGTCAGCGCGGCCCGCGCACGCGGCCTGACGCTGCATGTATTCGAGGAAGGCTATCTTCGCCCCTACTGGGTTACCTATGAACGCGGCGGATCGAACGGCCATTCCCGTCTGATGCGGCTGTCGGTCGATGACATGCGCGCAGCACTTGCGCGCAGCACATCCGATCAGCCCGACGCCCCCACCTCATGGGGCGACATGCGCCAGCACATCTTCTGGGGCGCGTTCTATCACTGGTTCGTCTTCGCAGGCAGCGGCAGCTATCCCAAATTCCGCCCGCACCGCGCCCTGACAGTGTGGCAAGAGGCCAAGCTGCACCTGCGCCGCCTGATCGCCCAGCCCATCCACCGCTGGGAACGCATCTTCAAGACCGCCGCCATCCGCCAAAGCGGCCACCCCTTCCACCTCGTCCTGCTGCAACTGGAACATGACGCCAGTTTCCGCACCCATTCGCCCTTCCGCTCCATGACCGAATTTCTGGCCGTGGTGATGGAAGGCTTTGCCGCCGGCGCGCCACCGCACCACCATCTGGTGTTCAAGGCGCACCCGCTCGAAGATGGCCGCGTTCCCCTGCGTGCCGAAATCCGCCGTCTTGCTACCCTGCATGGCGTGTCGGATCGGGTGCATTTCATCCCCGGCGGCAAGTTGGGGCCATTGCTGAACCTTGCCCGTTCGGCGGTGACCGTGAACTCCACCGCAGGCCAGCAGGTGCTGTGGCGCGGCCTTCCGCTGCGCACCTTCGGCGAGGCAGTCTATGCCAAGCCTGAATTCGTCTCTTCTCAACCCTTGCCGGAATTCTTTGCCCAACCCACGCGCCCCGATCTGCGCGCCTATCGCGATTTCAGGCGCTATCTTCTGGAAACTTCACAGGTTCCCGGCGGCTTCTACTCGGCCCGCGGGCGACGCGAATTGCTGCGCCATGTCACCGACATGATGTTGTCTGGCGATGATCCTTATGATGCCCTGCGGCTTGGAAGCGCGGCGCATCGGCAACAGTTACACCCTGCGGCGTGATCCGGAAACAGAGTGTTTGTCAAAATCACACATCGTCCTGTACAGTTACTGACAAAACTTGAGGCAAACTCCACTTAAGGAGCCCGAGCAGTGAAAATGTCGGTATCTAAAGGGGCCAGGGCCACGGCCCTTGTCGTTCTCGTTGGCGTGGTTGCCGCTTGCGGTCTGCCACGCACTGGCCCGAACAAGAAGGAAATCTTCGCAGGCTCCGTCCTGCGCCAAGGCGATGCCTTTGTCGTGTCGGTCAACAGCCGCGTGACCAAAGCCACTGCCGTGACCCCATCGCTGGGCTTTTCAGGCAGCTTCCTGTCTGCCGGTCCGGTCGGGTCTGACGTGATTTCAGCCGGTGACCGTCTGACGATCACCGTCTATGAAAACGTCAAGGATGACCCGCTGCTGGGCAATTCCGGGCAGCGCCTGTCGCAACTGGCCGAATTGCAGGTCGATGGCGAAGGCTTCATCTTCATCCCCTACGCCGGTCGTGTGCGTGCCGCCGGGGCTTCGCCCGAAGATCTGCGCATCGAGATCGCCAAGAAACTCGATCCCCAGACGCCGGACCCGCAGGTCATCGTGCAGCGCGTGGCCGGGGATGGATCGACTGTCACCATTTCGGGTTCGGCGGGGGCGCAGGGCGTCTATCCGATCGAACGGCCCACGCGCACCCTGTCCTCCATGGTGGCCCGCGCCGGGGGCGTGACCATCGATCCGGAAACCGCCATTGTGCGCGTCACCCGCAATGGCCATACGGGCAAGGTCTGGCTGCTGGATCTGTATGAAAACCCGCAACTCGACATCGCCCTGCGCGCAGGCGACCAGATCGTGATCGAAGAAGACACCCGCGCCTTCGTCGCGATGGGGGCCACCGGGGCGCAGAACCGCGTGCCGTTTGAAAGCCAGAACCTTTCCGCGATCGAGGCGCTGGCCATCGTCGGTGGTCTGAACACTAGCCTCGCCGACCCGACCGGCGTCTTCGTGTTCCGCAACGAACCGGCAGAAATCGCCAATACCGTTCTGGGCCGCAACGATCTGATCGGGGCGCAGCGCATGATCTATGTACTGGATCTAACCCAACCCACCGGCATGTTCGAAGCGCGCGATTTCCTGATCCGCGATGGCGACACGGTCTATGTGACCGAAGCGCCCTATGTGCAGTGGCAAAAGACCATCGGCGCGATCACCGGCACGGCATCGGCGGCCAACTCGATTGCCGGCGCCAGCGGCAACTGATCTGCCATGGCCGATCCGGCCAACGACCGCGAACCCACCGCCGGGGCCATCCCCCGGCGGCTTCGCTTTCTGAACGGCGGTTTCTTCAACCCCGCTCTGCGCCGAATCCTTGCCGCCGCCGGGCATGACCTGATCCCCGGCCTGCCCCGCCCGGGCGAAGGCGTGGTGGTCTGGGGCCGCTCGCCGACGGCAAGCCGGGGCGAGGCGGCAGCCGCCCGCCGCAACGCCCCCCTGATCCGGGTCGAAGATGCCTTTCTCCGCTCGCTCCGCCCCGGCCGTCAGGGCGATGCCCCGCTTGGCCTGCTGATCGATCCGGTCGGGCTGCATTTCGATGCCAGCGCCCCGTCGGTGATCGAACAGATCCTCGCCCGCGATCCATTGGACGATTCGAACCTGCTGGCCCGCGCGCGTGACGGAATCGCGCGGCTGATGGCGTCGGACTTGTCGAAATACAACATCCACGATCCTGGCTTGCCGCCGCCTCCCCCCGGCTATGTTCTGCTGATCGACCAGACCCGGAATGACGCCTCGATCCGCTTTTCGGGTGCCTCGGCGGCGACCTTCCAGACCATGCTCGCCACCGCGATGGAAGACCACCCCGGTGCACGCATCCTGATCAAGACGCATCCCGAAACCCGGCTTGGCCTGCGCCCCGGCCATTTCGACCCTTCCGCCCTGCCCGCCACCGTGGCCTTGGTCACCGACGCCGTCTCGCCCTGGAAACTGCTCGAAGGTGCCATTGCCGTTTACACCGTCTCGTCGCAGATGGGGTTCGAGGCGATCCTTGCCGGGCATCGCCCCCGCGTCTTTGGCCAGCCCTTCTATGCCGGCTGGGGGCTGACGCAGGATGAACAGCCCATCCCTCGCCGCCGCCGCACCCTCACCCGCGCGCAGTTGTTCGCCGGTGCCATGATCCTTGCACCCACCTGGTACGATCCCTGCCGCAATCGCCTGTGCAGCTTTGAAGAGGCCGTCGATCAGCTGGAGGCCGACACCCTTTGCTGGCGCGCGGATCGAACAGGCCATGTCGCGCTTGGCATGCGCCTGTGGAAGCGCCGCCATTTGCAACAGACCTTTGGCCGCCACCGCCCGCTGGTCTTTGCCAAGACCCCCGCCCGCGCCGCCGCCCTTGCACAAGAAACCGGGCGCCACGTGATCGTCTGGGCGGGCAAGGCCCCCGATCCCGCCCCTGCCGACCTGCCGCTGATCCGCGTCGAGGATGGCTTCCTGCGCTCGCGCGGGCTGGGGGCCGATCTGGTGCCGCCGTTGTCGCTGGTGACCGATGATCTGGGCATCTACTATGACCCGATTGAGGAAAGCCGCCTTGAACGCCTGATCCTTGCGCCCCCGCCACCCGGCGGTATCGCCCGTGCCGAACGCCTCATCGCGCGCATCACGGCGCTGGGTCTGTCGAAATACAACCTTTCCGCAGCAGCCCTGCCCGATCTTCCCCCCGGTCACCGCATCCTTGTTCCGGGGCAGGTCGAAGATGACGCCTCCATCCGCCTTGGCGCAGGCGACATCCGAACCAACCGCGCATTGCTCGAGGCAGTCCGCGCCGCCAACCCGCAGGCAGTGCTCCTGTACAAGCCCCACCCCGACGTCGAGGCAGGCCTTCGCCCCGGCGCGATCCCGGCGGATGATCTGGCCCAGCTAGCAGATGCCGTTCTGCACCGCGCCGATCCTTTGGCCCTGATCGCCGCCTGTGATGAGGTCTGGACGATCACCTCCACCCTTGGGTTCGAGGCGCTTTTGCGCCGCACCCCCGTCACCACGCTGGGCGCGCCCTTCTATGCTGGCTGGGGTCTGACGCGCGATCTTGGCCCTGTGCCCCACCGCCGCCTGCGCCGCCCGGATGGCAGCCTGCAACCCCGCCCGACGCTGGCCGCTTTGGCCCATGCTGCGCTCATCGCCTATCCGCGCTACGTCGACCCCGTCACCCGCCGCCCTTGCCCGCCCGAAGTTGCGGTGGATCGCCTGGCACAGGGCAGCGCCCCAGCGCCCGGCCCGGTCAACCGCAGCCTGGCCAAACTTCAGGGCCTGTTCGCGGGCCATGCCCATCTCTGGCGACGCTGAGGTCAATAGATATAGCGGATCTGTTCCATCCAGAACCGTTCCGTCCGCTTCAACCCCTGCGTGATCTGGTCCAGTGCGACCGCATCCAGCGTGCCGCGCCGGTGCATCACCCCGGCATGGCGGGCGAACAGTTCGGCGATCGTCGCGCGCAGCTTGCGCCCCTTTTCCGTCAGCTTCACCCGGACGGACCGGCGATCCACATCCGACCGCTGATGATGCATATAGCCCGCATCAACCAGCTTCTTCAGATTGTAGCTGACATTCGATCCCTGATAGTAGCCGCGGCTTTTCAACTCGCCCGCGCTCACCTCATTCTCGCCGATGTTGAACAAGAGCAAACCCTGCACCGGGTTCACCTCGACAACGCCCAGCCGTTCGAACTCATCCTTGATCACGTCCAACAGCAGCCGGTGCAACCGCTCCACCAGACCCAATACCTCCAGATACCCCGCGTGAAAGGCCCGGTCAGACCCATCAAGCACCGCTTCCTGAACCGTCATTGCAACCCTCCGTCCAATCCTGACGAAGGGGAGATTCGGCGAAAATTCCCAATATCCGGTAAAGGCAGATCCGCAGCAGGATCAGGTCTTTGGTGCCAACCTTGCCCGCGCGAAATCGGCAATTTCTGCCAGCAGCGGCGCAATCTCGGCGGGTGCCTGCCCCTGCCCCAGAATCCACGCCATCAGATCCTGGTCATTCTCTTCCAGCAGGCGGTCATAGACCGCCAACCGCCCGGCATCGAGCGTTGCCAGATGCGCATCCGCCCATGGCCCCAGCACAAGGTCCATCTCCTTGGTGCCGCGCCGCCAACTGCGCATCGCCATGCGTTTCAACCGCGCCTCTGCCGTCTCGCCCATTCCGCCGCTCCTGCCAAACCCGTCGCGCCCTGCCTGCATGGCTTCGCCCATCGGGCGGGCAAAGACAAGCGCAGCCCTGCCGCGGCCGGATGCCGCGCACCGATAGCGCTTGATCGCGCCGCAGGCCAACCCTATGCCTTGGCGCGGTCCCGTTCCCCCATGCAAAAGGTGCCTGATCATGGCCTTCCTGTCCGATACGCTTGCCCGAGTGAAGCCTTCGCCGACTATCGCGGTCACCAACAAGGCGCGCGAACTTGCGGCGGCGGGGCGCGACATCATCGGTCTGGGCGCAGGCGAGCCGGATTTCGACACGCCGCAAAACATCAAGGATGCCGCCAAACGCGCCATTGATGCGGGCAAGACCAAATACACCGCCGTGGACGGCATCCCCGAACTCAAGGCCGCGATCTGCGCGAAATTCCTGCGCGAAAACGGCCTCACCTACACACCGGCGCAGGTCTCCGTGGGCACAGGCGGCAAGCAGATCCTGTACAACGCCCTGATGGCCACCCTGAACCCGGGCGATGAGGTGATCATCCCCGCCCCCTACTGGGTCAGCTATCCCGATATGGTCATGCTGGCGGGCGGCACCCCCGTGCCGGTCGTGGCCGGGATCGACACACAGTTCAAACTCACCCCCGCCCAGCTTGAGGCCGCGATCACGCCAAAGACGAAATGGTTCATCTTCAACTCCCCCTCCAACCCCACCGGGGCGGGCTATACGCGGGATGAGTTGAAGGCGCTCACCGATGTGCTGATGCGTCACCCCCATGTCTGGGTGATGTCGGATGACATGTACGAACACCTCGTTTTCGACGATTTCGAATTCTGCACCCCGGCCGAGGTTGAACCCGGCCTCTATGACCGCACCCTCACCTGCAATGGCGTCTCCAAAGCCTATGCCATGACCGGCTGGCGCATCGGCTATGCCGCAGGCCCCGTCGCGCTGATCAAGGCGATGGGAACGATCCAGTCGCAATCCACCTCCAACCCTTCCTCCGTCGCGCAATATGCGGCGGTCGAGGCGCTGACCGGCCCGCAGGATTTCCTCGCCGACAACCGCGCCCTGTTCCAGCGTCGCCGCGATCTGGTGGTCTCGATGCTCAATCAGGCCAAAGGCATCACCTGCCCCAATCCCGAAGGCGCCTTCTACGTCTATCCCGATATCTCTGGCTGCATCGGCAAGGCCACCCCCGCGGGCAAGATCATCACCAATGATGAGGTTTTCGCCGACGCCCTGCTGGAAGAAACCGGTGTCGCTGTCGTCTTCGGCGCGGCCTTCGGGCTTTCCCCAAACTTCCGCGTCAGTTACGCTACGGCAGATGCGGTTCTGGCCGATGCCTGCGCCCGCATCCAGAAATTCTGTGCGGCATTGGTTTGAGGGGCATTTGAATGGCGGGCGATCTGCCGGACTACTACTTCCGCATTCGCGAAAACGGCGCTGTCCTGTTCAAGGTGGATACCGAGAACCGGCAGCGCCGCATCGAACTGGATGAGATCGCCACCATCAACCTCAAGAATGGCAACATCAAACCCCATGGCGATCATGTCCTGACGCCCGAGGAAACCACCCTGATCCGCGACTGGATGGATCGCCGCACCGCCCAGCTTGCGCGCCGCGACATCGACGATATCCACCGCACCGTTGATCACCTGAACCTCACCGCCCAATGGGTGCAATCCCGCGCCTCGGATGCGGAACTGGATGAGGTGACCGATGCCCTGTTGCTGGCCATGCACGACCTGCGCTCGGTGCTGATCAAGCGCAAGGCCGACCGCCTGCTCAAAGCCACCAAAGCCGCCGAATAAGCCGCGTTCAGGCAGCGGCAGACGCCGCAAAAGCCATCCGCCGGAACCGCGCCCAGAACCGCAGCATCAGCGCGGCGGCCGCCACCGTCAGGCCCACCACCAGCCCCAGCCACAACCCCACCGCCCCCATTCCCAGCGGAAAGGCCAGCACATAGCTGACCGGTATCCCGATCAGCCAATAGCTGATCGCGGCCAGCACCATCGGCACCTTGGTATCCTGCACCCCGCGCAGCAGGCCCAGCGCAATCACCTGCATCGCATCGGCCAACTGGAACAGCGCCGCCAGCGCCAGCAACACCGTGCCAAAGGCCACGATCTGCGCGCTTTCCGGCTTTGCCATGTCCAGAAACAGCGCGATAATGGGCTCTGGCACGGTCAGGAACACCGCCACCATCGCCACGCCGAACACGGCTGACAGCGCGATCCCCACCAGCGCCCCGTCGCGCATGCCAACCCGGTCGCCCGTGCCATCGGCATGGGCCGTGCGGATCGTGACCGCGTTCGACAGGCCCAGATGCACCATGAAGGCCAGCGCCGCCACCTCCATCGCGATCCCATGCGCCGCCAGTTCCACCGTGCCGATCCAGCCCATCATCAAGGCGCTTGCCTGAAACAGCCCGCTTTCCGCCAGCCCGGTGATCCCGATGGGCCAGCCCAGCCGGAACACCCGCCCCATCGCCACCCAATCCGCCCGCCAGAACCGTTGCCACAGCCGGAACCGCCGCAATTCCGGCAACCATCCGGCATAGATCCCCAAGGCCAGAACGCTCGCCACCTGCACCAGCAGTGTGGCCAGCGCCGCTCCCACCACGCCCAGTTCCGGCGCGCCCCAGTTTCCGAAAATGAACACCCAGTTTATCAGCACATTCAGCCCGACAGCGCCCAGCGTGACCCAAAGCACCACCTGCGTCCGCCCCAGCGCCGCCAGATAGCTTTTCAGCGCCATCACCATCAGCGCGGGGATCATCCCCAACCCCGCCACGCGCAGATAATCCTGCCCCAATGCCGCCACCTCGGGTTGCTGGCCCAGCGCCAGCAGGATCGACCCCGACCACCAGAACAACGGATAGCACCCCGCCCCGAACAGGATCGACAGCCACAGCCCCATCCGCGTGTCGCGGCGCACCTGCGTCTCGTCCCCCTCGGCCACAGCGGCGGCCACCATCGGCATCACCGCCTGCGCGAATCCCGATCCCAGAATGAAAATGACGAAAAAGCTCGACGCGCCCAGAACCGTGGCCGCGAGTTCGGTAACCCCGTACCAGCCCATCATCACGGTATCGGCCACATGCAGCGCCATCTGCGCCAGATGGCTGCCAATAAGCGGCAGGCCCAGCGCCAGCGTCGCCCGCGCGTGTCCGGTATGGGTCATGGGTTGTGTCATGTCCCCCGCTTACCCCCACCGGGTGACACGGACAAGACACCACCCTCGCCGCAACGCAGCGCAATCTGCGGCAGGGCAAGCGTTTTCTGACGCGAGACAAACGCGCCGGAAAATGACACATTTTCCCCCACCGCCAATGGCTGGCGGTGTACCACGATCCCGCGGCCACCCAACTCCGCAGGAGTTGTCCGTTTTCTGCGTCAGAAAACGCCGCGGAAAATGCGTCATTTTCCGCCCCGCCGTCAGACCGGGGCCGCCAACATCCCCAAGGCCAGCGCCGCGATCACCGCGCCCGCCGCCAACTCCAACACCGGCATCATGCGCCAGATGCGCGCCTCGCCCAGCCCCGCCAACGCCCCCTCGCGCGACCAGACGGCCAGCACCGCCACGCCGATGGTCACCACCGCCACGCCCAGCCCCATTGCAAAGGCCCCGGCCACACCCGCCGCCCCGATGCCCAGTTGAAAGGTCAGGATCAGCAGGAACAGCGCCCCCGAACAGGGCCGCACCGCCACGCTGGCGATCAGCGCCGCCGTGTCGCGCCACCCGGTCAGCTGTGCGACCTCCTCCACCGTGGGGCCATGGGCATGGCCACAGCCGCACTCTGCCCCGTGATCGTGGTGATGGTGCTCGTGGTGATGATCATGGTCATGCCCATGCCCGCCGTCCTGAGCCACTTGCTCCGATCGCAGCCCATGCAAAAACCCACGCGCGCCACGCCAGACCAGCCACAACCCGATGGCCGCAATCGCCGCCCAACTGGCCATGGCCAGCGCCCCTTCGGCCATGCCCACCATCCGCTCGCGCGTCCAGCCCAAGGCCAGCACACCCGCATAGACCAGCGCTACCGCCACGCCCGCCTGCGCCAGAGAGGACGCCAACGCCACCCCCGCCAGCGGCAGCAGCCGCACCCGCCGCGCCACGCCATAACCGCCGATCAGAAACTTGCCATGCCCCGGCCCCGCCGCATGGGCCAGACCGTACAGGAAACAGACCGACAGCAACCCCGCCCAGGCCGCAGGCTCACCCGCCTTCACCGCCCGCACCGCCCCCGCCAGCGGTGCCTGCAAGGCCCGCTGCACCTCTGCCGCCCAGCGGCTCAGCATCTCCAGCCCGCCCAGCGCCCAGACCAGCGCCAGCGCCGCCGCCACGCCAAGCCCCGCCAGCATCACGGCGCGCCGCATGTCACCCGCACCTCTTGCGCAAACAACTCACCCACTTCGGGAAAGCCCATTTCCACATCCACATCTGCCGGGATCTCGGCAAGGATGGCCTGCATCTCCCGCTCTGCCTCAGACAATTCGGGTGCGATCACCTCGGTCTCGCAGCCCTCTGCCGTGATCTCGCGGATCGTGTATTCGGTGTAATAGGTGGGGTCATAATTCTTCACCACCAAAAGCCCCGCCACAGGCTCGGACAGATCGCGGATATGCGAGGATATGATCTGCCCCCCCTCATAGCGCGCCACCCCATCGCGCGGCGCGGATAGGCCCAAGGCCCGCTCGCCAGCAAAGGCATAGGTGTCACCCGGAAACCCGGGCTCCCATGCCATGTCGAACCCCTGCAAAGCCGCCGTCTCGGCCTCGGTCAGCACGCCATCGGCATCCGGGTCCAGCCCGCGTTCGGTGATCAGCACCAGCGAAAAGAACGGGTCATACGTCCAGGTCACCCGCAAGGCTGCGGCCCGCCCGGCCTCATCGCGGATCACCTCCAACGCGGTCTCCATGAAGACATGCGGATGCGCGCCCGCAGGCCCGCCCAGCCCCATCAGGGCCACAACCGCCACCGCCCACCGCATCCGCCCCCCCAGCCAGCACACCTGCCGCCAGAGTTAGGCCCCATCCCCCGCGCCTGCAACCACCCTCAGCGGCGGATTGCCGGGTGGGTCGCCGCATCCAGGATATGCCCCGCCCCGTGGATCACCTGACTGGCCTGCCCTACGATCAACGGATCGGGCACACCGATCACCTCCCAATCCTTTTCGGGATAATCCACCGTCGACAGGAAATGCCGCAAACAGTTTAGCCGCGCGCGCTTCTTGTCATCCGATTTCACGATCACCCAAGGCGCGTCGGCGGTGTCGGTGTAGAAGAACATCGCCTCCTTCGCCTCGGTGTAATCCTCCCACTTATCAAGGCTCGCCTTGTCGATAGGCGACAGTTTCCAGCGTTTCAGCGGGTCCGTCTCACGCTCCACAAAGCGCCGCCGCTGTTCCTCGCGGCTGACCGAGAACCAGTATTTCCGCAGCCGCACGCCCGACCGGACCAACATCCGCTCCAACTCCGGCACCTGCCGCATGAATTCCAGATATTCCGATGGGGAACAGAACCCCATCACCCGCTCCACCCCCGCGCGGTTGTACCAACTGCGGTCATACAGCACCATTTCCCCCGCCGTCGGCAGATGCGCGATATAGCGTTGAAAGAACCACTCGCCCTTTTCTTTTTCCGTGGGCTTGGTCAGCGCCACCACACGCGCATAGCGGGGGTTGAGATGTTCCATGAACCGCTTGATCGTGCCGCCCTTGCCCGCCGCATCACGCCCCTCGAAAAGGATGACGAACTTCTCGCCCGTCTCCTGCGCCCAGATTTGCAGCTTCAGGAGTTCGGCCTGCAACCGGGCCTTTTCCTCCTCATAGGTACGCCGCCCAAGGGCGCGGCCATAGGGATAGACGCCACCCTCAAAGGCCGCGCGGATCGTATCCGCATCCACCTTGGGGTATTGCCTCGGGCCCTGCGGACGATCATCCGCCTCTGCCACGACCGCCGCCGCCGTTACCGGTTGCGCGGTGCCGGTCCCTGTCTTGCCGTCGCCGTCCATCGCACACCTCCGGTTCAGGATCATCTGCCCACCATGCCACAGAAACCGCGAAAGTGCCTTGATCCCTGTCAAAAACGGCCCCGAATGCCCCTTTTTTATCCGCAAAGCCCGGCATAGGCTCAGTGAAAGACTGGCTCCCAGAGGTTTTCCGATGATCACGCTGCACGGCGTCTACCGCTCCCGCGCCACCCGCCCGCTCTGGCTTTTGCTGGAAACTGGCACCCCTTTCACCCATGTTCCGGTGATTCAGGCCTATCGCCTGCCCGATCCCCATGCACCAGACGCGCCACTGAACACCGCCTCGCCTGATTTTCTGTCCATCAACCCGCAGGGTCAGATTCCGGCCATGCAGGACGGCGATCTGATCCTGACTGAAAGCCTGGCCATCGCGCTCTACCTCGCCCGCCGCTATGGCGGGGCGCTTGGCCCGCAAGACGATGCCGAAGGCGCTCTGATGGACCAATGGGCGCTGTTTGCCGCAACCGCCGTGGAAACACCGGCACTGGAAATCCTGCAAGCCCCGGCCGGCGAGATGGGCGAAGCAATCCTGAAGGTTGCCGCGGAAAAACTGCGCCGCCCGCTGGCACGGCTGAATACGCATCTGCACGGGCGCGACTGGCTGGTGGGCAACCGCTTTACCGTGGCCGATATCAACACCGCCGAATGCCTGCGCTATGCCCAAGGCCATGCCGCGCTGATCGCCGAATTTCCCGAAGTGCAGCGCTGGCTGGAGTCTGCACAATCCCGCCCGGCCTTCCAACAGCTTTGGGCCGCGCGCATGGCCGAACCGGCCTGAACCGCTGCTTTGGCAAGGCGAGGGGGGCGCATGGCGCCCCCCTAGACCCCGCAACGCCCCATTTTTCAAGGGCGCGCCAAGCGGGCCGCGACGCATGGGTATTTTTGCCAAGGTGAATGGGCAGGCAGCATTATCCCTTTACCGCCCCCCCCATTAGCAAAAACGATGGCCCCGGTCAGACGTATTTCCGCCAATCATGCTGTTCCTTGAACCCCAGCACGTCGCGGATCTTACGGTTCGACAGCAGCCCCTCATTCGGCCCCACCTCGCGCGACAGCGGCACATTCGGAAAGAACCGCGCCAGCAGTTCCGCATTGGGTTGCGGCACCGCATTGCTGTCATTGGCCGCGTTGAACACTTGCCAACCCAGCCCATCCTTGTGAAGCGCAAGGTCGACAATCTGCCCCAGATCGCGCGCATCGATATAGCTGAAGGTGATCCGACGCCGCAGCCCCGGATCGTCCTTCAACGGCGGGAAGAGCGTCGCATATTCCTGTGGCTCGATCACATTGCCGATCCGCAGGGCATAGATATCGAACCCCGACCGGCGCTGAAAGCTGCGCGCCGTGACCTCGTTCACCTTCTTGGACATGCCATAGCTGTCCATCGGATCGATGTCGTAATCCTCATCCAGCGGCAGCACCTTGGGATCGACCACGCCTTCGCTGAAACAGACGCCATAGGTCGTCTCGCTTGAGGCGATGATGATCTTCTTGATCCCCAGCTTCACCGCCGCCTCGATCACGTTATAGGTGCCGAGGGTGTTCACCCGGTATGTTTCCGTATCCGGTGTCATCATCAGCCGCGGGATTGCCGCGAAATGCACGACCGCATCAAAGGGCTTCGCTGCGCCCTGATCCAGTTCGTCATAGCCCGCATGGCCCGACATGACCGAAAACATCTGCCCCGCATCGGTGATATCGGCGATGAAATCATGCACGCCAGGGTGGCCCAGCGGCACCCGGTCCACATTCACCACGCGATGCCCCTTGTCGGCCAGATAGGCCACCACATGCTTGCCCGCCTTGCCCGACCCGCCCGTAAACAGAACCCGCATCCTCATCCCCCGTTTGAAATTTGCCTACTACAGTGTATATTACACC